>JALHSR010000275.1 GCA_022865315.1 Methanotrichaceae archaeon | reverse complement strand
CTCCTTGGTATTTCTTTGGTTCTTTTCTAACGTATCATCCTATAAACCTTTCGGCAATCAAATGCGAAATAATTCTCCGACTAATATACCTCCATGCAGTGCGGATGATTTCCCCGAAACCCGGCATCATACCTCAAGACTTATTGCAACCGGCATCCTGATGCACCCACACTTAACATCATGAACAAATCTGTTCAGCTGCCAACATAGAATCAATAAGCATTGAGATTATTATGCTCAGATCGGGGATCACAATTGTCTGCCTGCACCTCCGCTCCGCATTCAGCACTTCTGTTATTATGTTTTCCTATAAAAGATTAATTGTTAGAGCATGAAATTCGACATTCATAAGCCCACTTCTGCAAAAATCGATTATTGAAAAATGTGTAAAGAAACTGGAGATTAATTCAAATTCTATCTAAGAATAGCGAATCTATTCTTTGGTCTGATCATAACTAGTCGACCTTATTCTCTTTTTTTTTAAGACCTGACTTAATCGCAAGATGCTGGAATTATCGATATACCAACATATATTATTCAAGTGTCGGAATGATTCATAATTCTGAAAAATCATTCCGACGTCAGCTAATTGATTTTTGAGGGGTATAATCAATTATGAAACGTGGTTGATTTTGAAACAAATATGTAATCGCAATCTAGCACGCAATATTCATAGTAATAACCTCTATTTCACTTCAACAATTGAGATCTTTAATTTCAATTCTTCAGGTTTTCGTCTATAGCTAGGAAGGCCAAAAAAAAATCCAAATTTTCAAGATTGGCTGAGTCTCCCTGAATGGAGACGATATCCTCTGACGAATCCAGCCACATAAATCTTAAATATATATGAGACGAATTTGAGGTTCAAAGATTGTTAATAAAATATTGATACTGTCAATCCAACTGGAGTTTGAATAGGATGAGCGTACTGGTAACAGGCGGCGCAGGTTTTATAGGATCTAATCTGGTCGAGGATCTGTTAAACTCGGGAGAAGAAGTTGTTGTTCTTGATAATATGCATACTGGGAGCTTGAACAATTTAGCAGGGCTTGATGGAAATCTAAATGTCATCGAAGCAAGTTGTTTGGAGATCCCCATATTGGATCTAAATCCAATTGAGATTTTTCATCTTGGAATACCTTCCTCCTCGCCCATGTACAAGAAGCAACCATTCTTAGTCGGCGAGGCTATAAATGGGACAATAGCGGTGTTCGAACTTGCTAAAAAATCAGGTGCCAGAGTGGTATATGCATCGTCTTCATCACTATATAATGGCCTCAACCCGCCTCATCGAGAAGATATGAAGATACTGGTCACCGATTATTATACCGAAGCCAGATTGGCTGTTGAACGTATAGCCGAACTTTACAATATTTTGTTTGGCCTAAAATCTATTGGATTAAGATTCTTTTCAGCATACGGCATAAGAGAGGAATCGAAGAAAATGTATGCCAATATGGTCACCCAGTTCCTATGGAAAATGAAAGAGGGAAAAACTCCTGTTATATATGGAGATGGCACTCAAACACGCGATTTCATTTATGTAAAGGATATCGTGAGAGCATTGAAGATGGCTATGAACTCAGATTATCATGGAATCTTAAATGCGGGAACTGGCAAATCATATAGCTTTAATGAAGTAATCGAACTTCTTAACAATCAGCTCCAACTTGAGATCAAGCCGACATACGTTGAAAACCCTATCAAAAATTATGTTTATCATACACTTTCCGATACATCCAAAGCAGAATCGGTTCTCGGTTTCAGGTCCCAATGTTCACTGGAAGAAGGGATAGAGAGATTGGCGGAAGGGTATGGATTCGCAAACCCTTGAGTGTTTACAAAAAAAATCCAATAAAATTGGGTTTGAGGTAGTTTAATGCCACTGAATAATAAAAAAGTATTAATCACAGGAATAAGTGGATTCGTCGGATCCCTTTTGGCAAAGGCTCTTCTCGACCAAGAAGCAGAAGTGTTCGGACTGTTGCGTAGACGTGGAGACGGTATTACCCCACGCAACCTCAGCAGACTAGGTATAACAGAAGAGGTACGGTTTATAGAGGGCGATTTGGAGAATATATCTAGCCTTGGCGACTCCTTGAATATAAGCGAACCTGATATGATCTTCCATCTAGCCGCCCAATCATTCGTCCCTAGATCGTTCTCCAATCCACTGGAGACCATGAGTTCCAACGTCTATGGCACGGCTAACCTTCTTGAGGCTATAAGGATTAAAGACCTAAATCCGGTAGTGATTTTTGCTGCATCTAGCGAAGAGTACGGATTTGTTGTTTCATCAGAAGCTCAATATAAACAAGCGCTTGAAAAGCACGGCACCATTTTTCCCGAGCCCGAACGTATCCCAGAACTTCCTATCAGCGAGACCAATCCGCTCCGGCCAATGTCACCTTATGCCGTAAGCAAAGTATACGGCGATTTTCTTATGCGGAACTATTGGCATTCGTATGGAATAAAGACCATAGTCTCCCGAGCCTTCAATCACGAAGGGGCAGGTAGAGGTAATATGTTCGTTACCTCGGTGATCACCAATCAGACCATGAAGCTCAAGTTTGGGGATACCGATTCAATAGTTATCGGGAATGTGAATGCATTCCGGGATTGGTCGCATATATCCGATATTATCAGTGGCTACATTCTACTGGCCGAGAAAGGAAAGTACGGAGATGTTTACAACCAGGGTTCGATGAGGACTAATTCTGTCTTGAGCTATCTATTGCTGAGCCTAGCAGAAGCGGGATACCATATCGACAAAGTGGAGACCGTTCATGGCAAGAAAAAGGTAGAAGATCCATTGGAGACTACGAGGACAATGGATTTTGGCGTGAGTTTTGAGAAGACAAAGATCGATGATCTGATGCTAAACGGCGAACTTGAATTCGGTCCAGATGATGGGGGGTTGGTTGCACACGCGGGTGAGATTGATCTAAAAATAATCTTCGATACCCAACGGTTTAGGCCGGCCGAAGTGCCTATACTTTTATCCGATACGAGGAAGATCGCGAGATTGGGATTTAGGGTTGAGCACGGACTCAAGGACATAATTCGAGATCAACTCAACCATTATCTTTCAGAGAAGTATCGCAAGGGATCCTAGCAGATACTAAATATATACACATAGCTTCAATCAGGCTTAATCCTGCAAATTCCATTTTTTGGGGGAAACGAAGTTATCAGGCTTGACAATGAGGGTGATACAGACTCCTGCTAGGTTGTTCACTGCGGGCGGTGTAGAGAGGTACGTCCAGTCTCTATCTAGGGAACTCTCACTCAGAGGCCACCAAGTAACAGTTCTTTGTGCCGATAATCCTATCCAACGAGATCTTGGAAAAGGAGTTACAATCCGGCACCTCCGGTCGGTTGGAAGAATAGCAAACACAAATATCACTCCTCGACTACCTCTGCTGCTGATTGAAGAAGAGTTTGATATTATTCATGCGCATCTTCCAACTCCTTGGAGCGCAGACTGGAGCGCAGCTGCTTCAATATTTAAAAACAAACCGCTAGTTTTGACTTATCATAGCGATATAGTCGGACGGGGTATTGCAAATTATATCGCCAAAGCTTACAACAGCACGGCTCTAAAGATATTGCTCGGAAAGGCAGATAAAATATTAATGACCAGGAAACATTATCCTTCGGAGCATCTCAGGGCTTATAGCGATAAGGTCATTGAAGTTCCAATCGGCGTAGATGCCGAGAGCTTTCGGCCAATAGAAACGGCTAACATAGCCGATATCTTTTTTCTGAGCGTGCTGGACGAATTCCACACCTTCAAAGGGCTTGACAATCTTCTCCTTGCCCTGAAAATTGTTAAGAAGGAATTTGCGGATGTAAAATTAGTTGTTGGCGGTAGCGGATCACGTTTAGATTATTATTTGAGGCTGGCGGATTCATTAAACTTGAAGAACAATGTGAAATTTATTGGATTCGTGCCCGAGGAAGCGCTTAGCCACTATTACAATGGCTGCAAACTCTTCGTGCTGCCATCGACTGACCCAGCCCTGGAGACCTTTGGTATAGTTGTGCTCGAAGCCATGGCTTGCGGAAGACCGGTAATCGCCACGGATGTTGCTGGAGCCGCTGATGACATAAAAGGATACGGAACTGGTATAATCGTGGACCACAATAACGCGCAAGATCTGGCCAATGCGATCATCTTTCTCCTGAAAAACCCGGAAGAAGCTGAATGTATGGGCATCTTGGGAAGAAAGCTAGTTGAGAATAAATATGTCTGGCATAAAATTGCAGGCCAGATTGAACAGATCTATCAAGAATTGACATTACAGCCATAACTATTGTCGCTTAAGGAGAATAAAGAGAAGTTGAAGGCCGCAATATTTGCTGATTTCATTGGGGCAATTGGTGGAGCAGAACGGATCGCATTGATTCTGGCCCGGGCCTTGAATGCCGATATAATAACCACATATATCAATAGAGAATCGATCCGCCTATTGGGATATCAAGATATAAATATCGTCAGTTTGGGCGGAACCATAAAGTCGCCCCCGTTCAAGCAAATTACTGCCTCGATTATGTTTGCATCTGCCGATTTTTCAGACAAATATGATTTCTTTATATTTTCTGGTGATTGGGCTCATTGTGCAGGAAAGAAGCACAAGCCTAACCTCTGGTATTGCCATACTCCAGTTAGGGCTTTCTACGATCTCAAAGACGAGATAATATCACGTCAATCGAGTTTGCCTCGTAAGCTGCTGGCTTCATTTTGGATTGCATCACATCGAAGGTTCGATCAAAGATGTGTCAAGCAGATAGACAAGATTGTTGCCAATAGCGCCAATGTCCAAGGTCGCATTCAGAAGTTTTATGGCAGATATTCACCTATGATTTATCCACCAGTGGAGACAAATAAATTCAGGTTCGAGGAGTATGGAGATTTCTGGCTATCAGTTAATCGCCTATATCCCGAGAAACGTATAGAACTGCAGTTCGACGTCTTCAGACGACTTTCCGAAGAGAACCTAGTTGTGGTCGGCGGCTATTCAGCAGGGGATAACGCAGCCAGCTATGAAACCAAATTAATCCGAAATAAACCAGAAAACGTAAAGATGCTTGGAGAAGTCTCGGAGGATGAGCTGATCGACCTTTATGCCCGATGCAAAGGATTAATTTGCACTGCTCGGGACGAAGATTTCGGCCTGACACCCGTGGAAGCCATGGCCAGTGGCAAACCGGTGGTGGCCGTTAACGAGGGCGGTTTCACAGAGACTGTGAAACATGGGCAAACCGGACTGCTCGTTGAGTCAAACATCGACAAGTTGATCAATGCCGTAATAGAGGTTTCTAAGGATCCAGAGATATATAGAGATAGCTGCTTGTTGCGAGCTCAGGATTTCGATTCCTCAATATTTCTGGATAAGATATCCAAACTGATTTGCATCTAGCAGAATTTCAGGGTGTGTAATTTGCTGACATTGAGTCGTGTAAATGAATTGGCCAAATATCGCGAGCTGATAATCAAGTTAGCTTGGAGCGACTTCAAACTCAGGTACAAGAACTCTGCGCTGGGTTTCTTTTGGTCGCTTTTTGAGCCGTTAATGATGCTCATAGTCCTTTATATAGTCTTCAGCAACCTGATGCGCATTCAGGTAGAGTACTATCAACTCTTTCTTCTTTTAGGCATAATCCTGTGGAACTTCCTGGATAGGGGGACAACTATGAGTATTTATGGCATAATTGGCAAACCCAGCCTGGTTCAGAAGGTCTATTTTCCCAGAGATATCCTGATCATATCCTCTTGTATAACAGCATTGATGATGACCATGCTGGAGTTCGTCGTTTTCTTGATATTCATGGCTATATTTAAGATAATTCCAACCATTCTGGTAATTTATGCACCTATTTTTATTCTAATTGAGTTCCTCTTGATCCTCGGGTTAGCTCTGGGATTGTCGGCATTAAATGTATTTTTCCGAGATGTACAGTTCATATGGCGCTTGATCCTTCAAGTAGGTTTTTTTGCAACACCAATTTTATATCCGATAACAATATTTCCAGAGAATCTGCAAAAACTGGTGATGCTGAACCCCATTGCTGGGATTATATCGATGATGAGAGGTTGCCTGCTTTATGGCATCATGCCTCCTCCCACTTATTTAATTTATGTAACAATATCCACGTTGATCATTTTATTCATAGGATACGGAATTTTTGATCACTATGAGCCCAAATTTGCGGAGGCCATATGAGTGCGGTCGTTGAAGTGGAAGACCTTTGGAAATCCTTCCAGATCCCGCATGAACGAAGGACGACATTATTTGAGAACCTGACCAACTTCTTCAGACCCAACAATTACGAAACTTATGCTGCGCTGAAAGGAATTAACTTCTCAGTTGAGAAGGGCGATTGTATAGGAATAATAGGCGATAATGGATCGGGCAAGAGCACTCTATTGAAAATAATTGCTAATATAATGAGGCCTACAAAAGGAAAAGTTGTGGTTACAGGCAAGATGACGCCTTTCCTGGAACTTGGCGTGGGATTCCAACCGGACCTTACTGCCCGTGAGAATGTAGGTGTATATGCCACGATCATGGGCTTAAAAGGCAGGGATATTGAAGGGAGAACTGATGAAATTCTTGAATTTGCTGGTCTCCAAAAGTTTGAAGACACGAAGCTAAAAAATTTATCTTCAGGGATGCAGGTGAGGTTAGCATTTTCCACCGCAGTGCAAACTGAGCCGGATATACTTCTAGTAGATGAAGTTCTAGCCGTCGGTGATATAGAGTTCCAGCAAAAATGTTTTGAGGTTTTTGACAACTATAAAAAAGAAGGCGTGACAATACTATTTGTGTCTCATGACTTGCAGTCAGTCCGAATGTTCTGCGATAAGACGCTTCTATTGAGAGGAGGGGAACAGGTTGAATTTGGAGATACAAATAGAGTCATTGATAAATATATTTATAAATCCGATGAACAGGATGAAGTCCAGTCAAAAAATGATAAGTGGGGAACCAAAAAAGTCGAGATATTCGATGTAAAATTTTTAGACAAGAATGGGTCAGAGAACACTAATTTCATATCGGGAGATCCATTGCGGATAAGAATTTTTTATAACTCGGCTGAACTTGTCAAATCGCCTATCTTTGGCATTATTGTATATCACCAAGATACATATTGTTATGGAACAACCACAGATTTCATGAACCAGGGTATTCCTTATGTTTTTGGAAAAGGCCACGTCGATTTCTATTTGGAAAAGCTATCTCTCCTCGAGGGCAAGTTTGATTTCACAATTGCTGTAGCCTCTCCAGACTACGAGTCCTCGTATGACTGGCACGATCGACTATACTCTATTCAAGTGCATAAAAGGACACAAAATCTGGGCTTATTTGATTTAGGCGGCAGCTGGAATGTCGAGAGATACGACTGAGCTGGTATCTTGTCCAGAATGCAACGGTAAGATGCTCAAAGAAGGAGACAAGCTCATCTGCCATTGCGGCTACCAGTTCAAATTTAATCAAAATATATTTCTTATCGAAAATAAGGATGTAGATAAAAGCAAATTTGCAAATTTATATAATGAAAATTATTATAAATGTCCTCAATATGATTATACTAGCTACAGATTGGAAAAGATTGTAGCGCTAGCAAGGCCTAATAAAGACAAAAGAATATTAGATCTGGGCTGCGGACCTGGCGAGATTGCAGTCAGATGCGCAAGACAAGGTGCTGAAGTCTTTGGGATAGATTTATCCCGCGACGCTTTGAGGCTGAGCTCTGAGAGGTCGGCAAAGGATAACGTGGTTATCCATCTTTTCGAGTTTGATGGGGAAAAGATTCCTTTCATGAATTGTATCTTTGATACGATAATCCTGTCAGATGTTGTGGAACATGTCGAAGATCATGTATTGAATAATTTGATTGAGGAATGCTATAGGTTGCTAAAACCAGAAGGGAGGCTGCTAATACATACTGCACCTACCAAGAATATTTTGTTCTTGGCAAGAGCTCTCAAGATAATTTCTGCAGGAAATATCGATCTTCATTCAAAATTAATAACACCTGAATACGAACACCTCCATATTCGATACCACGATGCAGGAAGTCTGGCTTCAATATTAAAGCGAAATGGATTTTATCCGATTATTTGGGGGGAAATTGAATATCTAAAAGATAACAAGTACGTCAGATCAATTCGAAGGTTAGGTTTCATTTATGATCAGCTTTGGTGTTTAGCTTTCAAGAATCTGGCGTTATGGGAATCGGTAGGTTCAAGACCATATCTTTTAGATGCCCCATCAGAACTGAAAGTTGGAATAAACGATAGCTTGTACATGAATTATGGCTTGTATGATGCCGAGAACGGATTCAGATGGACGAGCCAGATGGCTAGCATGTTCATAAGAGTACCCAGAGGAAATAAAATTAGTTTAGAGTTATTTGCTCCTAGAAGAAATAAAGGTAAATTATATCTTGGAAGACATCAAATTGCTCGATTTGAACTTGAAGAAGGACAACAGTCTATGTCTTTTCCGCTCAACCGAATAGAACCTGGAGTACACGAATTAAGGTTAAAATTAGATAAAACCTTTAATCCCAAAAAAGAAGGCATCAGTGAGGACAAAAGAGATTTGGGCGTGATGTTATTCGGTGTGAGGGCAGATTGAATTTTCTACACAAATTGCTTACCAAACTAGAATCTGACAGTTTCAGGTTGTCTGAGGAACCAGTTGGGGTTGATGATACAGAAAGGTGCATAGAGATACCATGGGCTTCATCTTGCTACAACGGAGAAGCCAGGGTATTGGATGTGGGTTATGCGTATGCTGAAGAAAGATACATCGAGAAGCTATTATCACTTCAAATTCCTCAGTTATATGGTATAGATATTGTGAAGAAAGACATAGATAGCATGATTTCGGTTGTAGGCGATGTAAGAAATACAGGCTTTCCTGATGACTTTTTTGATCTCATTTTCTGTATCTCAGCTATCGAACATATTGGCAGAGATAATTCTATTTATTATTCTGAACAAGAAGCGAGAGACGAATTAGGCGATTTGAAAACTATTGTGGAGCTTGAAAGAATAACTAAAAAAGGCGGCAAGATGATTCTAACAGCACCTTTTGGGAAGTACCATGATTATGGATGGTTTATCCATTATGATGAACGGCGTTGGAATTGGCTACTAAGAGCTTCAAATTGCAGGAAACTCAAAGAAGATTTTTTCATCTATAAAGATGGCTGGCGAAAAAGTGATAAGGATTCGCTAAAAGACATATTATATAAAGACCGAACTGCTCCTGCTGCTGCAGGATTAGTATGCGCTATGCTCATCAAATGAATTTGATTTGAATAGGACATGATTTGCAGTTGAAGCACCCTGTCTTAGAGGCTAAATTAACTCATTTGATCCAATTGGGATCGGTTTTGACCTTGCCGAATCCTGAATATATAAATTAAATTAAATTAAATATAGCTCCAAAATCCTTTGAAGGAGGTTACGCTAAGAAGCTAGAATTGACCATCATCTTTAATTCGATGTTTGGCAAGCACTTCTTCATGAGCAAGGTCGGAAAAGCGATCAGGTTAGAACGGATTATCGATAGAAAGACACGCAGAACAGTCATAGTCCCTATGGATCATGGTATATCAGTCGGCCCTATACCGGGACTGATAGATCTGTCATCTACAGTAGATAAAGTGGCAGAAGGAGGAGCTAATGCAGTGTTGGGCCACATGGGGCTGCCGCTTTTCGGCCATAGAGGATATGGCCGTGATATTGGCCTGATCATCCACCTTTCAGCATCGACCTCCTTAGGACCTGACCCAAATCACAAAGTCATTGTCACCAAGGTAGAAGATGCCATAAGAATAGGTGCAGATGCAGTAAGCATCCATATCAATGTGGGAGCCGAGGACGAAGCTGAGATGCTGAAAGACCTTGGCCAGACAGCCCGAAATTGCGATCTATGGGGTATCCCCTTGATAGCCATGATGTACCCCCGCGGTCAAAAAGTAAAATCAGAACATGGTGTAGAATATGTCAAGCTCGCTGCAAGGATAGGTGCCGAATTAGGAGCTGATATTGTTAAAACAAATTACACGGGATCAACTGAGACGTTCAAAGAGGTTGTACAAGGCTGCAACGTCCCCGTAGTCATAGCTGGGGGCCCTAAGATGTCTACTGAAGTTGATCTGTTACAGATGGTATATGATGCCATTAGCGTAGGTAGCGCCGGTGTAGCCATAGGCAGAAACATCTTCCAAGCTGATAATCCGACGCTCCTCGTAAGAAAATTATGTGCGATAGTGCATAAAGGCTATACAGTCGAGGAGGCTGGCAAACTCAATCTCTAAATTATAGAGGAAAGATTCTAGAATTGGCTAGATTACTCTCAGCATTCTTTTTTTTGGTCTTCAGATTGTTATTATTATGATAATGACATCATTACATTCATTAGCACAAACTTGATTCAAAGAGGTCCAACATTAGCGATTGTTTCATTAGCTAGAGCTAGAAATCGACCGGAAAGTATATGCACTTCCTACAATACGTTAGGATGCATGAAGTACATTTCACTTCTTATCCTGGCAATTTCTCTTATCATCATTCCTGCTTTTAGCCAGGATGCTAACTACTGGTTTATTCAATCACAAAAAGACTACCTCAATGGATCATATTTATCAGCCTTGGATGATATCGAAGAGTATCTGGAGCTGAACTCAAGCGATGCGAGAGGCTGGCTCATAAAAGCGAATATTCTCATTAAACTGAGTGGCTATTCCCAAGCAGTAGAAAGCTTCAATCAGGCTCTAGAGCTCGACAGCTCTAATGCCTTAGCCTGGAATGATCGTGGGTTGCTGCTAGGCGAGTTAGGCAATTTTGAAGATTCAATCGCTTCCTTCGATAAAGCTTTAGAATTGGATTTACAGAATGCTAAAACGTTTTTCAATAAGGGCCTAATTCTCGAAAAAAATAAGAGATATGAGGGGGCTCTACAAGCGTTCCAACAAGCAACTGATATAGATCCTTCCTTGACTAAGGCTTGGTACCACGCGGGAACTATACAGCTTGACAAGAAGGATTATGAGGGAGCTCTGAATAGTTTTGAAAATGTCACTCAACTCGAGCCATCCTATAAGGATGCCTGGGATTATCAGGGTCAAGCACTTTTGGCTTTGAATAGAGGACCGGAAGCCTTGGAAGCCTTTGCAAAAGCCGGGAAAAGTCCGCCAAATTAATTTTTTAAAAAAAAATTGTTATGAAAATTTTTATGCCCAAACCCGGACTCGAACCGGGGACATTCAGATCTTCAGTCTGACGCTCTCCCAACTGAGCTACTTGGGCATGCTGGTGGGCTCGACGCGATTCGAACGCGTGATCTCCGCCATGTCAAGGCGACGTCATAACCACCTAGACCACGAGCCCGCGACCACATTTCCTTTGCCATACCTAAAGATAAAGGCTTCGGTACTGAGTCGATATGCTTGAATTTTTTTTTTCAGGCATAAATAACTTCATCATGGTATTCGTCTAAAGCCTTGATGGTTATCTGACCTTTCTTGGCCATAAGAATTGCATCGGCCGCTGCTTGTGCCGCCTGTACAGTAGTTATATATGGCACATGATAATCCACAGCACTGCGCCGGATCTGATAGCCATCCTTGACATGCTGTTTGGTAGTCGGTGTATTGATAATCAATCTGACCTCCCCACGTTTCATAAAATCCAGAACATTTGGGCTGCCGTTGTAGATCTTGTTTATTCTCTCTGCAGGTATACCCGATTTTTTCAGATATTCTGCTGTGTTATCTGTAGCAATAATTTTCAGTCCAGCCTCCATGAGTTTATTAGCAGCCACTGCCACAGCCGCATTGTCCTCATCTCTAACAGAAATGAATACCACGCCCTCTAAGGCTGACATACTCCAAGGGCTAAAGCACCTTGGGTTCTATTGTTAGCTGGATTCAAGCCAGAGCAACTTTAGGGCTATCAGTGGTCCCTTCAGCCAGATCTCTTTCTCTGACTGATCGATCTATGCACGGACGCTTTGCAAT
>JALHSR010000274.1 GCA_022865315.1 Methanotrichaceae archaeon | reverse complement strand
ATACTATTTAATGGTTATGCTGACTACAATACAGGTTAAGTCGGAGACGCGAGATAGACTGAAATCGATAGGCAAGAAAGGAGAGTCCTATGATCAGAGTATTATCAGGCTGCTTGATACAAAGGCGGGGTACGATTCATCTCCGGCCTAAAGACCGAAGTTTTCTCTACCCCTGCGCCCCGCTTTCTATAAAAGTCGCATACCGAATCATACCCTATCCATGGGTTGCTTGTCAATTATACTGTCCATCCCCTTACCAATGGATTCCTATATTGCTCTCATCTCCACGCAGTTATGGGATTTGTAGATCATAACACGACTGGGCAAAAGCGTGATCGGACAGAAACCATCATAATCTTGCTACAGATTAAGAGCAACACCATCCTTGTGAAGCGAGAGACTTAGCCAGAGTTGCCCTAAAACACGAAAAAATGAAATTAATATCGTATTTCGGCTTGTGGATTTCCTCAAGCTAACCACGCACGCAAAATTAAATATAATTTATATATTATTTTTTTCAGGCTGATTTTTTAAATATTTCCTTGATCTTTTCTTTTTCTTCGTCCGGCAATTTATTGTATTCCAATTCGGATTTCTTTATGATTTCTCTTAATAAAATAGATTGAATTATCGGTAAATTCGTCGATGTACGCTCTTCTTCTGCATGCTCCTTTTTCGCTGCATTCCTTATCTCCTCGAGACCCTCTTGTGTCATTACCCCCTCATCTAGACCTAGGCAATTTTCATCTCTGATTAAGTAGCGGTTACCATCCCACTTGAGTGGGTAAGCACTGCAAATGATAGGCCTGCTATTATATATCAAACATTCTTTCTTTTCGGCATCATACATTTTGCATTTGCCATTTTCCCATTCCAATTGAATTGAAGGTATTTCATTATCATCTTTAATAAACAAATTAGAAAATACTCGATAGATTGTCCCGTCCTTTGACCATCTTTCTATATCATCCAAGAAAATTCTGATCTCCCATTCTTTTTCGCAACATAGACCGCATTTCTGGCAATTGAACACAAACCTTGGCTTTGGGTTTTCCACGAATCCACCTACCTTGAAATTATTTCAGTGCAAATCAATCAATCTATCTTACTTCATCGATTTAGCATTTGCCTCGAGAAAGGGCTAAAGGATCACCAAAACGGCTTGCCAAGATGCGGCAAATAATGAAAGACCAGACCACCTCGGAGAAGTTCTCATGATTTGTCGAAAGAGTAGCAGTTAGGAGTTTCGCCGTAACGCCTCCACCCGCAAAAAGTTTAGTTCTTATATGCTCATGAATTAGATTGGGGAAAAAAAACGACGTATAATATAGAATATATTGAAAAATGAAATTATCAGCTCTCACTCCAGTAGGATAAAATCTAGGTATATCAAAGAAATAAGGCATGCATAATGGTAATAAAGAATCGCTTAATGCTATCATAAATATAAAATTATAAAAATAATCAATGTATGCAAAACAAACCTCTTGAGAGGACAGGACATATAAAAGCATATTACAGTTTTTTGGAATTTCATGAAATGGATCAAGCCTATAGCTAGCGATTCATACTTCCTAGGCGGCCAACACCTTATCAGCGTTTATATAGTCTTTTCTTCCATTGTTTTCAAGAACAAGGACCTCATCAGCGCTTTCCACAACTTTTCCTTTAAGCCTATCCCTTTTCCTGTTCCAAAATAAACTTCGATTACCCTTCCGGAAAGACGCTCAGCTATGAATTTGTCTAACATGGCTCGTCTCCCTATGGTTTACGATAAATTCAGAAGAAAGCCCACGATCTTTAGTCGTGGGATGAATTCGTACACTTTCTAGTTAAGTATATATACTTGCCAAGCCTCTATATAATTGATGGCAAAAGATAGATGGACACATAGCAATACCACAGTCT
>JALHSR010000273.1 GCA_022865315.1 Methanotrichaceae archaeon | reverse complement strand
TTCAGGCGATTGTATAAATCATGCTGGGAAAATTGCCAGTCTCGCCAATGCGTGGGTGAATGTAAGACGGCTTGCGATCGATGCAGAAGAAGTTCGAGGAATCAAGGATCGTTTGGCCAAATTGGAGGAGGATCTCACGAAGCGTGTTTCGAAGTTGGAGGGGAACTAAGTGATTGCTGGCCTGAGAGACTTGGAGAAGCGTTTAGAGAAGTTGGAACCTTCAGTATCACAAGCAACGGTTTCTCCCGATAGCAAGATTGTGGAGCTTGTCATCTCAAAATTAAATGACAAGGAGCTAGAAATCCTCCATGAAATGTCATATTTAAGAGAAAGCGGGTTTAGCGGCGACCAAGTGCGTGAAATGATCGGTGACCGATGCCCGCAAGCGCAAAGGGCGATCAAGCGTTTTCAGAATCTATATGCAGAAGTTGTGAGAGCGCTTTCACCACCTCCTAAGCTCGGCAGACCTCCTAAGAAGAAATCACGATGATACCGTAGCAGGGGGTTCTTATCCCTGTCCTCCTGCTCAGTTTTCAATGCGCCATTTCTTTGTTATTTATGTGCGGGGATTCAACAGAAGTTTCTGTATACTTTTGTCCTATATGAGGTGGTAAATGGAATCTCATGAATTCCATTGAGAAGTGCACAACTCTTCGAATCTAATGTTGCCCCGTCCAAGGTCAGTTGCTCGTAGTAGTATAAATAGTTTCGAATTTGCTCATTATAAGAACGCTGTCTCAGAGAAGAATAAATCATGTTCGAGATTGAAGAATTCCCTGAAAAATGGGAAACACGCGGAATCGAATTATATTATATAATTACCATCATCGCTGTATTTATTAGTTTTGAGCTAAATTTGCTCCTTCCACCGACTGATGCCAATAGTGTCAGATATATGCTTAGTGCCTTAGTGCAGAGTGAAGCCGCAATAATAGCCGTTGTGGTGTCCTTGAGCCTATTAGGAGTTCAGCTTGTTGCCAGTTTGGGTAAATATGACGAAGCCATTCATGCTTACGACAAAGCAACCAGCATTGATCCACAATTTGGTATGGCTTGGTACAATAAAGGTATCGCTCTCAAGGCTATCAACCGTAAAAATGAATCAGAAGAAGCTTTTGCAAAGGCTGGAGAGTTGAAGTTTAAGAGTTAATGCTGCGGATATCATAGATCTCAGCTAGGATCTCCTTCGGATTTTGCTGTTGAGAGTAGTCGTGAATCTTATTTTTTAGATAAAAAAAAGTTAATAAAAGATTAAGGCTGGGTAAATGCATAGTCCCATCCTATATAACCATTGTAAAAGGGTTCGTTAAATTGATATGGACTCAGACCAACATACTTAGCGTAACGGTTTCTGTAACCGTAATTGTTGGCTTGGGCATAATACGATTGAGATGCGTATGTTTTGCGCCAGTAATCGCTTTGGGAATAGGCGATTGAGGGAACAGTCTGGTAGTAAGGATAGTTGCACAGGTATCCTCTATTTATGTAGATACTCACTTTGGAATTATCTCCCCAGTAATCATAAGCCCACATACCTTGGCTTATAGACCCGTATGGTGCAGATGCGCTAGCATAATCAATCCTAGTACCAGCAGCCCGGTTACCAGTGCTTGCGCTTTGGACAGCATTTGCAATTGCCCCATAATAATCCAGAGTACCATACTTAACTTCAGTCCAAGAACCGGCTCTATCGAGTACAGCATTATCCGCCCATGTTTGAGCTAAGATGTAATCCCACCTTGCGCCACCAACAACTTGCTGTACAAATGCCGTGCGACTGCGTCCCTTATCCAATTCTGCCCCAGCGCATGCTTGAACTAAATAGTAATTGAGTGAGCCTCTACCTTTAATTTCAAGATTTGTGTGCGCTCTATCACCAGCGGCATTGCTCGCAAAAGCGTACGCATTGATGTAATCAGCATAGCTTATTCCTAACTCTTCACCTGCGTAAACCGAGCCACTATTCCAACCGCCGCCTTCACCCGGATAAACTCCGTAATTATACCAAAAACCATCTGCATTTGTTGCTCTAACTCCCACTGTTGCATGATCTCCGCGCGTGTTTGTTACCCAATGTTGTATATCAATACTATTGACGATGCCTGAGGTGATTACTTCTGCCCCAGCACCTTTATCGTCCGCGAGAAAAGCGCCTTCCGATGATCCTTCGCTCATGCTTATCGAAGTCCCGCCGCCAGTAATGATCTCGTCAGCAGAACCAAAAAGAGCCATTGTCAGCAGTGCTACAATCGCAAAAAAAATAGTTTTCAAAATCATATTTTCCTTAATGATCAAGTATTACAAATAACCTTTCATAAGGACTTACCTTATCCTCAATAAGAGCCGGAAGTGATTGTGAGAAGCTTTTTAATCGGGTACAATCATGAAGTATCCTCGGGGATAATCATTATAATCAAATTTGGAATTGGTTTGATAGTTCTTTCAATATTGTGCATACCAACGCTCGGTCAGACAACAGCAGAAGATTGGTTCCAGAAGGGCAACGATTTCTATGACAAACAATCTTATGAGTTAGCAATCAGTTGTTACGACAAGGCCATCGAAATAGATCCGCTCAATTCAGGGGAGTGGTTAGCCAAAGCCAATGCGCTCGTGGCCTTGAATAAGTATGAAGAAGCAACGGTAGCATTCGATAAAGCTATTGAGTTATATCCACAATCTGCAATAGCGTGGGCGGGCAAAGGCTCATCTCTTTTTTATTTAAAGAACTATAATGAATCTCTTGAAGCTTACAGCAAGGCTATTGAAATTGATCCACTTAATGCACAAACCTTGGCAGGCAAAGGTTTCGCCCTCTATGCTCTAGGTCAATATAATGAATCATTAGACGCTTATGAAAAAGCTATCGAGATAGATCCACTCAATCTTAGATCTTGGTTGGGCAAAGGTCTTGCATTTGGTTCTTTGAAACAGTACGGTGAAGCTATAAAGGCATTTGATAAAGCCATCGAGATTGATCCAAGAAATGCAGTTATTTTTTCCAGCAAAGGAACAGTTCTTGCTCGAATAGGTCAATATGATAAGGCGAATGCAGCTTATGATAAGGCGATAGAGATCGATCCCGAGTACGGAGGGGCTTGGTCGGGTAAAGGATCTGCTATGAACGCCTTGAGAGACTATAATGAGTCAATTAATGCTTACGAGAAAGCTATCAAAATAGACCCGACGGATACAGCGTCTATGGTGGGAAAAGGTCTTGCGCTTTACAATTTAAGCAATTACGATGAGGCAATTGAAGCACAAGACGAGGCACTCAAGATAGATCCCTTATTAGAGGTGGCCTGGAGCAACAAGGGCTCCTCTCTGAATCAATTAGGAAAGTATAGTGAAGCCTTGAAAGCACTTGACAAAGCTATAGAATTGGACACATTAGATACCGCAGCCTGGAATAATAAAGGAAATGCTCTGCTCAATCTAGGTAAATATGTGGATGCCATTAGTGCCTATGATAAAGCTATCGAGATAAATCCGATGGACGCTTTAGTTTGGAGTAATAAAGGTGTCAGTCTCGCTAACTTGGGCAATTACGGGGATGCTTTACAAGCTTACGATAAGGCGCTGGAGATCGATCCATTATTGGCAAATGCCTGGAATAACAAAGGCACGGCTCTCTCCAATCTAGGTAAGTATAGTGAGGCTTTGCAGGCTTTCGAAAAGGCCATTGAACTCGATCCTAAAGATGCAAATGCCAGGAATAATAAAGATCTTCTATTGAAAGAACTAGGACGCAATACAGAAGCAGAAGTACCCTTGCATTAAGCAGAGATTCCCGCCAAATAATAGGTTATGGCTCTAGGGCAAGGTTAGAAAACGTTTTAACCAGTTCCGACCATAACAGATCTTGAGGGATAATAATTATAGTTAAACTAGGACTCGGTTTGATAGTTTTCTCAATATTGTGCATTCCATCATTCGGTCAAACAACCGCAGGAGATTGGTTCAATGAAGGTAATGCTATCATGGATCAGGGAAAGTATGACGAAGCCATACAAGCTTACGACAAAGCCATACAAGCGTTCGATGAAAGTGATCCTAATCTTGCAATGGCCTGGTACAACAAAGGCCGTGCTCTTCTTCTTCAGGGTAAGTCTGCTGAATCTATTCAGGCTACTGACAAGGCAATTCAGTTAGATCCTAATCTTGCCCAAGCCTGGGTCAACAAAGGCTCTGCTCTTGTTCCTCAAGGCAAATACGATGAAGCCATACAAGCTTACGACAAAGCCATCGAAATAGATCCAAAGTATGCCGATGCCTGGACGGGTAAAGGCGCTGTTCTCGCTTTTCAAGGCAAGTACGATGAAGCCATTCAGGCTCACGACAAGGCTATCGAACTAGATCCTAATTATGCTGGTGCCTGGAACAATAAAGGCATTGCTCTCACTGTTCAGGGCAAATCTGCTGAAGCCATACAAGCTTTTGAAAAGGCCATTCAGTTAGATCCTAATCTTGCCCAAGCCTGGGCTGGCAAAGGCTTTGCACTAGAAGCTCAAGGCCGAAGAACTGAAGCAAGCACAGCTTTCTCAAAGGCGAAAGAATTGGGATATAGTGGGTCGACAACATTGGAGTAAAATAGAACGCAGAAGATTGTTTCAAGGAGGATGCATTCTAAAGGCGCAAAACTTTAGAACCTTCTTCCATTTTTTCTAGTATATGAAATAGATACGAATGAAGCTAAAATTAGGAGTTTACGAGAGATGTGGCCTTCTAGCATCAGCATAGGCAAAGGAAAGTAGAGGCAACTATTCAGAAAGAAATTAGCCGTATCGTCGTATAAAATTTGCCGATATTTATTAGCCAATATTTAGCAGTCCTATTTTCTTCATGTGATTGAATTGAGCAAAATATATTTAGCTTCTACAATCTATTTTGGATTCAGGATGGATAATAATTGTAATTTGCGAATGGTTTCGGCTCTCATTTTCTTAATTATGGCAGCATCAGCCCAATCTAATGGCGAGTCCCAAACGATTGAAATCAGAGGTGAAGTTGCAACTGGTGACTTCACATGGAATCCTCAAAACTTCGCTGGATTCTACTACGATTTAGATGACAACATTGGCACTGAGCAGCTCACCACAACTATTACCGAAGGCAATAAGCTCCAGAAGCCCAATGGTGTAACATATACCACCACTGCCACCAAAAAATCTCAACCCCCGAACTATTATCAAGTAATAGGATTCCTCGGAAAACCATACTTAGCTGGATATGTGCTGGATGAGGCAATGCCGGCTGATGACCAAGTTCTTCATCAAAAATCTGATGACGAGTGTTCTCTATGCAAAGGCCAACTACAGGAGATTTTGATAAATAATGATTCTGCGGTGGTTCTCTCATCAAATGCGCCTTTAACGCTTTCCCAGGGTTATAAGCTCCATCTCAAGTCAATCGACTATGGTACCGCTAAAATCAACCTTGAACTAACTAAAGATGGAAAGGTTGTCGATTCAAAAGCTATACCTACTTATAAAAATCGGACAGTTATGGCCGACAAGATCTATTATTATAAGAAAGATGTTGGCAACCAGAAAGGTCTTGTGACCATTGCTGTGTATTTTGGTGCTGATTATAAAGATAGTAAGCAGACAATGGCCATTATTGATCGTATTTGGCAGATATCCGATACATCCACCATAGTTGAAAACAATGCCGAATATGGCAAGATGCGCATCTCTTCCATCTCCGCCGACACCATCACCATGGACAACCAGGACAACACGTTATCACTCGATAAAAACGAGAGCAGTGATCTGATGGGGGACTTCAAGATCAAGACCGCTGATGCCGATAGGCTGAGATATTACCTGTACAAGGATGTCCAGCAGCCTGGCGAATACGAGATCAGAGGCTCTGTAGCAACTGGCGATTTCACATGGAATTCTCAAAACTTCCCTGGATTCTACTATGATATAGATGACAACATTGGCACTGAGCAGCTAACTACAACTATAACCAAAGGGAATAAGCTTCAAGAGCCCACTGGCATACAGTATACTACAACCGCCCAAAAGAAGGCCTTTGAGTTCGAAGGCTGGGGTTACTTTAACGTGATTGCCTTCATGGGTGCGCTCTACTTCGCCGGATATGTTCAGGACGAGAACCTTCCCGCAGAGGATCAGGTTCTGTATGCGAAGTCAGCAGACGAGTGCTCCCAGTGTGATGAGCAACTTCAGAAGATATTGATAGACAACGAAGACGAAATGGTCGTCAGAAGCGGTGATAGCATTAAGTTGAAAGAAGGTTACGAACTGCTAATTAAAGGCATCAGCGAAGAAAAAGGAATAATTCTAGAATTAAGAAAAGATGAAAAGGTAATCGATATTGGTATAAAGTCGTTAGCTGATAACGGAACAATGGTAGACAAAACCTACTATTATCGAACAGACGTAGGCGACCAGAAAGGTCTTGTGATCATAGCTGTTCATTTCAAGAATGCTGATAAGGATTTCGTCAATATCGATGGTATCTGGCAGATATCCGATATTCCGACTGAGGTCAGCACGGACACTGCTAACGATAAGATGAGAATCTCCCCTGTATCCCCTGACACCATTACTATGGACAATCAGGACAACAGCATAACTCTCAGCAAGAACAAGGACATAGATCTAATGGATGGCATGAAGATCAAGGTCGCTGATGCCAACGAGATGAGGTATTATCCATACAAAATTGGAGCTATTGCTTCCTGAGGGTAAGTCTCTATCTAAGATAAGTCGATGTGCCAATTATACACTTATTTCGTCATGTGCACCAGACTCAAACTCATAATCGGGCTAGTATAGCTCACAGAACTCATCACAGCAAATGCCTGAGCAAGACGCTGATGGCTTCAGTCTCATCCCTCCTTTCAACTCTGTTCTATAGTATTAGATGCCTGAATGAAATACTTTCGCCTTGCCTGGATCGTGCATTTATAAGTGCCAATGCAATGGTTTGTTTGTAGAAGTCCGAAGATTGCACGAGACCCTACATGATTCTGGGCAAGCAGTGCGATCTTCCACACCCCCTATTTTTTGATGGCATTCATGGCAAACAAGGTCATAATTTCACCAGAGCCATTCATCCAAAAGTGCAAGAGCCTGTCCAAAGCCAAAAACCTCTATGTGGACGTGGAGGACGGATGTATTCGGTTGGCTTGGACGTCCATCTCTGATGACGGATCGACTAATAAGATCGAATATATCGACAGGATTGAGGCTGTTAGGCTTGGCAAATGTGGCAATTGTGTCTAACTTCTTAAAAAATGTTAAGAAGGCGCTTAGTGACCAAAATGCGCACCTTCTATATAAACATTTCAAGAAGGACCACTAACATCCACCGCTAACTTCCGAAATTAGTAGGAAGTATTTGAGCCTTTTATAATAGGTGAGGAAATGATGGCGAAAATAGAGAATGGTAAAGATTATAGAGAAAAAGAATGGGTAATGATGATTAAAGGACCATCATATCCCCATTTCACCTTTCTCTTTCAAATAATTTCCGACGCCAGTTTGAGAAAATGCTGCAGTAATAATAGTCTCAAGTGGACCAAGCACGCTTTCTCCAGATTCGAAACTCGTTGCCAAACCATTTAATCCATTACAGATTTTTTCAATTACTGTTGGATCATATGCAACAGTTTGTTCTCCTGTTTTCATCCGATTTGATTGTTCTAGTAACATATTATATGCCGCTCGCAGTAAAATATCAGCTACAAGAACGTCTTTCGAGAAGGAATATCTAAAAGTCCTACTGGTTATTCCATATGCTCCTGAAAAATAATATATTTTCTTTTCAGGAATTGGTGAAGTTCGAATTAAATTTTCAACTCGCCTAAGTTCGGCTACGAGTTCATTCTTAAAAAATTCTTCACGCTGTGACAGGGGCATACATCATCTCTCCAACTCTCGATGTTTTACCGCCAAAGGTTTGTGCGACGTTTTGAATCTCTTCGATTGTGGCTATCTTTGATTGTTCTCCAACATCAAAATTTGTATAAAAAGCGAAAAAATCGGCTGTGATTGCCAATTCACTTCTAACGAGCGGTGCCTCGGCGAAACAGGGTTGTGTTCGTTCGCGAGCGTAATCAGCTATTCTTGCCAGCTCTTGCTCTCCGAGCATTTGTTCTATGATACGATTATTTAAGTTCGTGAATGCCTCTACAAAGCCAGAATCTTCGTTCATGGCATAATAATTGGCATTCCCATGTTTGCTCACAACTTTTAGCACATTCCATTTTGTGAGCTTTTTTATTGCAGGTTCCAACGTTTGGCGAGTAACGCCAACGCTTCGAGCAATTTCACTAATATTGAATTCCAGGTCACTTAAGGGCAACAGGAATTGAACCACTTTCAACTCGCTGGTATTCCCAAACAATCCTTCGAATGGTGCTGCCAATTTCAAATCCCTCATGATATCAGTTTCTTGCTTCACTTGTCATATATAGCATTTTTTACATCGATGTTAAATTATTCTGACAACCGAAATACTCTTCTAGGAATGATCCTTCTCTCATCATCATTTCCTACATTGAAACCGTGTTGACCGAGAGCATACCAAGTCCGAGGTTTATCAGATATCCAGTATTTAATATCCGTTTTTCTTTTTGGGGTAAGATAATTCTTACTAGCAAGACCTTTAGCAACGTCATTAGGATCTGCATCGAATTTAGCTCTAAATTGAGGTGCAATCTGTTTGAGATTGTAACTTCCTTTTTCGCTCAAGTTATGATTTACGCGAAGAACATTCAAGATGAAAAGCTCTCCCTCATTCAAGCCACAAACCATCTAGCAAGCTCCTTCTTGACGGTTTCTAGCCTGACCTCCCTATCTCGATGGTCAAAAGCTTGAATACATTCCTGCAAATTTGCATATGCTTTTCTTCTCGCTGAATTTGGAGCATAATAATCCATTTTTCCCTGGCCTGAAAAAGATGGATATGTCAGACCCTCAGCGTCATCGATAGATCTTACTGAAACAACATATTGAGCTTTGCATGAGCGGGTTGTATCCGCCGCAACTAATCCTGAAAAAATTATTCCCAATATTAGCATCAATATTGCTATTTGCTTGGTCATCTATCTCACCGCATCTCCATTTTATAGGGCAAGTAAACCTACCATTTGAAGTTTAAGTACATAATTAATAATAAATTTTTCTATCACGACGAAGTCAGTCACCCCGAACCTCCTCGTTTTTGCGGATTTCGAGGCTACTTCCAAGTTTATTAGTAAAAAAACATAAATAATTTAATATAATTTTATGAAAAAGTTTAATATCATCAACTATTATAGCTGCATTCATGAAAGCAAGAATATGTATTATATCACTGACCATTATGATGGCTATCTTGGTAGTTGGTATTGGTATGGGACTTGGAGCCGCTCCAAAAATCGTTGATTCGCAGACGCTGAGAAACATAAGGGAGC
>JALHSR010000272.1 GCA_022865315.1 Methanotrichaceae archaeon | reverse complement strand
CTTATGTTCAGTTCAGTTGCCCTGGCGAAAAACCAACTCTCATTCAGTACGACGACCTAGAGCTTCAAGAAGCTATCCCTTTATTATAGAGGGCTGAACAATTTTGAATTGAGGAAAAAAAGGGGAATTACAGAATCCCCCCACATTGTGATTCTGA
This sequence comes from Methanotrichaceae archaeon, assembly GCA_022865315.1. Lineage (GTDB taxonomy): Archaea > Halobacteriota > Methanosarcinia > Methanotrichales > Methanotrichaceae > JALHSR01. The sequence continues at coordinate 1,663 of JALHSR010000272.1, read as the reverse complement.
TGCTGGGTCTAATGCCTTATCCTAGCCCTTTTGCTCCTGATACGCAGCATTCGTCTGGAACTGGATTAGAAGCTTTATTCTTCAGCCAGCACCGAGCATTAGATCCTTGATAGCCTGGCTTTACATATGTAAAGGCCTTGCATTGAGGATCGTCTGCACACGCTTGGGCGCACAGGTTCGGGTCGGCTTCTCCAAGATCAAAGTTACTGTAGTCCCAGTCAGGACGATTTGTATTAGGTTCCATTGAAACTGCCTGAGTCGAAGCCTCTAATTGACGGTAAAGCGCAGGCATTGAAGCGCTGCCTAGACCAGCAGCGCCTCCTTCTTGAGGTGGATTAGGTTCTTGTGCAATATACCCAATAGGAGATACGCCAACTGGTTCAGCAGAAATACCCGCTGATCCGGCGCAACCACTTTGAGTCCAATCCCAGAATCCAACATCTGAAATCCATTTGTGTCCTTCTTGTGTACGATATTCACTTTTCGTCATGGTCGACAGATCCAACCGATAAATCATTTTGCCCCTGTTGCCGTAATAGATGGCGTTATCCTTGTAAGCCATTCCCTTTATGGGCTCAGCAGTGTCAGTGAAAATCTTGGTAACCTCCCCACCACGTCCAACTCTATATATCGAGGCTGGCTTGATGTTCCCCGAGCTCAAATAAAGTGTCCCGCCATCATCAAAGGCAAAATCACCACTCCAGAACCCATCCACTGCTTCGAGAGGGACTTCAAAATATAAGACTGATGTAGCGGTGCCATCGAGGTAGTAAATCTTGCCATTGTTTGCGCTGCCGCTGGCCTCGCTGAAGAACAAGCGTTGCCGTTCGTCGGGGGCTTTGGCAAAAGCAATGTCACGAACGTATGTCGCGTGAGTGTAGACAATCTCCTCCGGTAACCAGGAAGAAGGATCATCACATGACTGAATGCTTCTGAAAATTTTGTTATCATTGGCATTGCAATAATACAGCTTCTCTTTGATAGGATGGAATGTAAAGCTGTAGAGATTTCCTGCCGCCCGAGTGAATAAGGAGGACTCCATTCCAACGGGCGGTGAGGCATACACATGGCCTGGGTTCTCCCCAGCATCTGCGAAATAAATAGTATTGTCCTCAGCACTTGCAAACGACACTGATCCCAATATCATCAGCATCGTTAAAGCAACAATTTGTCTTAACTTCGGGAATGTTTCGTTCATTAAGGTACCTTCACTAGATTCCTATAAAGTGATCTATAGGATTAAGTAAATTTCTATATTAATAGGAGGGGGGAGGGAATATAATTAATTTTATTCATAATGTTCAAATCGTGGATTCAATGCCAGCACTCATTATGTGATATGATTTGTATCCTTGAAAGTTCAATTTGTATTATGAAAAAAAGATGAAGCTTGACTGCAGCGGCAAGAGCCGTATGTTGAAGCGCTCAAGGCATTATGACTGTAGTTAGAACGTCAGCTTCTTCTTTTATGCCGGATACGCAACATTCGGACTGAACCTGATCGGGCACGACATTCTTCAGCCAGCAATGAGCATTAGATCCTTGCAAACCTGGCTTAACATAGGTAAAAGCCTTGCATTGAGTATCTTCTGCACACGCTTGAGCACATAGACTTGGGTCGGCTGCTCCAAGATCAAAGTCTCTATAGTCCGAGCCAGGGAGG
>JALHSR010000271.1 GCA_022865315.1 Methanotrichaceae archaeon | reverse complement strand
TTACATCTGCCGAGTCCACTAATTTCCTTGATACTTGGTGTAAGAACTCATCTCGAAGGTTTGTCACCCTCTTGCCAATCCTAGACAATTCTACTTTGGCTTTCATCCGGTTCTTAGATCCAAGCTTCTTTCTATGCAGCGCCTTCTCAGCCACTCTGTTCTTCTTCTCTGCTTGGATGTAGTACTTAGGATAGTCGAAAGGTTGACCATTCGAAGTTGTTACCACATGGTTTATACCCAGATCCACACTCAAGACGGTATTAGGCTCTGCCTTGGTGGGGATTTCTCTCTCTGTTACGAATATGGGATAGGCAAGAAAGGAGAGTCCTATGATCAGATTATTATCAGGCTGCTTGATGCAAAGGCGGGGTACGATTCATATCCGGCCTAAAGACCGAAGTTTTCTCTACCCCTGCGCCCCGCTTCTATAAAATCCCGCAAATCCCCTTGAGGAGGTTTGAGGCGCAATCACTTTATCAAGATAAGAGATATAGAATATGGAATCGTTAGACATTTTATATTTTTTGAAATAGCTTTAGCTGAAATCTCTAACCAAAAAAAAGAGTGAGAAAAATATTTTAGAAAGCTAGCCCCATAGACGTACATCGTTAACCGAAACCACATTTAACGGCGGTATATCCAGATATACATAATCCGGGTAGTCGTAGATGGGATTAGTTGGAGAAGCCAAGTTGGCTGGCAACGTATTACCATTGGCATTGAAGAATGCTATTTGGGCCATGCTGCCGATACCTAGCTGGTTGGGGATAATAGGCCCACCATTTGGCGGAGCCGGATTGGTGAACGGCATCAACGGTCGGTTTGTATCGGGATCGTTGTTCGAAATCTTTGATCCAGCCGGAAAATTGCCCATCGGCGTTATTCTGATATCATTTGGACCTGTCGTCCAGGGTGGCAATTGAGGGATTGATATCTTGAGATAGATCGGATCGCCCAGATCGTACCCGGGAGTGACTCCACCGACGTCCATATAGGCGAAACCCGTTACAGCAGTTGGAAAAGCCATTACCAGAGGAAAAAAGCTTGGAACAACCTGTTGACCAATATCATGATCTACAGCTCTCACTTTTGAGCCGGGAGTATAGTTACCCCATCCGGTGAGACGAATGTTATTGGCCCTTACTATCTTGGCGAATCCGCCGGGCACGCTGCCCAACTGCAGGTATACGACGTCTTCGTTATCGTATAAACCAGGAGTGGCACCTATATCCCAGTAGGCTATATAAACAGCGTTTTGGAACGGAAATCCTGTAGCTCCCGGTGTCGTCAGGGGAAACCCAAAGTCCTGATCTTCCATCTTGACTTTAGTCCCAAAAACCTGCGCATCTGTGGCACCTGATAATAGTAATATCAAACAGATTATGATAGGGACGACAATCTTGTTGTTCAAAATTTACCACCAGTTGTTTTTTATAGTGTTTTGTATTTTACATATATATAATTTTGGGGGCTTTCTAATTCCCATTAAATGAAATATTTATTTGCGAGTATATCATATTGGAGAATATTATAAAGTTTAAGACGGGATGGGCGTAAAAGCTATTGGCAAACGAAGGCGGCTATAGAGAAGAGAATGAATCTCAAGCGCTTCCGGAGAAAAGGCTGATTGTCTCGTCCCTGGTGAGCAATTGGCGATGTTTCTGATCGTTCCATATCCGACGCTGACATACTCCAAGGGCTAAAGCACCTTGGGTTCTATTGTTAGCTGGATTCAAGCCAGAGCAACTTTAGGGCTATCAGTGGTCCCTTCAGCCAGATCTCTTTCTCTGACTGATCGATCTATGCACGGACGCTTTGCAAT
>JALHSR010000270.1 GCA_022865315.1 Methanotrichaceae archaeon | reverse complement strand
TTTAATCCCGAAAGGGGATCGCCAAGTTCATCTAATCGACGGCAAGCCAGCTGGATGCCAAAGCTCATAAAACTATTCATGATATTTAATAGTATTTATAGTATATACAACTGGCGATAGCTCGGTTATTCGAAGTCCTCAATCCACTTTAAAATTTCGATTCTTATTTCAAACAAAGGTACCATGTATATATATAAAAAATCATATCTATTTTGTAAAATTGCTTTTGAGCTTTCATTGGAAATTTTCTTCTTATATGTCAAATAACTTGATATATTAATAATTACATATAAGAAAACAATGAAAATTGAAGATATCGAAAGAAGATTATCAGTTCTCAGAGTGCAAAGATCTAGAATTGATTATGCTATTGAAACTCTCGAACTTCAGTTGCAGGTGGAATCGAATGCCAAGAAAAGGAAATTTGAGTCCAACGAGGCCCAAAATGCGTTAATCGGCGGATCGTATGTCCTTCAAAAAGTTAAATGTGGCAAACCTACATGCCATTGCGCCAAGCCAGGTGGAGAATTGCATGGACCTTATTGGCATCTATATACTAAGAAAGATGGCAAAACAACCTGCAAATACATAGGCAAAAACAAACCTAAGTGATTATTCGCGCGATAATTACCGAAAAGCCAATTTTCTTTCAAAAAAAATTTATTTGAGAGTTCAAATCGAAAAATTCGAAAGTATATATACATAAATAAAATATAGTTTTATACATATTGTCGGACGAGTTCTGCCGGCTCGCTAACTCTCGCTTTGGGAAGAATCTTAACCGCTGCGTTTTCAAAGTCGCTCTGATAAACGATAGTCCTCTCCTCACGTATGGCAAACATGCCAGCTTCAGTTGCCAAAGCCTTCAAGTCAGCACCGCTCGAACCTTCTGTGATGCCGACTATAACCTTGGGATCGACACCATCATCAAGGTTCATGCCACTTATGTGGATTTTCAGGATTGACTCGCGAGCCTCTCGGTTAGGCATAGGTATCTCGATTACTCTGTCGAATCTTCCAGGCCTTAGAAGAGCAGGATCTAGCATGTCAAGACGATTGGTGGCGGCTATCAGCTTTACCTCCCCTCGTGGATCAAATCCATCCATTTCTGCGAGCAATTGCATCAATGTCCTCTGGACCTCACGATCGCCACTCGTAGCACCATCTAACCGACGCGCTCCTATTGCATCAAGCTCATCAATAAAGATTATCGTAGGCGATTCCATCTTTGCCATTTCGAATAACTCGCGAACTAATCGCGCCCCTTCACCAATATACTTCTGCACGAGCTCTGATCCCACCACCCTTAAGAAAGTGGCTTCTGTGCTATTGGCTACTGCTTTAGCTAAGATAGTTTTCCCCGTTCCCGGCGGACCATGAAGAAGAACGCCTTTAGGAGGCTCAATGCCTACTGCTTGAAATAGATCCGGTCGCTTGAGTGGTAGCTCTACAATCTCCCTAATCTCTGCAATCTGGATATCCAATCCTCCAATCTGAGAAAATTCAACATTCGGTGCCTCTTCGACCTCCATGCCAAATACAGCCGGATCACGAGACGAAGGCAAGACGCACATAACGGCAAATGACTGCTGATTTAATCCCACTTGAACTCCTGGCTTAATTTCTTCTTCAATGAATTGGGAGAGGTTGACGACAAATCTGGGGCCGGTGCTGCTTTTGACAATAACCCTGCTTTCATCCAACACCTCAAGGACCGTACCTACTATCATAGGGCCAACGCGCAATCTCTCTAGTTCGCTGCGAAGTTTTCTAGCTTCTCGTTCAAATTTGAGCTTCTGGTTCTCGATGACCCGCTTCTCTCCTTCGACTCGGTCCTTCTGTTCACGTAGTGCCAAATTACGCTCTTCAAGTTGCCGCATGCGATCCAAGATGTAGCGCGAGAAGTCTGCGCCACCTTGAGGATCGTTCATGCCATTTCCGCTGTCCATAACTAAAAGGTTATTAAACTCCGACCCCTATAAAGGTTTCCAAAATGATCGACAAGCAATGCGAGATTTGTGGCGCCGCAATCTCTGGTGCTACTCAGAGGATAGTAATTGATGGCTCTGATCTTGAAGTTTGCAGAGGCTGTGCACGCTTTGGTAAGCAAGACGATAAATGGTCGCCAGTACCCAGAAAAATCGTCCCGACTGAAAGATCCTTCACCGTGAGACCCAAACCTAAACTTAGAGACCATTTCAAAGATATTGTAGAATTAGTACCCGATTACGGCCGCAAAATAAGGGATGCCCGCGAGAGCCATGGACTTACACCTGACGCGTTAGGGATTAAAATCAAAGAGAAAGCAACACTAATTAAAAAGATCGAGCGCGAAGAGATCACTCCAGAAGATGAGATCAGAAAGAAACTTGAAAAGGAACTAAGAATTAAGCTCACTGAAGAAGCAGGCGAAGCTAGGGTCAAGGCCCCAAGCTCAGGAAAAGGCCTGACATTGGGAGATATCGCCAGTATCAAGCGGAAATGATAAGAGAAGCGTCGCTCATAATCAAGGCCAGCGGAGTGATTGTATATCCCACAGAGACAGTGTATGGCATAGGCGCCAATGCTTTGAATGAGCAGGCAGTTTATCGGGTCTTCCAAATAAAGAAGAGACATCTGAGTATGCCCATTTTCCTGGCTGTGTCAAGTATGCGAATGCTGCAGAAAGTGGCTGAAGTGAATAAAAAAGACCTCGCCCTGCTAGAAAAGATACTACCTGGGCCGATTTCTGTGCTAGTCAAAAAGACCCGAATAGTCCCTGACATCCTCACCGCTGGTTCTCCAATAATAGGCGTAAGGTTCCCTGAAAACGAAATGGCTTTGAAGATAATAGATCTTTCAGGCCCTATAACATCTACCAGCGCCAATATGACTGGACATCCTCCACCAGTAAGTGCCGAAGAAGTCTCAGAAGAAATTAGAGAAAAGGTTGACTTAGTCGTGGACGGCGGTAGAAGCAAATATCGTCAGCCTTCTACACTCCTGGATCTATCCAATCGAAAGATAATGAGACAGGGAGCTGCCTTGGAGCGAGTATTGAAGGCGATATCTTGAAAGCTAGGCTTAGAGACTTTCTCGAGAACAAGGAAGGCTGGATCTTTGCAGTAGCAGATTATAACCAGACCCAAGGCATCAGATGCATGCTCAGGTATATACCTGATCACCACGGAGAGCGCCAGTCAAAAGGGAAAAAATATCGCAAATTAGATTTCGATGAAGCCTTTGCTTTCCTGAGGAGAGAACGTCCTAGCTATGTTCAAGATTTACATGTAGTGCCGGAAAAAGACATAGCACATATCTTTAGGCCTAATGATGGTCTGAAACACATAGTAAAAATGGATAGTCGCGTTAGAAAATTGGCAACACTGTTTGCTGATGCTGGGGTGCCGCAAGAGGAGATGGGTGTAACAGGATCGATGCTTTTAGGCCTGCACAGTCCATTATCAGATATCGATTTTGTAGTTTATGGCCCCTGGTGGTGGAAGGCAAGAGATATCTTAGCAAAATCCAAAGAGATGGGCTTTATTCAGGATCTTGATGAAACTATGTGGCACCGGATATATTCCAAGAGAGAACCAGAGACGAGCTTTGAAGAATTTGTTCTACATGAAGAACGAAAGGGAAACCGAGGTGTGATTGATGGAACTTATTTCGATCTTCTTTTCACTCGCCAGTGGAATCAAATAAAGCCATATCCTTTGGGCAAGCAAATTGGCAAAAGGAAAATTACTGCCACAGTAATTGACGCAGATTTCGCTTTCGATAGTCCAGCCGTATACAAACTGGATCATAATGATGTCAAAGAAATTTACTGCTATTCACATACATATGCCGGCCAGGCTTTAGAAGGTGAAGAAATTGAGGCTATGGGAGTTATCGAAGAAACTTATTATGGATTAAGACTAATTGTCGGCACTACGCGACAGGCACGAGGAGAATGGATAAGATCGATGACTCTTCTTGAGAACAAAAATAAAAAGCCAGTAATTTATAACACAAAACTGAGGTCCTTTTGATGTTGGAAGTTCGTCATTTTGATATTGAGATTGGTCAGAATAAAATAATGCTAAATTTGGCTGACGCCCAGGAGCGTGGACTCAATCCAGGAGATAGGGTTCGAGTTCGTGCCAAAGGTGCCTCAACCACAGCGATAGTTGATATTACTTCACAAATGGTCAAACAAGGAGAAATAGGCATCTTTACCGAAGCCCTCAAAGAACTCAAAGAGGCAAAGGCTGTTGATATCCTGCCTGCGCCAAAACCAGCCTCTCTCTGCTACATTAAGATGCTAATGGATAATCAGAAACTTAGAGAGGACCAAATCAGGTCCATTGTGCAGGATATTGTGGACAACAACCTCAGTGATATTGAATTATCAGCCTATATCACAGCATCTTATATACATAATTTGGACCCCCAGGAGACCGAATGGCTAACTAGAGCCATGATCGAGACTGGAAAGCGAATTCATTTTGATGTTCACCCGGTTATGGATACGCACAGCATTGGAGGTGTACCGGGCAACAAAGTATCATTATTAGTAGTGCCCATTGTGGCTGCTTCTGGATTGCTTATTCCTAAGACAAGTTCCCGAGCAATAACAGGAGCTGGCGGTACGGCAGATTTGATGGAGGTAGTAGCACCAGTAGAGTTCAGTGCGGAAGAAATCAAAGAAATAACTGAAACCGTAGGTGGAGTTATAGTATGGGGTGGTGCAACCAACATCGCTCCTGCAGATGATAAACTCATCAAAGCAGAATACGCCCTATCTATTGATCCGTATAGCCAAATGCTTGCCTCTATCATGGCAAAAAAAGGGGCGGTTGGAGCAGATGCCGTGGTTGTGGACATGCCGGTAGGTCCTGGCACCAAGCTTGCTACTCCAGAAGCTGGAAGATCCCTCGCTAAAGATCTGCTAGATCTGGGAGAGCGTCTAAATATTCGCGTCGAATGCGCTATGACCTTTGGAGGCTCGCCCGTGGGAAGAACCATAGGGCCAGCCCTAGAGGTTCAAGAGGCCTTAATTGTATTAGAGAATAAAGGCGGTCCGAATAGCTTGCGAGAGAAAAGTCTGTCTTTAGCCGGCATATTGCTTGAAATGGGGGGGGTTGCTGGGAGAGGTGAAGGTTACAAATCAGCAGAAGAAATTTTGACAAGCGGGAGAGCTCTTGGAAAGTTTCGAGAGATCATCGAAGCCCAAGGAGGAGATCCCAAGATCAAGAGCGAGGACATCCAAATTGGCGAGAATTGCGAAGATATTCTGGCTTATTCAAACGGATATGTTGTAGCCTTCTACAATAAACGTTTGGTAGAGATTGCCAGGATTGCAGGGGCCCCAGCTGACAAAGAGGCGGGCGTAATAATTCGCAAAAAGATGGGCGAGAGGGTTAAGAAGGACGAGCCTTTAATTACTATTTGTTCCAACTCTGATTGGATGCTAGATAGCGCCACTAAGGACGCCAAGAGATCTATGCCAATAGTTGTCGAAGGAATGCTGCTTGAGCGATATCCAAACGTCAAAGAGATCTGAAAATTGAGCCAATGAAATTGTAAAGGGGAAGATATGAAGGTTGCAATCACTTATCATGAAGACTTTAGCAAGCATGGCTTTAGTGTATTGAAAGATAGGATCAGACCATCTTACGAAGCGCTTTTGGAGTCAGGCCTAATTGATGGTGATGAAATTCAGATTATCAAGCCCGAAACAACTCCCTTGAGTCTTGTTGAACAGGCTCATTCTCCGATGCATATGCAGAACATGAGCACGGATCCCTATCGAGATGTGGCAATTCTCTCTGCGGGAAGTGTGATGGTTGCAGCAGAATTGGTTGCATCTGGGCAAGCCCATTATGCTTTCGCCTATACAGGCACCGCAGGACATCATGCCTCGAGAGGTGGATGCTGGGGTTTTTGCTACTTCAATGATGTTGCCATAACCATCATAAAGTTGCGTCAGCTTGGATTGGATCGATTTCTAATTGTGGATGTTGATCCTCATTTCGGCGACGGCACGCGCGATTTCTTCAAGGATGATCCTAACGTACTCCACATTAACTTTCACAGCGGATCTGGCCAGAATTATGATGGCAATGGAAATAATTATGATATAGGTTTGGGTTTTGATGCCAACGACACGCAGTTTTTGGATGCGTTAAAAAGTGCTTTGGAGCTTGCCAAAGATTTCGACTTTCAGTTAGCTTTTGTGATCTTTGGCCACGATTCCCATGAAGATGATTATGGAGGCTTCAATCTCACGTTCAAAGCTTATCCCAGGATGGCTCAGATTATCAAGGACTATGTAGGAGATAAAGGCCTAGTCTTCGTGCTAAGTGGAGGATCATGTGCACATGTAGCTGAACGAGTTGTTCCAGATGTGATTAGAATCCTAGCTGGACGGTGACCCTGATGAGGATGGCTTCCGACTGTTATAGCTGTATTCTGGATAGAGCAAAGTTCGGGAGCGATCTAGTGTTTACAAATGACAAGGACAAACTGAAAGTGCTCGAGGAACTATTGAGCTTTATGGCATGCCATAAAGGGGACGTGCCTGCCTTAGTTGGAACCGAACGAGAAAAGATTATTCAAAAATATAGCGGAAATCCGGATCCTTACAAGGCTCTTAAGAATGATAGTAACCGACTAGCAAGAGAGCTAATGCCAATTGCTCAGCAGTTCTATGAAAAATCGGAAAATAAGTTAGAGGCTCTCATCAGAATTGCAGCAGCATCAAATTCTATGGAGTTTGGAGTAAAGGGACATGACTTTGACAACTCCACGTTTGGCACGACTTTTGCATCAACGCTTGGAGAAAATTTTGAAGGCGATCTGACTGAAGTAGAGCGACGCCTTAACAAATTCGATAACATATTTTATATTACGGATAATTCTGGCGAAATAATCTTCGACCTCTTCGTAATTGAGAAGCTGAAGGGTATGAAAAAAACAGTAGTAATAGGGGCTAAATCCGAACCCGTTTTGAACGATATCACTGCCCAAGAAGTGCAAGGCATGACCGAAGGCAAGATCGTCCCAACAAGCCCAATAGTTGGAATTTCGCTAGATAGCATCAGTCTGGAAGCACTAGACCTCCTATCCAATCCGAAGTGGTTGGTGATATCAAAAGGAATGGGTAATTTCGAGACCATGTCTGAGTTCGATTCAAGATTTAAGGGAAAGCTCATTTATGTGCTGCGAGCCAAATGCCAACCAGTGGCTGACGCTCTTGGAGTCCGAAAGGGAACGCTAGTTGTCAAATCTATTTAACAATTGATATCTACCTTTAATCTAAAATCTATTGAAGTAGGATTTGTTAAAAAATTCGAGCTAAAAATGACCAAAACCATATCATCTATAGTTCATATCGATCTCTTCACAAGTTTCCTTAGATTCATCGACTTCAAACTCTAGGTCGTCTAAAGAAATTTCCAGTTTTAGCAAATGTTTCAAAGCCTCCAAGAGATTCCTCGCAGCCAACAGATCGACAGGATCGTTTCCTGATGTTGTTCCAAGAAAGCAACAACCTCTCATGCCATAAATAGGTGCCAAACCCGCCAGTAGACCATTCAGTCCACCGATAGCTCCATTGCGCAAAATAGCGAAACCGGTTTTTTCCAAATCCTCAATCATATCTAAATCACTAGCGACTGCCACAACCTTCTCTTCGGATTCTCCAACATAAGCTGCCAATGTGATGAAATCCGTGACTCCCAGGGATTTGACTGTTTCTAGGATTTCTGCTGCCAGAAAATAGATCTCTTTGACTTCTACTGGCTGAGCATCTCCTGAGAGTATGAAAAGATCTGTTCTATTCTTGGGAACCTTTAGCTCCACCTGCAATAGACTTACCAGGCCTTCAGAAACAATAACTTGCGCCGGAAAACCAGACGAAATGAATGGTTTTACTATTCTGCAATCCAAATTTTTTGCCAAGTAGTCGACTGCCACCTTTCCGACACTACCTATCCCTGGCAGTCCGCCAATGCAGATGGTTCGGGACTCAAACATCAGCTTTAGGTTGGCGTAAAGATATAACATCCTTTCGCCAACCTGAATTGCTGCCGATTTTTATTATTCTAAATGCCTACAGCAGTCATTATCCAGTTGATTGGAATCGTCTTGTTGTCTTTTATCTGGACAACCTCTGCCGGTTCGAGCTTTGTCTTTCCATAAGGATTGAAGAAGTAGGAGTCGCCAGTTGAATTTAATTCGGCCATCACCTGTACTGCATTTCGATCATAGAATACGATATAGAATTCGTCAGTAACTCGAGTAGGTGGCAGCTCAAATCTCATCACAACGGGACCTGTGGAATTTCTCCACAAATTGCTATAAGGCAGCTGCGAATCAGCATACTTGTAAAGCAGGTTCAAATCCTTATCTCTAATTTCCAAAGCTATTATCTCAGGAGAAGGAAGCGATTCTCGCGAGCCATTAAATCCGTCATATCCCGCGATTTCAATACCTCTCAAAGTCCAATTTGGTTTCGGAGCCTTGAGCTTCACAGTCTCTCCCAAATTCAATCCATTTAATCCAAAAAGCTGAGCCATAGTCAAAAGATCAAGATTCCTATTTTCCGAGAGATTTCCCTTGAATGAATTCAATACTTCTGATTTTGGAGGCTCCGCAGCGATAGATAAGCCCATGACAACTATCAAACAAAGAGAAGTTAAAACAAGAACCGTTCTCCTCAATAAAATCACCTCTGGCACCCCATATAAAGCAACCTATATATAATGCTAATCTTGTAACAAACCGAAGTCAAATTTGATTTTGATTCCGGATACGAGTCGTTGAATTGATTTTATAAATCAATATTTTGAATAATCTGGACTCCTAATTTGTTATATAGACCAGTTGATTTTTCAGTCTTTTTTCTTTCCGTTTTTTAAAGCGTTTTTCTTAGGAAAATTCAAGCAGGAGTTCGTTATAATAATTTAAAAAAAAGTAATAATAAATCATACTAAATTAGTATCAATAAGTTTAAATGGAATTGCAGACGAAATCAATAATTGGGAATGGTAGCTGATAAAACTAGTTTCTGAGCTAATAAGAGTATGACCAAAAAGTCGAATAAATGATATATCATGTTACCAAGCTGGTTAAAGGAAGTTGGCGATAGCCCCTGCAGATGCTGTTCAGCTGAAAAGGGGAAGAAAACCTTCGTCCAGAAGACATTAAACAGCATTATAGCGCTTCTTCAGGAAACATTCGACACCGAGAGCATATCCAAGAAAAAGGGATTCTTGCAGAGCATCGACCCTCGTGCAAAATTGATTTCAACATTAGCTTTCGTCTTCGCCCTCGCAATAACAAGAAATCTTATAATTCTCCTTGCCATATATTTGCTGGAGATTTTGCTTGCATATGCTAGCAAAATTAGTATAGGATTTTACATCAAGCGTGTCTGGCTTTTTGTACCGATCTTTACATTAATTATTGCTATACCAATGATATTTAACATCTTTATTCCGGGTACACTTCTCGTTCCAGTATGGAACTTCGGAACAACGAGTGTATACATCACCAAAGAAGGGGTTTATGCTGCAATAGTCTTCGTTATGCGTGTAGTTGTAACTGTATCAGCCGTTGTTCTTCTTTTTGTGACTACCCCACAGCAAGTGCTTTTCAAGTCCCTTCGGTCAGTGGGGGTTCCTAAGCTCTATGTCCTGACATTGGAAATGGCCTACAGATATATCTTCCTTTTAATCGACTTGATACGTGAAATCTACTTTGCAAAAAGAGCAAGGACGATAAAATCAAAATCGACCTTTGAAGAGCAAAAATGGGTCGGAGGTCGAATAGGTTACATACTACTGAGATCGTTGAATATGAGTGAAAGAATTCATTTGGCTATGCTTTCCCGAGGGTTCAATGGCGACGTTAAAATTATGCAAGATCTTAAAGCAGGTACAAGAGATTATATTGCCTGTGCCTCTGCAATACTGTTGAGCATTTTGCTGGCACTGATAGCTATAAGAACATAATCAGGATTTGATTAAATGGATGAGCTCATCTTCGATCTGAAGAATGTATCATACTCGTATCTAGGCAAAATAGATGCTCTTAAAAGCATAAACTTGATGATTCGCCAGGGAGAGCAAGTTTGCGTAATGGGAGCCAACGGCAGTGGCAAATCCACGTTATTGGCTATAATGGATGGACTAGTATTTCCGACGTCAGGAGAATATTACGCCTTCGGAACTCTTGTTACCGAGCAGCTATTGGACTCCATGAAAGACAATGAGTTCAGATATTACTTCAGGAAGAAAGTGGGCTTCGTATTCCAAAACTCCGAAGTGCAATTGTTCTCACCTACCGTTTATGAGGAGATCGCATTTGGACCAATTCAATTGGACCTTCCCAAAGAAGAGGTAGATATGCGTGTCAAAGAGATAATGGACATGATGGATATTGGACGGCTCAAGGAACGTTCTCCTCACACCCTTAGTGGTGGAGAGAAGAAAAAAGTATGCATTGCTTCTGTACTTGTTACCAATCCGGATATCCTTCTTCTGGACGAGCCAACTGCTGGACTAGATCCAAGGACGCAGCTTTGGCTCATCGAGCTTCTTCAAGAATTAAGCAAAGCAGGCAAGACCATCATTACGGCCACACACGATCTGGACATCATCGAGCAGATTTCTAATCGAGCGATAGTCATAGGGGAAGATCACAGGATAAAGGTCGATAGGAGTGCTAGATCGGTGCTAGATGATTTAGAGCTTCTATTAGCGGCTAATCTGATCCATAGACATATGCATCGACATGGAACCATAGCGCATCGCCACTTGCACGATCATGATGAAGAACATGTGCATGAACATGTGCACCAAGCAATATGAATCGCCAAATTAACCAGTATATCATACATAAGATTCAATAAATGTACTTACTGTAAAGAAACATGCAATAAAAATAAAAAAATTCTAAGAAAAGAATAACAGTTTATAGACTATATAATTGGGAAATCTAAAACGAGATGGGTTTTAAATTGAAAGGTTATTGAAAGTATTTATGAATAGTTCTTCTTGGCAGTTTGATGAATTTCAGCATATAGGAACCGATTACGAATCCTATGCCGAAGTGGAGACTTATGACAACCGAATGAATAAACTCAGAGACATCAAAGATGAGGCAAAATGTATTCTATGCATGCTAAACCTGAAACCAGAGCACACCTTAATTGAGATAGGCACAGGGACAGGTGAATTCGCTATAGCTGCCGCTGATTGCTGTTCTAAAATCATCGCCATTGATGTTTCAGAAAGCATGCTCAAGTATGCCGAAAAGAAAGCTCGATCTAGGTCCGTCAAAAACATTCAGTTCGTTAAAGCGGGCTTTCTTACATTCCAGCTTCCAAACGAAAGCTGTGATGCTGTTGTCAGCCAATTCGCTTTGCATCACTTGCCCGATTTCTGGAAGCAGATCGCTTTGCTGCGAATCTATCAAATGCTAAAGACTACTGGAAAGATGTACCTCAAAGATATTGTCTATTCCTTCGATCCCAAGAAAGAAGATAATTTCTTTGAGCGATACATAACGACGCTAATGACAACTGGAAATGACGATCTGCAATACTTCGTACGACATGTAAATACCGAATATTCAACACTCGCCTGGATCATGGAAGGAATAATTAATAAGGCTGGACTTAGCATCGAATGGGCTGAATATAAAGACGAATTCATAGCAGCATATCTATGCAGCAAAAGTTCCATCTGAAAACTTTATTGACTTCATAGAAATTTTTTGTGACTAAGCTCCAATTTTGAAATCTGTCCATCATTTTTGATACTATCGATTTTTGTCGGAGCTTAATCATTCTGATCGGTATTTACAGAAACTGGTCCGATTCTTCCACCTTGCGAATTTTTCATGACTTTTAAAAGAGCATAGAGGATTTCATTTGCGGGTACTTGTATGGCATATTTTCTAGCTAACCTTACAACGTAACCGTTAATGGATTCAATCTCAGTCTTTTTCCCGTTTATGATGTCCTGGAGCATACTCGAAGTATTCGATGAAGTTCTTGCTGTCACTGAGAGAATAAACTTCAAGACAGTGTTTTTTTTCAAAAGGATTTCCTTCTTTCTCTGCAACGCTTATGCATTCTTCGATAAGCATTTCCACGATATCATCTAGATGGTTCGATTGCACAATACTGTTCGTCTCTCCAGTAATTGCCGTTATGGGATTTATGACCGCATTTGTGAAAAGCTTATTCCACTGATAATTTTTAAAGTCCTTTTCGAACTCAATTTCGAAGCCTTTTTCGTTAAACCTTGACTCAAGAAACTCCTTTATAGCCCCTCCAATTATGTCATCGAAAACGATATTTCCTTTTCCCTTTAGCTCTATCTGGCCATCCCCCGAAAAAACGACACCAAGGGATGTAATTCCTTCAGAAACGACGCTGGATCCCAGATCAAATAGATCGCGGTTGCCCATTCCATTCATTAACAGGATAAACTTGGAATCCTTTAGTTTAATGTGCTAGCATACCAGATCCTTTTATCTCACGGCTAACTTGGGATAACGAGTGAGTTTTAACGCTTATCAATATCAGTCTAAGAGAAAAATCGGATGCTTTGAAATCATCAAGACTTGAATAGCAATGCCGAAATCTGAATATCTTAGTTTCGCCACTGGATCCGATTTTAAGGCCGCTCACTCTTATTTTCTCAATATGGCTTCACCTTCCCAATAGGGCAACATTTTCGATAACTTGGCCCTCTTTTCCTCCTGTTTCTGAAAGCAAGTAACCCAAAAAAGAGCCAATTGCTCCAGCACCGCTGACATACTCCAAGGGCTAAAGCACCTTGGGTTATATTGTTAGCTGGATTCAAGCCAGAGCAACTTTAGGGCTATCAGTGGTCCCTTCAGCCAGATCTCTTTCTCTGACTGATCGATCTATGCACGGACGCTTTGCAAT
>JALHSR010000001.1 GCA_022865315.1 Methanotrichaceae archaeon | reverse complement strand
TTTAATCCCGAAAGGGGATCGCCAAGTTCATCTAATCGACGGCAAGCCAGCTGGATGCCAAAGCTCATAAAACTATTCATGATATATAATAGTATTTATAGTATATATAACTGGCGATAGCTCGGTTATTCGAAGTCCTCACTTGCATTTTATCGAGAGCTGCTTTAGCTATCTTATAGACTATATCGGCATTTTCGCTGATGTAAGGGCCATCGGTCAAGATAATTGTGAGCATCATCAAAGGTATTCCATCAAGACTCTCAGATGCTCAATATTGGTTGCGTACTTGGTTTCCAGCAGAGGTGTGCATTTATCGAGAGTGGTCTCACGACCAATTAGACGAATGGCAAAGGAGTAACAGCTCTGTTCTCCGCAAATCTTACAATCGGTCTTGGGAAGGTATTCGTAGATCTCCATGTGGTCCACCTTGACCTTCTCCCTGGGCACGGGCGTTACGCCTTTGACAATGGCCTCATTAATTGTATTCTTAAGTTCCTCTAGGGTTTCCTTGGCTTCAGCTTCGCTCTTGATCATGGTCATGGTCACGTTGCCCGATGAGTAAATTGTAATGAGGATAGTCCCTCGTTGAATTATCAATGCGCCTATCTTCTCGGAGTACCTGGCTCGTGGAAATAATGGTTCCAGAAGCTTTAGCGCCCCGCCCAATGGTGGAGAAAATTTAGCGATTATTCTGAATTTTGTTTTATCAGCTATGCAAGGCAATAGCTGTCTTATTTCGGCAATCTCTATGGGCTTTGTTCCTATAAGATCTTTCTTGACCTCAGCAGGCTTCTCGGCCTTGGATTCCATGAAGTTCTTTCCAAAGTCGGTCAGGATAACAGTACCAGCCTTTAAATCGACTAAACCAGCTTGTTGCAGCATCTGCAAATGATAATCGAGCATAGAAGCTCCAATAGCCTTCTCTATTTCATCCTTCTTCCTATTGTTTTCGACCAGCATAGCCATGATCTTCCTTCTGGTTATATTGGCCATGGCGTTGCTAACTAGTTTAACTTCCGCGGGCGATCCAGACATTTCATCTCACCTTTATCTTCAGGCTGGCGTCTCACAGAACACCTTTTCAGGCGCGCCAGGATAGTACCTGTCTTTAAGCCGGGCACACATCCTTCATCCCCTTGGAAAAGAACGTGCAAATCAATCATAATGTTATCGTGTCCCGGATAACGGCTACAGAGGTCATGCCTAATCTGCGGAATCAATCCGTCAGCGAACGGATAACTATAGATTTGATTTGCCTCTGAACAGTAGCTGACCTCCCTATCTCGATGGTCAAAAGCTTGAATACATTCTTGCAAATTTTCGTATGCTTTTCTTCTCGCTGAATTTGGAGCATAATAATCCATTGTTCCCTGGCCTGAAAAAGATGGGTATGTCAGACCCTCAGCGTCATCGATAGATCTTACTCCAACAACATATTGAGCTTGGCATGAGCGGGTTGTATCCGCCGCAGCTAACCCTAAAAACATTATTCCCAATATTAGCATTATTATCGCTATTTGTTTGTTCATCTATCCCACCGCATCTCCATTTTGCAGGGCAAAGCAAACCTATCATTTGAAGTTTAAGCACATAATTAATAATCAATTTTTCTATCGTGGCAAAGTTCAGTCACCCCGAACCTCCTCATTTTTGCGGATTATAAGCGGTCAGATTGTGCTCAGATATCACGACCAGTATTATTAGTCAAATAACATAAATAATTTAATATAACTTTATGAAAAAGGTTATTATCATTGACTGTTATAGCTGCATTCATGAAAGCAAGAATATGTATTATATCACTGACCATTATGATGGCTATCTTGGTAGTTGGTATTGGTATGGGACTTGGAGCCGCTCCAAAAATCGTTGATTCGCAGACGCTGAGAAACATAAGGGAGC
>JALHSR010000269.1 GCA_022865315.1 Methanotrichaceae archaeon | reverse complement strand
TGCATTTAAGTTGATCGTAATCCTCTATTGATTACGCTAGGCATCCCAGATCTTTTCCTTACTCGAGCATCCTCCAGCTGATAGCATTATTCCATAATTCTCCGGAATGCATTTTCATTGATATATATAAGGTAATTTGAATTAACCGAGTTTCGCCTCAACTCTGTTCTCTTGGCGTTATCGTTTATTGAATTTACAGCCTTGTGCAAATCCTTGCATAAATACCTGCCATTTTTAATAAAATTAATATAATGATCTCAAGAAAAGGTGGTTAACGTACCGTTCACACCTGAGAGCTGGAAGATATTATATGTCTGATCTTCTTCGATGCATGCAGACCAACATCAATCCGAATCGCCTATATTCCACTTTCCTTGAACGCTTTTAGAGTTCGAGTACTCTCCTCTACTGAAGGAGCTCTGTTCCGTTTCTTTATATCGACATTTCTCGGAGGAGAGGTCTATGACATTATGAGTGGTTATATTACCCTAATAATCAACATTAAGCGTTTTAATTCATTTCAAGTTCGTTTTTTAGTCCCTGATCAATTGAAAACGAGATGATAGCGGAAACCGCAAGAATTTTATTAAACAAATAGCGACTAAGCAATAATTTGTCCTGAAAAGACCTAAATAGAATGTATTGCATAATTTCAAAAGGTGAGAATTTGACGGATAAGAAATTCTATTCCCTGCCGGATCTACCCTACGCCTATAATGCATTAGAGCCTTTCATTTCGGAGATCCAATTGAAATTGCACCACGATAAGCATCATGCTGCATATGTTAATGGAGCAAATGCTATTCTGGAGAGGCTAGATAAAGCCCGCCAAACTGGCACAGATGTGGATATGAAAGCTACCTTAAAAGAACTTAGCTTTAATGTTGGTGGCCATACCTTACATCGTTTATTTTGGAACAACCTGGCACCTGCAGCCAATAAGCAACCTGGAGGCGCTCTGGCAGATGCAATAAAGAACGAATTTGGAAGTTTTGATCGGCTAAAAAAAGAGTTCTCTCAAGCAGCTACGAGCGTAGAAGGCTCAGGCTGGGCAGCTTTAGCATTCTGCGGCCAAACCTATCGTCCAATAATTATGCAAATCGAAAAACACAATGTCAATGTCGGTCCCCAAGAGAGAATTTTGATGGTCCTAGATGTCTGGGAACATGCCTATTACTTGGATTATAAGAATGAGAGAGCCAAGTTTGTTGAGGCCTTTTGGAATATTGTTAATTGGGATGAGGTGAATAAAAGGCTGGAGACAATAATAAAATAATATTTTTTTTTATTAAAAATAAATTCTGGACGAAAAAACTTTGAATTGACCTCTTTTTCTTCTTTAGAAACTATCTTCATGCAAATGATTCCGGCATATGATTAGGCCTGTCATCCTCTTTATCAATGCCGGAAATCTCTGCTTCGATTGTCAATTTGGAGCTACATCCGAATACGACATATATCTGGGAAGATCTTGATATTTTCCTCCTCAGTCTTTAATAATCCGGCTTATTAATCGATCTTAATTTCCTTACCCTTGCGTTTCTCCTTTTTCCCCAATTCCACCGTTAGCACACCATTCTTGTAGGAAGCATTTGTACTATCTGGGTCCACGGAAGATTCTAGGTCAATCATTTTATAATATTTCTTGTCGTCTACAGTTTTTACCTCCACGCTATTCTCAGCTACATCCAGCTTGATTTTCTCTTTATCAACGCCTGGAAGCTCAGCATATATCTTGTATTTGTCCTTTTCATCTATCACATCTACCATAGGTTCTCTACCCATGCTAGGTTCAATTCCTTTGGGAGAGGGCCTTATATTGCCAAATTCGCGAAATATTGGCTCTTTTCCTGGTTCTGCTGTATACGAAAATCCATAAACGAAGGGACCATATCTGCGCACTATACCAGCGGGTGTCATCTCTTCGCTAACCAAATCCTCGAACTCAGGAGGTACTGATTCTTCGAACCTCCTTATCATATCTTCGAATGGCTCCCGGAACCACTCCTCTTCAGGCCACTCTTTCTTTTCAAAGGGGGAGCCTCTCAAGAAGCTCTCGAGAATATCGAAGATAGAAGGGTAATTTCTTCCCCACATTTTTGAATTCCTCCAATCAATATTCTCTGTTAAACGATATAGATTTTATTGCATTTCCCATTTAGCCCGATAGGAAAGCATTTTGAAAGAAAAGAAAATTATTAATGAAATCTTTAATAAATAAAATTCCTACTTTCAGAGGTTATAAATACGACTTGGATGCAAAATTTGACAATTATTATAATAGCAATTAATCCGAGGATTTCTAATAACCTCCAATTTTAGGCGCGTCTTCATAAATGATATATAAAGCACGGCAATATTTGGTAAGTTTTTAGGAATCCTCAATCCTTAAGCAGCTATCCAGTTTGCTTCAGCGGTGCCTGAAAGGGGCTCATCGCCAGCCATAAACCGCATGTAGGTTCCTGTAAGAGGAAGCGTGCCGATATTAAGTGATATGGAATAAAGTTCCGTACCACTATCTGGCACTACATCTAACCTCAGAAAACCGCCGTATAGCTCTCCGTTGGTAGTCGCCGATTGAATGATTTTTCCCGAGTTAAGGGTACCGCGTCCGAATATTATAGTTCCTGACTGTAGTAATGACAAATCCATGGACTTGTTCTCACCTAGTTTTAGATGCCAATTCCCAGCTGCAATTGCGATAGGACTTGGTCCTAGATCCATCGGTTTGTCCAACGAAATCAGCATATCCCTGACAGCTGGATCATTCGTCACTAACCCACACCCGGGAAACCTTGGCTGATCTAGCGATATCAGCATCTCTCCTATGGCTGGATCGGCTCCAATAAAGTGCGAATTGGTCTGAGATTCTGCCGTAAGAATAAGTCAGAAAAGAGCAAACATTATTGAAAGCAATTCTGATGTCCTCAATTCGATCCCATTGAGTTTACCCATCTTATAATTTATATCAAATCCTTGGAGTAATCCATATTAAGATATGTTTGTACGTTGTCTTAACACTTTCATATTTGTTCTGCTAAAATCTTGAAGCGTTTCATCTATTAGGATCGCTATATGAAAACGTTAAATTTAAGTCGTATTATCTGAATTTTGAATTGGGAGAGTAATTTTAATGATAAGAACAGATATTATCATGATTGCCCTTAGCTTATTGTGTGCAATTGCATCTACCGGAGATTGGCTGGAGGGGGGCTATGTGGATTCCTCGAATTACAGAGAGATAAGACAATATTTCACTGATTCCATATTTTACACGAAAATACCAGTTTCGCAACCCATTAGCATGCATAATATCTACGATACAACACCAATCTTTAGAGATCCGCTATATTTGGGATTGTACACACCCAGATATCCACAAAACATCTTTCGAAGCACACCTATCATAGGCTATCCTAATTTTGCATGGCAATCCGACTTCAGAAACCAATCGCTAGCTGCCATGCACTGGGATTCATTCAAAAAAAATTGGACAAGTACAATGAATGTAGCTAGGAGCAAATCGTCTTTTAGAGTCCTGGAGGACGGATTCTGGAAAACGCTCTAAACAGGTCAATGGTTTTGGCCAGATCATGCAGTGAATATTAGATTCATAAAAGCATTTAATTGATCTGGCTACATTTTATTCTAAACAATCAATTTTCCAAAGTCGCCCGGTTTAAAATAGAGTGGGATTATCTCTCTTTCCGGTGTCAAGAACCGTCAAGATGAAAATTTGGAAAAATTGAAACTTATTTAAGGATTTGGATCTAAAACTTTAGCGTTATGTCCTCCAATAAAAGATATCTTCTATTGGTATCAGCAGGAGGATCGTTCGTTGCACCTTTTATGGTCTCGGGATTGCTAGTCGCCACACCTACTATCGGCATCGAATTCCAAATGGATTCGGTTGGCATGGGATGGCTGATAACTGCATTTTTCCTGGCTGCTTCCATGTTTCTAGTCCCTTTTGGAAGAATAGCAGATGTCATTGGAGTCAAGAAGGTTTTCACGATAGGGATTATTATATATTTTGTCACTGCTCTAGCCTCTGCTTTATCAACCTCCTCGATCCAATTAATTACCGCTCGATTTGTCACTGGGATAGACGCAGCTATGATTTTCGGGACATCCTTTGCTTTATTAAGTCTCTCGTTGCCCGAAAATGAACGAGGCGGAGGAATTGGCATAAACATAGCTGGAAATTTATTTGGATTTGCCCTTGGATTCTTAGCAGGAGGATTTCTGACTCATTATTCGTCTTGGAGATCCATTTTTCTTGCCACATTACCGATTGATCTGCTTGTAGTAACACTTATTTTGCTTAGATTACCCGAAGAATATGCCTTATCGAAATGCAAAAGTATGGACTTTCTTGGCATGACACTAAATGTCATGATGCTCTTTTCGATTATCATTGGATTTTCAAAGCTACCAGAAATACAAAGGATATTCTTTCTTCTTCTTGGATTGGCAATCCTTCTTTCTTTTGTCTTCTGGGAAATGCATGTGAATTGCCCGGTCGTCAATGTGAGCTTGTTTGCCGACAATCGTTCGTTTGCTTTGGCAAACCTAGCCGCGCTGATATATTTCACATCATCGTTTGCCGGAATCTTTCTGTTAAGTCTTTATATGCAGTATATCAGAGACCTTGATGACAGGCTTGTGGGTACAATTCTCATGCTATCCACACTGATAATGGCGTTCTTTGTAAGCTATTCTGGAAAGCTATCTGATCGAATTAGCCCGGACCGTATTGCCGCAATGGGAATCGTGATTACATCTATCAGTCTAGCTTTTTTTCCATCAATTGATTCAAATACATCAATTGGACTAATTATCGCTGCACTTGTCTTGTTATTAACTGGCGGTGCATTCTTCCAGCCACCAATTGTTAAACGTGTTTTGGATTCAATAAATAGAGAAATGCATGCCACAGGATCAAGCCTTGTAGAAATGATGCGCCTAGTGGGACAAACGCTGAGTATGGCCATTGTGGTCTTATTTTTCACCTTTTATTTGGGTGGCACAGAGATAGTTCCTAAATATTATGACGCATTTCTTGCTAGCTTAAATGTAATATTCCTGGCCTTTTTTGTGCTTTGCTTAATAAGTCTCATTTTGACCGTCCTAATAGGACAATCAGGAAACGCATATTCTGATTAAATAGATGAAAATCTATTCTTGATATGGTTGGGATCCCAATATCAATTTGCTTAGCAATATTACGAGAGATGATCATTAAGCTCCTTAAAGGGCTAGTCAAACTGCGGCGGCGCACCCCGCAGCAAGCTACGGGGCATGCAAGGCGCCGCCGCTCGCCACTAACCGAACTCATATAGCTTCATCTGGGTATAATTTTCTCGTTCTTCTACGGTCCCCTGCGTTTCAATGCAATTTTTAATAATTTCCGCAGTTACAGCAATACCAACCGTACCAATGTATCCTCCATCACTCCAAAACTCACTACCCCATAGCCGTTTCTTGATCTCGGGATAGCGATTGAACAATTCTCTTGCCATGATGCTTTTGATTATCTGCATAATTCTTGAAGGAGCATATCTCGGCGCAGCTCCTACAAAAAGATGAACATGGTCGCCATCTGTTCCAATTGCTTTAAATTCAAACCAATATCTGTCGCTGATCTCTACACAAATGTTCTGTAAGGCTTCTATAATGTTCCGATTCAAAAAGCAATTTCCTTCTAGATTTAACGCATAAAACCATATGTAACGGATCCTGTAAACACAATGGCAGGCGTTTCTCAATTCAACCATTTACTATGGAACGGCTAATTTCCTTAAGTCGGTTTTCATGCCCATCCCAGCCGCAGCGAGCTGCGGGGTATTCGAATAAAATAAAATTAAAAGCCTCGCTCCTTCAACATTTTCTCAGTAGATTTATATAAAATTAAATCTTCAACCTCAGTTACTCGGACAGGAAGTTTTGTGGGATCAACGAACCCTCCCATCACAGCAATGCTATAACTGATCCCGGCCTCTTCCAGATATCTTGCCGCATTTAGCTGATAGTCCAAGCCGTTTGCCTGTGCACCAGTGATCTTTTCAAAATCAAGTCCTTGATGCGCTTTAATACACAATCTGACATAAACAGGCAGAGGCGCCAAGATATCCACAAGAGTCTGATCGTATCCAATCATTATCCCATTAGTCTCTAATATAAAATAACCGTCTATGTGCTTGACGACTTCTGCTAAATGACTTGTTGAAACTCTACCGAGTATAGGCTCGGCCCCAGAGATCCTAAATCTGCTAGATTTATGCTTATCTGCTAGGTCTTTGAACTTCTTGGTGACTTCCGACGGACTATAGAATGGGGCCGTTTTTGAAGGTTTCAGATTTCGAAAATAATTCCAGCAATAGGCACACAGAAGATTGCAACCTACAGTATCGGCAGTCGCTATTCCACCATAGAACTTAGCGAATCTGAAACGATAATACATTCGGTTATCGGCTTGCATGACGATCTTTTCGACTTCTCGTGATTTCTGAATTGGATTAAAAGGTTGGAGTTCCGTCATTGGAGTTCGCTTATATTTCATTTTAAGTAATCAATCTTCGGATAAAACCCTGACGAGTTGGTTCTCGGATAGGATGGTCATCGAAATTGCCCTATTCTTTGTTAATTTTATTACATCTTTCCAGATCTTAATATCAAATAGCCTATATGTTCTCAAATCAAAATTGATTTGAAATTGGGAATCATTATTGATGAGAGCTGATTTCATGACATGTCATTTCACAGATTGGAATGAGATCTGGAGAATCCAAACTCAAAAGAGCACAGAATTCTGCCCAGCACATAACTGCGCTTGCATTTGGCAGAACTGGGAGAGAGGCAAAAAGTTATAGGATATGTCTCAAGATTACCAAAATCGATTGCATCGGACCATAGCAAGATGGATATTAAACCGGATTCAAATGTTTTAGACATAAATGACAGACCCGGATCTTTGGCAATTCCTATTGTTCAGAAGGTTGCTCACTCAGTCCTGATAATATGCCGTCTAGCGTTCTCTTAATCCATGATTCAAAGAATTTTGTCGAAAAAGAACTTTAATAAACATTTTAATTGATTCTCGAACAATCGTCGGGCTTTAATTCAGCAATCATTTGGGACCTATCACGGTTCGTTCGGTTATCCCTTTATTAATCGTTCGGAAAATGAATGGTTTGGGGACAATTCTGCTCAAATGCTGGAGTCGCTCTTGAACGGAGAAATTGTATGAATGAAATATTTGAGATTATCAGACGTCAACGTTATTTGAATAAATCATAGAATGAACCTCGAAGAGGGCTTAAATGAAGATAGTAAAACTGTTTGCCGCGCTTTGCCGTCTAGTCTTGATTTCGGCAAACGCTCTCGATGCGACTGAAACGATAGATCTTGGCCCTAGCTACGTCTCTCTGGACCTTTAGGATCACATACTGTGAAAGAAGGAGAGCCTTATTCATTGAATCATAAAAAACCCCGTTTCCAACAAGAGATCTACCAAGCCACCACAATAAGCTACAACGTCGCTAACCAAGTGCTGCTTGAGGTTCATCATATGAGCACTGCTGAGCCTATTGACGCGCCAATCTCCGAGAAGGATACTATGAGAGGAGTGGAACACCAAGTTGAGAAATCCGATATCCCGCCTGCACAAAAACTATAACTATCAAACAAGTTTTCAAGACGATGTGGAGATTCAATATCATCTTGATGAATTCCGGGGTGAGCTGAATTACGTTTGTTGTTGAACTTAGGGATATCGAAAAGACTTATAGAATCGGGGATGCTGAATTCCCAGTCTTAAAAGGTATAAATCTAGCCATAGAAGAGGGGGAGTTTATTGCACTCATGGGACCGTCTGGAAGCGGCAAATCTACTCTTATGAATATAGTTGGCTGTTTAGACCGGTCCACAAACGGAAAGTTTCTGCTGCTAGGACAGGATGTAAGCAACCTCAATGATGAAGAACTTGCCCATTTAAGGAGAGAGGTGCTAGGGTTTATCTTTCAGACATTTAACCTTATTGATCGCATATCAGTGTTCAAGAATGTAGAGCTGCCTATGGTCATTAATGAGATCCCCCGGGAGCGGCGAAAAGAAAAGACAGTGGAGCTTCTGAAAGCGGTCGGCCTGGGGCATAGGATGGACTATAATCCTTTGCGCCTTTCTGGCGGTGAAAAGCAACGTGTTGCCATTGCCAGAGCTCTAATAAACGATCCTAAGATAATTATTGCTGATGAACCCACGGGCAATCTCGACCTCAATAGTACTCATGACGTAATGAGAATTTTGAACGAACTCAATAACGAAGGAAAGACGATTATTATGGTTACTCATAATCCAGAGATAACAGAAAATTGCGGCAGAGTTATTCGCTTGAGGGATGGAAGGATCATCGAGGAGGCGTCATGAGACGCTCATTTGAGATAAGTTTGGCTCTATCCTTTATGATTGTCCTATCATTTGCAATCTTCCTTTCGTCCAGTATTGCCTACTTTTACCACATGCCTGTTGAGATGCAATCTTCGACATATCCAGAAGTGTTCATGCCTGGAGATCAGGGAATCTTGACCTTGGAACTTCAGAATGGTGCAGCCAAATACGGAGTGGGAGGAGCAGATGCTTCCAGGGATCTGACTTTATCTACGCCCATAAATAAAACTGAGTTGAAAGGCACGAACGAGGTGAATGTCACTAGCTCGAATTATGAAAATATAGGACTCATAGGACCTGATGATAAAGTCAAGCTTTATTACAGGATTCAGGTAGCAGATAACGCCTCAAACGGTACCTACTTTCTTGACTTCAGCGTTCTTGGTGGCTACGATGGAATTCAGATCAATCGAAAGATACCAGTAAAAGTTGACTCAATGGGCATTAGTCTCTCCAGGGCCGAGAATCCAACAAAACCAAGCATAAGCCTCAATGTGGCCAATCCTCGAGAAAATACAGTTAATGCAGTTACTATTGTCCCTCAAGCAAAGGGTGTCCGTTTTTCACCTGAAGAATACTATGTAGGTACAATGAATCCAGATGAGGTCTTTACAATAAGCTTTGACATTTCGTCTGTTAATCCAAATAGACCGATATCACAACCCGAAAACATCAGTTTTATAGCTCGATTCAAGAATGGTGAGACATGGCATGAATCGGATGTCTATAACGCATACTACATACCTTTCAAAGAAGCACGAAATCTGCCAATAGGATTCATAATTGGAGCAATCGTTCTGGTTCTCCTGTTAGCCGGCGGTTACGTCTTCAAACATAGGAAAGATTTGACCAAGGAGAAAAAATGAAACTAGCCGATATTCTCGAATATGTCGGCATTAGCTTTACAGCTGATAGGTTTAAAACCCTCATGTCAAGTCTGGGAATAATAATAGGGGTCATGGCAATTGTAGTGATGTTGTCTGTAGGGGAAGGACTTTACTCCGGCGTATTCTCGCAATTCAGCCAACTTAACCTCGATGTTATCCATGTAATACCCGGTACTTTTAGCGCGGGTGAGCACGGACCACCAACATTTAGATCTACAGAAGAACCCGCCAGATTCACAGATAACGATGTGAGAGCATTAGAAGGCATAGCAGGCATAAAGCAAGCAGCTCCACGAACTTCAACCCAAGCTATAATTCAATTTCGGAATAAAAATGCTAGCATTAGTTTGACAGCAGTCTCTCCAAAAAAAGAAGACGATCTATGGATTAAAGTTGCTGTAGGGCGTTTTCTTACAGATTCTGACGATAAAGCCATAGTGATTGGCAACGGCGTCTCGGAGAATCTCTTCAGGATGAAGATCTCCCCAGGAAATAAGATTGGGCTATATAATAAAGATAATTATCAAGAATTCAAAGTAGTAGGAGTATTAGAGGAAGAGAAAGAATCGACTTCCTTCGGGAATAATCCTAATACTGCGATGTATGTGACTCATAAAGCCATGAAGGACTTTTTGGGCGAAGATAATTATTATTATGATACAATTGAAGTCACAGCACAAGATCCAGCAGAAATTGAAACAGTAGTGGATAGGATAAAAGAGGCACTAAAAAGATATCATAAGAATGAAGCCTTTTCTGCAATAACTGCCAGGTCTATGCTATCATCTCTCGAGAGCATCCTGACTATGATAAAATACGCCTTGGGAGGCATAGGTGCCGTATCCCTTTTAGTTGGAGGAATAGGCATCTCAAATGTGATGATGCTAACCGTCAAGGATCGTATCCGGGAAATCGGTGTCATGAAGGCCCTAGGTGCAACAACGGCCGATATAAGACGCCAATACATTTTAGAAGCGGGAGTTCTCGGCTTGGTCAGCAGTCTAATTGGCATATTGCTGGGCTCAATTGCATCGATTGCAATAGGTTCTCTGGGCGGTTTACCATCTCTTGTGACTTTACAATCCATAGCCATAGGGGTTATGTTTGGAATATTCACAACAACTATTGCTGGAGTCTATCCCGCCAACAAGGCAGCAAAATTAGATCCAATTGAGGCTTTGCGTGCTGAATAGATAATATTGTTAGCTCTTACCCAGCTTCTGCCACTTGGCAGCATTTCTTACTTCCGCCGCAATTCTAATTGAAAATTCAAATGAGATGCAAAAGAAACATCAAATAAAGATATGTCTACCGTTGTGATTTGCTAAATTATCAAATAATCCAGAGGAAAAAATCGCCAATAAACGAATTTGCAGGTGTTTAATGTCTAAAAGATTTACACGAGAATGCATCTTGAACAAGGAAATTTATTGGATGGAGGACACACTCCATCCACGTATTCCATCTGAATAAATTTTTTTCTTTATTTGATTCTCACTTGGCTGAGCTCCTATCTTTGCGCATCGCTGATTCCAGCGGTATAGATATTATTGCTCTCATCACTCTCCGTTACTGCATTTGCTTGGTCAACTTCTACTATAGTATCCAGCTGGCAAGACCAACTGGGGCATCC
>JALHSR010000268.1 GCA_022865315.1 Methanotrichaceae archaeon | reverse complement strand
CTTTGAACGAGCTTTCTACATATTTATCTCGTCCTGCCGGATCGATACAAAAAAGCACGAAGTGCCCTAGCTCAGAGGTCCTTTTGATGGAATCCCACTCTGTGTATAGATTTTGGATATGAGTATCCGTGATGCAAAGGATGAGACAGCCCTTTCTCTCGGCAGCTAACTCCAAAATGGCTTGCCCGGGAATATGGGTCCTGGCGCACATATACTCTATTAAGACATTCTCAACATGGCCTAGATCTCGAGTCCATCTTTGCATTAGATATTTATCGCTAAAATTTATTGCAGCTACCTCAGCACCTTGATGATGGGCAAACTGGCAGGCTTTGAATGCTGCAAGAGTTGCTTTGTGAGTCTTAGTTCCTGGGGTGTGTCCGTTCATTGATTTGCTGCTGTCCAAGACTACCAGAAGGTCAGGCACATCCCCCTGGCCATCAGCCATTCGAGAAGACTCTTTTTCACGTTTGTACGTCGTAACGCCCGGTATTAGGCTAGGGCTGATGCTGAGTGAATAAGCTAAATCGAGTTCGTTCAGGGGATCGGTCAATCTCCATTTGACCAAACCAGAAGGATACATGTCTTTCCTTGACACACCTCCCCCCAGTATCTCTATTAAAGAACTCTGATCGCGGTACCATCTTTTCAGATCGCCCCTTTGTCCTAGCGTGGCTAATACCTTATCATATTGTGTCGGCCCAAGAGATGAGGCCAAGGCGACAAGGGGGATGACATCGGCGCTGCCGTTCAGTATCTCCATTGATCTAATTGGCCCACGGCCCAAGATGCCCGGTCTAAATTGTTCGAGAATTCGTGCGGTCTGTTGGCACTGCCTCGGCCAGAGCTCCCGGTTCCTGATACCCGAAGAAAATACCTCCAAGAGTAAATCCTTCTCGGGCATATCGTATCTAAAAAGCGAGGCTCCCCAGTACTCACTAAGAAAACCTAGGACAGCTTTATCTATATCGGATAGCTGTCGATTTGCTAGCTTTCTCCAGCCCAGCAAGACCTTTTCTTCGTCTTCCTTGCTGCGTTCAACGCGGAATGTATCAACAACGATATCGGAGAAGATATTGACCATTAGTCTAGCCAAGCTATGGTTTTTCAGACCTTTTACAGCCGCCAATGCTAGTTGTCCAGCCATTTCAAGAGAACGCGGACAGAAGATATAGTGCACTATAAGATGATCGAAGAGATTCTCGATATAGGAAGATCCCTCTACTAGCAAATCACTATTTATGGAGATGCTGTAATTCTTGAAAGGGAACTCGCCGTCGTTGCTTTCACCCAAGATCGGAGCCGGAAGCTGAGGCCAATGCCAGTTCTCTTTGGACTTCTGCCAAGCCTCATTGATCCGGTTTAAGCAGTTGGCCTCCTGTGGCACCTTCTCTCGCCTCTGATCCAATGATACGTGCCTTAATGGTTCCACCCCTCATGCGCCATCCTGCTCTGGATCCTGTCCGGCCGTCTACATTTATCTCTCCACCGCTCATTAGAAGTCCCAGATAGTCACCAGCATCACCCAAGATCCTCAAACTGCCCGAGCGCATCAACCATCCCGACCTTTTGCCAGCATCTCCCCTAATTACAATTCTACCACCGTTATTCCCCAAGCCCGCATAATTTCCTGCTTTTCCTAAAATTACTGCCCAACCACCTTGCATGTGTCTGAAAGCATAATCGTTGCAGGATCCAGCAACGATGCCGCCTCCTGACAACTCCTGGCCCAGAAAATCTCCAGCCTCGCCTTTGACAAAGATTTTTCCCCCTCGCATACGTTCTCCTACATGATCGCCCCCCCTCTCGAGAACTATGATGCCATCAGTTAACTCCAAGCCTGTATAATCTCTGGGAGGAAGCCTGAGTGGTTCGATGTTTTTTTCAGCATACAAGCTGCTTAGGTAACCCCAAATTACTCGGTATTTTTTTCCTGGATCGCAGGCTACTAGCCTAGCTAATAAGTTAGGATCGGAAGGAACAAGTTCCGCTATTTTTTCTTTAGAGATGTTCTCTCCAACCTGTTCTGCTAGGTCTTCCAGATCCAAAATTGCTTTTCCTTTTCTTGTTCCCAATTTCTTGTTTCTTGTCTTTCCTCGATAAGCCTCATCCATGAAGCTTTTGAGCTTCATCTCATCCTCTCAAGCATTGGAATATAATCCAATCTTGCTATTGGATCGTCATAATTGGAGAGTTCTTTAATGGCATCTCCATATGATATTTCGCCATCTATAGCTGACGAGAAGATCATATTCATCTCTCCCCTCTCATTAAGCGTTCTATTGATGCTTTTCTCAATTAACTCCGATATGAATTCCAGCTTCCTAGATCCGTAATAGGGCGGTCTTTCAAGCGAAGATCGATTGGGAGTCACTCTATGCCATATAATATACGGGGCAATCGCTCTTTGCATTTCAATGCTAACTTTTTTCTCTAGAAGGAAAGCAAAAGCCTTAACGAACTCTCTCAGATCCTGTCTTACTCTATCAGAAAGCCCTTCGTCCACCTGCCAGCAGCATAGCTCGGGATTGTTGAAATAATGACATCCGTTACATATCCCTCGGCTAGGTTTGGAACTTGCCAGCTGGGTCTTATCGTACCCATGGGCACGTTCGCATAAGGTGAAATCCCTTAGCAGGGATACAACAGCTAATTCAACCTCCCTGTCAATAGCCATTGACGAAACGACTTTCGGCAAGGCTTCGAACTCCTGTTCGGAGAACCTCGGCAAATCTGCTGCTATCTCTTTTATCTCTTGTTTTCTTTCGATCAGGGCAAGGCCACCCAGAAAATCAGGCTGCATGGCTGGGACGCATGCAGATATGCGGTCCAAAAGAGCTTCATCGAGCGGGTAAGTGGAGCTAAAATTGGGATTCATAGTGGCAAAATAGCATGTATCTCCTGCCTCAAGGACTTTACCAGCATAGCTTATTTTTCTCTTCTGCAGTATCTCCAAGAACAAGTTTTGTTTGCCACTCGGAAATCTGTTTATCTCATTGATCAGCTTCCAGCGCGATTTAGCCCAGGGTGTCCAGAGGACATCCAGCTCACCACTGGCCAGATTCCACTGTCGAGGGTCCAGGAATCCCACAATTTTCTCTTCTGTCTGTTCTGGATGTCCTGAAACCATTAGGTTCTCTACATCATCAAAAGGGAGTCCCAGGAAAGAAGCGCCCAGTAGATTCACCAGTGTAGTTTTGTTAGCGCCCATCCCCCCGTAGAGCATTACAGCTCGATTACGCAAGCTAGCATTGGCCATTGAGAAATATAGTTGGCTGTTTAGCGCAATGTTGCCTATCACCAAATCTTTCCTTCCCAGATGGAGCCGGAGTTCTTCCAATGATTTAGCTAAAGATTTTATCTTGCTCAGAGGATCGAGCATAAAAGATGGCTTGATCTGTGATATTTAAACCAAGCGCGATAAGAACGAGATATGAAGAAAGAGGATAGCAAAAGTCAATTAAGTAGGAGGGATAAAAAGCTTTGACTTTTGCCATAAAATCATACGACACTCGACGATTATAAACTTTTCGCTTAAGGCGATCGACGAAACTAATTCGATTATCACATGAATAAAAGGAGGGGGTAAAAGTCCGTGATGTAGGAGGGATTAGACTAGGTTCGACTTTTGCCAACACCCTTTACGTCGTTAGACGATTTATGCCTTTCGGTTGAAAGAAATCGACAGCAGAGGTTGTTATTTATTGGATTTCATGTGAAACTGTATTTGAAAAGCGGAGCAAAAGTCCATGGTGTAGGAGGGATAAGAGACCGTTCGACTTTTGCCAATCAATTCTTCGGCTTTGTACGAATAAATAATTTTCGGTGATCAACGAAAAGAGATAGAAACGATCTTCTCGCTGTTCTTCAGACGTGCATATTTTTATTATTATGGTTGGTATGTCATTGCAATTCTATAGTTGCGTCACTTATGAACCATATTATTGGCATTATAGCGGGATTTCAGAATAATCATCCAATCATTTGACATATCGAAACTGAAACTCAATTTGTATTTCAGGGATTCGAAAAATTATGTATTGAGATGGGCATTGGTGCCAGCTTCTGAAACATTTGGATTAACCTCATCTGGACCTTTCCAATATCCTGAGGCTTCGTTGATTGCCATATTGCGGGCAAGGAATGGTTGCCGATCCAAACAGACCCTCATTTGGTTGGCCTGTCATTTAATCTGGAATCAATTATAGACGTTATCAAAATATTTTATAAAATTCAGATTTTATAATTGGAACGCAAAAGTCAAGGAAGATAGGAGGATCTGACGGCTTGACTTTTGCTTCGATTTATTACGGCGTTCAGCGATTATAATCCTTCTGGTCTAATGTCGATCAACGTATTGATCTGATCGGTCATTTTTGTCGTTGTAGGAATTAATTGGAACTGTCTTCGTGAAGTACTTTAAGTCAATCAAACATAATCAATGGGCATGATATATACAATTACGCTCAATCCCGCACTGGATAGGACAATCATGATCGACAGGATTAGAGAGGATGTATCCAATCGCATATCTGAGGAGCACAGTTACGCTGGGGGAAAGAGCATCGATGTTTCCAAAGTGCTGAAGGTCTTTGATATTGATAATATTGCGCTAGGATTTGTAGGTGGATTTGCAGGTCGTGAACTGGAGGGTAGGTTGCTTAACGAGGGAATACAAAGCAATTTTGTTCGTGTTTCCGGTGAGACGAGGACCAATATCGTAATTCATGAGAAAGAGACTGGAAAACAACTGGCTTTTAGCGCTAGTGGCCCAGAGGTTAAACCTCATGAGTTAACGCAGCTAATTGAAATGGTGGAGAACTTCAAGAGCCCAGAAATAATTGCCATAGGGGGCAGCTTGCCTCTTGGCGTGAGTCCGGAGATCTATCGTAAGATAATAACTATAGGTCATAGGCTAGGGGCGAGAGTCGCGTTGGATGTGGACGGTGCAGCCCTTGAAGTGGGTCTACAGGCACAGCCAAACATAATTAAGCCAAATATTCATGAGCTGAGCGAACTAGTGGGCAGGGATTTGAATAACAGGGGACTTGTCTTGGAAGCTGCCAGGGAGCTAAATAGTAAGGGTATAGAGATCGTCTTGGTATCCATGAGTGCTAAAGGCATACTGCTAGTCTCAAAGAAATGTGAATACTTGGCTGTACCTCCCGAAGTAGAGGTAAAGAACACAATAGGGGCGGGTGATTCAGCCGTTGCCGGATTCATCTTTGGTTGGGCAAGGCATAGTGATTTGAAGCGGTCCCTAATGTACGCTGTGGCAGCCGGTACCGCCACCACATTAAGACCGGGTACAGCATTGTGCGAGATGAGGGATTTTGATACGATCCTACAACATGTTAGATTGGAAGTAATATCTGAAACTAAGTAGTGAAGAGGGGGAAAATGCCGGAAAGTTTGGTTGTACCGCTGGATGTTCCAGGGCGCAGTCGTCATAGATATATCGATAATTATCTGAAGATAACCTGCAACAGTGGGAGGTTGATGTTGTTTGCAGGTGACCAGAAGGTAGAGCATCTTAACGATGACTTCTATGGACCGCAGATCAATCAACAGGATAACAATCCTGCTCACTTGTTCAATATCGCCGCAAAATCCAGGATTGGAGTATTTGCTACACAACTCGGCCTGATAGCCAGGTACGGTATGGACTACCCCGAAGTACCTTACTTGGTAAAGCTAAACTCGAAGACCAACCTGGTAAAGACCTCGCAAGACGATCCCATAAGCAGTCAGTGGTTTGACGTACAGCAAGTAATAGATTTCCGGGATGATAGCGGCCTGGAGATATTAGGCATAGGTTATACAATCTACCTGGGGGGCGAGAAAGAAGATGAGATGCTATCTCAAGCAGCTAAGTTGGTCTATGAAGCGCATAGAAATGGTTTGGTGACTGTGTTGTGGATGTATCCTCGGGGTAAAGCTGTAAAGGATGAAAAGGATCCCCATCTCATAGCAGGAGCAACCGGGGTGGCAGCCGCACTGGGTAGCGATTTCGTCAAGGTTAATTATCCGCAGAAACCCGGGTTGGATTCGGCAATAATTTTTCGTGAGGCGGTTCAATCTGCGGGAAGGACCAAAGTAATATGTGCTGGCGGGCCAAGTCAGGACGTCGGATCATTCTTGCTGCAGATATATAATCAGATCCATATAAGTGGTGCTGCGGGCAATGCGACAGGCAGAAATGTTCATCAGAAGTCCCTGGAAGATGCGATAGGGTTGTGTAATGCCATTTTTGCCCTAACCGTAGAGGATGCTGGGGTCGATGAGGCCCTCAAGATTTATTCTGGGGATTAAATGGTTCGATTGGTCTTGCTCAGGCACGGCCAGAGCCTCTGGAACCTGGAGGAACGATTCACTGGTTGGAAGGATATCGATCTGTCCCCAATAGGTTTAGTGGAGGCGAGGAATGTTGGCAGACTCTTGAATAATTGTGGATACGTTTTCAATATTGCCTATACTTCTGTATTGAGACGGGCGATCAAGACGCTATGGATAGTTCTAGAGGAGATGGATCTGATGTGGATACCAGTTATCAAGAGCTGGCGGCTTAACGAACGCAATTATGGGGCTTTGCAGGGTCTGAACAAGCGAGATATTGAGAACAAGTATGGCAAAGAGCAGTTACATAGGTGGCGACGGGGTTACCGCGACATGCCTCCTGCGCTCAAAATGGATGATGAACGGTGGCCGGTGCATGATCCGAGGTATAGTTGTCTTGATACTAGTCAGATACCGTTTGCTGAATCGCTTGAGCAAACTCAAGAGAGGGTGTTGCCTTGTTGGCAGAAGAGTATTGCGCCAGATCTCCTTAAAGGCAAAGCTGTATTCGTATGCGCACATGGCAACAGCCTTCGAGCTTTAATCAAACTCATCGAAGCCAAATCCGCCGAAGAGATAGAGGCTGTGGAGATACCCACGGGCGTTCCGTTGGTTTATGAGCTGGATGGGGGCCTCCAGCCAGTCTCAAGATTTTATCTGAAATTCCAAACTGATTGCGAGAGTTGAAGAAAGGAGGAATATATTACGTCTTATTCAGTAGAGATAATTGATATCGAGCGCAAACAGGACTTAGTTGAGCTCTATGGCGATCGGATTCTCTACGAGATGAAATCGGAGATATATGGATGTTGCATCAAGCTTCTGACAGCACAGGAAGTCGTTAAGAATCGGTGGGAAGAAAATTTTTATTCAGCTTCTCAGAACATCAGATCGCACGGCAGATTATACGTTCTTCAAGAATCGACTGAAGCCGAGAGCAAAGTCTATTACGATCCTCAAAGCAAGACTGCGTTCCTTTTCAATTTCGATTACTACGGTTGGATCAAGTCCATTGCTCTCAGCTTGGCCGGCGATATTTTAGAGGACGAACATGGAACTTGGTCGATCCATGGAGCCTGTCTGGATGCCAGAGGTCGAGGGATCTGTATGGTAGGTGGATCGGGTGCCGGTAAGACCACTCACACTTATGGTCTTCTCAGGAATCCCCGGATCAGGGTTGTTTCAGACGACTGGTTCTTTGCCCGCATCTATGGCAATGATATTCTTGCCTATGGCACAGAGAAAAATTTCTACATTCGAGCAGACCTTTCTGATATCTGGAAGGAATACTCGTGGTTGGTTCAGAAGGCCTATTTTGACGAGAAAGGTCGATCTGTAGTTGATATTCGATGGATTATTGGCAAAGGTCGTATTCTGCCTATTAGTACCCTGGAGAAGATTATCATCCTGAAGCGGGATCCTGAAGACAAAGATATCGTCAAAGAGTTAGAACGATCTCAAGCCATGGAGATCCTGAAGAAGAACGGCTATTTCAATCCTCATTTGCTGGTGTCTAACGATTTCAAAGATAATCTGCGTCAAACTTTTTTTAGCAAATTGTTGGACCGGGTTAGAGCTTATCAAGTCAACACAACCGGCATGCCGGAAGAAAGCCAGAAAGTAATACAAAATATCGTATTGAGAGAATAAGCTATTTATTTCTCTAAAAAAAATTTATTATAAGATAATAATAAAATTATTTTTTTTATAATTTCAAGCGTCTGGATGGTATCAAGCATTTTGGACAATCGCCTATGAGATCCTCACGGCCAGCTAGCTTCAATCCTTCTTTAACCAACGAATAGTTCTTGGGGTTTCGATAGTGAATAAGAGCACGTTGTATCATTTTCTCCCTGTCCCTTGGCACATAGACAGGTTCCATAGTGAAAGGATCTATGCCCGTATAATACATCGTCGAGGAAATCGTCGTGGGTGTGGGAATAAAATCCTGAACTTGTTCTGTATACATTCTGTTGTCTCGGATGTATTCTGCCAGTTCTATCATATCCGTTATGGTGCAGCCAGGATGGCCTGACATGAAATAAGGGAGAAGGAACTGATTTCTTCCTAGGTCTTTGCTGATTTTATCAAATCGACGCTTAAATGTATTCAATACCATAACGGGCGGTTTGTGCATGCATTTGATCACTTCAGCAGAAACGTGTTCGGGTGCAATTTTTAGATGGCCGGATACATGGTGTTCACACACTTCTTCGAGGTACTCTGAAGACTCTTCCTCGATCAGGTCATATCTTATGCCTGAGCTGATAAAGACCTTCTTAACACCTGGTATTGACCTTAGTTGTCGCAGCATCTCCACTTGGAATTTGTGATCTTTATCCAGGCTGGAACAATTGATACAGTATTTATCTATGCAGGCGCCACGTTTCCAATTTGAACAAGTCATACCATACATATTGGCGGTTGGACCGCCCACATCCTGTATTATGCCCTTGAAGCTCTTCATTTTAGTTAACATTCGGGCTTCTCTTAGTATTGACTCAATGCTGCGGCTCTGCACAATCCTGCCTTGGTGATGCGTTAGGGCGCAGAAAGAACAAGACCCGAAACAACCTCGATGACTTGTAATTGAGAACTTGACTGGCTCCAAAGCTGGGACTGGATTGCCATAGGATGGATGAGCCTCTCGGCAATAAGGCAACTCATAGATTTGGTCAAGTTCTTCAGAACTCAACGGTCTTGCTGGTTTATTCTGGATGACCACCGTCTTAGGGTGAGGCTGAACAATTGTGCGGCCTAGGACTGGGTCTTGCTCAGCATAATGAAGTCGAAAGGCCTCTGCATACAATTTCTTATTGGAGGATACCTCTTTGAAATCCGGTATCATTATATAATCTCCTTTACGATCGCCTTTCCACAATCGAACTTCCTCTTTGATTACCGTACCCGGAATATCTACAATATCTTGGATTTTTTCGCCTTTATCCAGACGTTTGGCGACATCGAGAATTGGCAATTCGCCCATGCCGAACACCAGCAGATCAGCAGGAGCATCGGCCAGGATGGATTGTCTTACGGAATCAGACCAATAGTCGTAATGTGCGAAACGTCGCAGGCTTGCTTCCAGACCGCCTAGGATCATGGGTGTATTGGGAAAAAGAGCATGGATCTTGTTAGTATAGACAATGACAGACCTATCAGGTCTATACAGAGCTCCTCCCGGCGAATAGACGTCTCTGCTCCTTCTTTTGAGGTTAGGCGTATAGTTATTCACCATGGAATCTACATTTCCAGAAGAGATCCCGAAGAATAGCCGTGGTTCTCCCAACTCGATAAAATCGTCATCTTTTCTCCAGTCCGGCTGAGCTACAATCCCCACGCGATATCCGGCATGCCATAACGATCGGCCTATCAGAGCGACGCCGAAGGAAGGATGATCGACATAAGCATCTCCGCTGACCAGAACAATATCGAGTTGGTCAATTCCGAGTTCGCTTAATTCTTTCTCAGAGATTGGTAGGAAGGTTGGCTGGTCTCTCATCTCTTCAATAATTTCTTAAACTACTATTATTTAGGATGAACTAACGAAAATTGTAGGATTATCACAGCTCTTTTCTTTGCAGGAACAAATTTTTAGCCAGATCGATACTCATACCATAGATCTTATAGAAGCTGAAGAACGGCAATCAGGGCGCATTCTGGTGACTTCAGTCACGAGTTAGCCCGTACAGATAACTATTTAACCTTACAATACATATCATATAGAGATGGTTAAAACGTATCGTTATAGGCTCATGCCCACAAAAACACAATTAGGCGTCCTAAATAGGCAACTTGAGATTTGCCGATGGGTCTATAATGATGCTTTGGCTTATAGGAAGAATGCTTGGGAGAAAGATCAACGGCAAGTCAACCACTTCGAGACACAAGACCGGCTTCCCATGCTTAAGGTGGCTAAACCAGAACTTAAAGAAGTCTATTCTCAAGTCCTTCAAAATGTTACTCTCCGGGTGGAGTTGGCTTTCAAGGCCTTCTTCAGACGCGTAAAGGCGGGAGAGACACCTGGTTATCCCAGATTTAAGGGTAAAGGCTGGTATGACAGCTTCACTTATACGGAAAGTGGTTTCAAGCTTTCAGGAACTCTTTTGCATCTCTCTAAGATAGGCGAT
>JALHSR010000267.1 GCA_022865315.1 Methanotrichaceae archaeon | reverse complement strand
GAGGACTTGCCTTTGCGAAGAAATTGGATTAGATCGCTCCGCTCTTCTCCCTTGAGCTTAACCACATGTACCCTCTTCATTGCCATAGTCTTTATTGTATGGCAAACTATAAAATTTAAAACTTTTGTTATGCAGCACTAGTATCTCTCAAGTGGAGAATGTCCAATTGAAAGTGTTAATGTCCTAAATCTCAACTGAGTCTGCTAACTGCTTAGGGTATGTCTATCGAATGCGCTTGATCTGCATACAAACAATCTTAAGTCAAGAGGTTTTAGATCAAATGAGGGATGGATCTCAAAGGGCGATGAGCTTAGAAAGTGGTTGCTAGAGGTCACGCAATCCAAGCTGGAGGGGAAATCGTGATGGAAGCTAGATTTAAGCCTGCAAATTACGAATCGGAAAAGAGACGCGAATGGCTAATCGCTAATGGCCTAGGTGGCTATGCCTCCTCCACAGCTTTGGGCGCCAACACCCGTGCCTACCATGGCCTTCTTGTGGCAGCACTCGATCCTCCCACTGATAGGAGACTATTGCTCTCATCTTTGGACGAGGAGCTGAATGGATATGAGTTGGCGAATCATCAATATCCAGGTATCATCTACCCACAAGGCTTCAGGTTCCTCAAAGAGTTCCGTCTCGATCCGTTTCCGCTTTTTATTTATGAATTGGAGGAGGGGCTTGTTGAGAAGAACATCTTCATGATACATGGAGAGAACACAACCCTGGTTCATTATAGAATCAAAGGTATTCAAGGCAGAATACGAATTACTCCATTGGTACACTGCCGTAGCTTCCATGCTGTATCTCCACTATTAGATATAGGACAATACCCCTTGCAAAGGGGGACTTTCTTGAAATCGGACTGCCGGCTCATCCTCCTTTCGGATGAAGCAGAGTTTAGGCCGAAAGAATTGACATTTTACAACTTCGAGTACGATATCGAGCGAGAACGTGGTCTACCTTGGAGAGAAGATCTCTTTAGCCCGGGATATTTCGAGAAAGAATTGGAAGGCAATGATACCTTCTGTATCATGGCTTCAACTTGGAGGACCTCGATGCCTAGTGTTGAGGAGGCATTAGTGAAGGAAATTTTCAGGCTGAAAGCCATCACAACACCCGTTCCTGAGCTTTCTCAGGCTGCAGATTCTTTCCTTGTGAGGAGAGGGTCAACTAAGACCATAATTGCTGGCTATCATTGGTTCGATGACTGGGGAAGGGACGCCATGATAGCGCTGCCAGGGCTGCTGCTTGCCACAGGACGATTTGAGGATGCCAAATTAGTTTTGAAAGCCTTTGCGTCTGGCATGAAGAACGGCGTGCTGCCTAACGATTTTGGCGCAACATCCTTCAACACCGTAGACGCATCCCTCTGGTTTATAAAGGCAATTGGCAGCTATTATGATTATTCTCAGGACCTGGATTTTATCGGCTTGCTGTGGCCCAAGCTTCTTGAGGTGATAAGGCGTTACTCAGGCAAGGGTGAAGATTTCGGCATGGACGTTGACGGACTCATCATTTCAGGCCCTCAGTTTACCTGGATGGACGCTCGAGTGGATGGAGTGCCGGTCACCCCTAGGGCCGGAAAGGCTTGCGAGATCAATGCTCTTTGGTATAAAAGTCTAAAAATCATGGAGGGCTTTGCCCAGGCATTGAAAGAGCCCTGGGACCCAAGTCTCATTAATAAAGTCAAGAAGAGTTTTCAAAAGTTCTGGAATCCTGAGAATGGCTGTCTTTTTGATGTGCTAGACCCGGAGGATGCCTCAGTGAGACCCAACCAGATAGTAGCTGCTGCCATCCCAGATCTCCTCCCAGCAATTAAACGTCGAGGCATTTTGGAGGTAGTAACGCGTGATCTCCTTACTCCGTATGGACTGAGGACGCTTTCACCTCGTGACCCTAGGTATATCCCAAAGTACGAAGGTGGACCTAAGCAAAGGGATGCAGCCTATCACCAAGGTACAGTCTGGCCCTGGTTGATGGGATATTACGTGGAAGCCATGCTTGCTATTGACGATAGCTCCGATGATTATAGAGAGCTGGCATCCGAAGTTCTTCAAGCTCTGATCAAGCTAGATATAGGAGGATTTAACACTATACCCGAGGTCTTCGATGGAGATTCACCTCACCGGCCAGGTGGATGCATTTCTCAGGCTTGGTCCGTTGCTGAAGTAATTAGAGCATGGACTCTTATCAAAGAATAGAAATTTAGGGATCTGATTTTGGATG
This sequence comes from Methanotrichaceae archaeon, assembly GCA_022865315.1. GTDB lineage: Archaea > Halobacteriota > Methanosarcinia > Methanotrichales > Methanotrichaceae > JALHSR01. Next base: position 894 of record JALHSR010000267.1, on the reverse strand, counting down.
ATGCATATACTTCTTTGTTTTCGTTTAAGGGATCGGTTGTTTTATACAATAATTTCTTTTCAACCCAATCCATAAGCCATCGATTTTACGGCAAATAATATCAGATTCAGTTAAACTCAATTCCCTTCGATTCTTTTCCTAATTTCCTGGTCCTCTCTCATCGCCTCAGTTCTGCCTAACACTGCCGATTCAAGTTATTCCTAGAATATTCCGGACATTACTTGAGCTCTTTCGAATCTGGTGAATCTCACGTTGCCAATTCTTCTACCCCAATTTTTGTCTTAGAAATCATAACCATCTTGAGCAGCGTGATCTTAAGGACGCCATTAGCGGCTACAAGAGAAGGGAGTTTCAGAAGTCTATTATCAATTCCGAAATTTCAATCTCGAATTCTCGTATTGAGGGATTCGCTAATTTTGCTCAAGCCATATTCAAAAAACATATTAATTTTTCAGGCACTTTATTCAACGGAGAAAATGAATAGGGAAAATCTGCTAACTTCACAGAAGCCCAATTCGGCGGCAATGCCAGCTTCGATGGAGTTCAGTTCAACGGTAATACCGACTTCAGTAAATCTCAGTTCGGTTATGCCACCTTCTTTCACGCTCATTTCAATGGATATGTCCGGTTTGATGGAAAATTAAAATAAAATTGCAACATTGTTTATACAAAATCGGGAGGACTAGGCATGTCCTATTCTCTCTCTCGTAATAGAGATTACAGGGAGGAGGAAGACTAGTATGGTTAATGCAAGCTGACATACTCCAAGGGCTAAAGCACCTTGGGTTATATTGTTAGCTGGATTCAAGCCAGAGCAACTTTAGGGCTATCAGTGGTCCCTTCAGCCAGATCTCTTTCTCTGACTGATCGATCTATGCACGGACGCTTTGCAAT
>JALHSR010000026.1 GCA_022865315.1 Methanotrichaceae archaeon | reverse complement strand
CGTGAGCTATCGAAATTAGCTGAATAAAGTTGGAAAGATGGCAAGAATGGCCAAAATCAAGCTCATTTAAGATCGTTGAACAAAAAAAACTTGGACAATTGATCCCACAAACTTTATGCATTTAAGTTGATCGTAATCCTCAATCGTATTCTTGTGGATGTCAGCTCCACATGCTTTATCCCGTTGCTTTCCCATATCGATCCCTGCTGATACGGGCAGATAGCAAAAACCCTCGTAGGGACAATTTCACATACGCGTTCAAGACGCATTCATGTATGCGAGTGGTTAAATGGCTAGTTTGCCAGGTCGGGATCAAAGTCCCAAAATCCAAACAGCCTTCACTGCCCGTGTCAGCAGTTGCATAAATCAGGAAAGATAAGCCCGTTTCACATCCATCCATGTATGAGGCCACGCTTCATGACAGTGTGCTGTGAAAAACGACCCAAAAACAAATAAATTTGTCCAATTTGTGATATATACCCGTCTTGAGGATTTAAGAAATAACTTAAAGCTAATGCTAATAAAAACGGATTCAATGGCTGCGTGGCCATAAGGGCTAAATATCTTCAAAGTCATCATAATTGGGATTTCTATTGCTATGTCATTTATCGATTTAATCCAAGTTGTTTATCTGGTAGCCTTTGCTGCAATGCATAGCCTGCTCGCCAGTAAGCAATTCAAAGGGCTTGTCTGGCGCAGATTTGGGCCTAAAATGGATCGCTGGTATATGAAATTTTTCAGTATCTTTGCGGCAATTACATTCATGCCGCTGGCGATAATGCTGCTGTTATTTCCAGGACGAAAACTCTATGTAATCCCCTCGCCATGGCGCTGGATCATGGTGGGAATACAGCTACTGTCTTGCATTTGGATTGTTAAAGGTTTTAGAGATGCACCCCACAGATTTTTCATTAGCCAACAGCTCTCCAAATCTAAAGAGGCAAAACCACTCGCGCCACGAGGCGTCTACTGCTATGTACGAGATCCATTTCTTGCTTCAGGTTTGCTAGGGATGTGGATGACGCCATTCATGACCACAAAGCTCCTGATAACATATCTGCTAGCATCCATCTACCTTTATTTAGGGTCACTGCATTGGGAGAGGAGGCTACTGGCTCAGTTTAGAAATGAGTACAAGAATTATCAAATAAAAGTGCCGAGAATGATTCCATGGAAAGGCAGAGGCTGCCCGGTAGAAAGTATTTAACGATGGATGTGAAGTAACTATGCAGGATACATGGCAAACGAATTTACAGAAATTATGGCACGCTACCGACAAAACTAATGAATTGGCGAAAATACGAGAAACAAATCTTTAATGAATTCTGCAATAAGTACCCTGAACACCAACTCCTGTATGATCAAAAACTATTGGGACGCTACAGCGAGGTGCGTAGACAGATAGATATCTTGATCAAGGGTAACCTGGCAGGAGTTGAGATCGTTGGCGTTTTTGACTGCAAATATTTTAATAAAAAAGTCGGTGTGAAGGTAATCGATTCGATGTTTGGGTTCATTGACGACATCGGAGCGGTGTTTGGTGGAGTGGTTAGCGCAAAAGGTTTCACGGAAGGTGCAATAAACCGCGCCAAAGCTGCAAGAATTGACCTACGCACAATTCCTTTCATATCGCCCGAGACTGTTGTAGACTATTTCGTTCCTCGCCTAGATTTTTCAGATCCAAGAAATTCCATGTATACAGCACTCTTATAGTCGCTATTAACCTCTGCAAAGCACCGGGCATGATCACGTGAGTAGAGTTCTGCTTTTTGTCGTGGAATTTTTGCTTACAGTTCCAATGATCTTATGAGATGGTCGGACAACAGCGCACCCCTACTGAGACATCGGGATATACGCACCACCTTGCGCTATGCCCATGTGAGTGACAAGATAAAGCGAGAGAAGCACGAACAGTATTTGACACTTTTATAGCCAGAACTTTCATCACAAACAATTTGCATTATAAGACAAATTAGCTGAGAAATAATGCCGACTTTCGATGTAGTGCCGAGACGTAAAAGAATTAAAATTTTCAAGCTGGGTAAGCTCTGGGTCTTGAAGCACTTTTTCGATGACAAGGAGATCTTCAAATCACTGCTAGACTATTACGTTAAAGACCAATATCGCTTCGAGTTCAAATCCATTGGTGCGAGGAACAATGCCCTCAAGATCCTAGAGAGGAATGGTTTTGACTACGATTTGGTGGAGGATCTGAAGGGCTACGTGGTTCAGCTCCCAAAATCTGTAAAGTATGCACCGATCCTGAAGAATTCTGTGGCCTTTAAAGAAACAATAAACGAGAGGATATTCTTGATGAAGGATTTCGTGGCTGTTGAGGAGGCGGTGAGCCTAGGCGCAAAAATCTATGAAGGGGAGATTTCCTTCTGAGATTAGGCTATTCTCCTCGCATTTTGCATCTTACCCCTGAGATATAAATTTTTCAAAGTTCATAATTCTATCTCGGTTCCTATTTTTTTGTGTAAAAATTAGCCTTCGCATATTGTTTTAGGCCAAGTTTCCTATCATTACAAGACCTATAGCATATTGGCGGCGTTCTTATGATCTGGTCTAGGCGTAGCGTCTGGGGGCTTCATTGCGACGTGGTCAATCTCAAGCAGTTCGAATTACAGCCTCCTATGAAGCCGGCTTAAGGGAATCTCAATTCAAATGTAATGCTAACTTTTGGGAAGCTCAGTTCAACGGTGATGCCGATTCTCAGCCCTATAGTTAGAACACTATTCTGGACTTATATCGCCCCCTAATATCACACATACATCTGGGGCTGGGCATGTGATGGCGGTGGCAATTCACCAAATAGCTGGTTCATCTTCCATATAATGAATAGATTGCACCTGAAGCCCTCTCTTATAACCTCCATAAGGTAATTCTTAGTTAATCCGTCGAAAAAGATATCACGGGAAAAGTTCATTGCCTTAACATCTTCTGCGCTTGGCATCATAGTGAAATCCAGGAGTTTAAACAGCAATTCGAACCGGATATCCCACAATAACTCATCCCTTTTGGCTTTGGGCATAGAATTTATGGCCTGATAATGTTTTTCATCCAAATTAATGCCTGTTAGCACCAAAATTGAATCATCCTTCGCTTTGGGCTGGACTATACGAAATCCCATCCCAGAATTAGCGGGGAATACTAATAGATAGTGATAGTTGGCCTGTTCATCAACAATTTGCTCCTTAAACAGGCTCTCCTCTAGCAACCAGTTCTTTATCTTCCTCATCACATCATCGATTTCGGTTCTAGGCAATAAATCACCCTGTAATTCTATCAATTAGTTCTTTATGAATTTTAGGAGAGTAAGCAGAAATTCCAAAAAGGTTGATGCTCAATCGAAAAAAAAATGAATCCCTGAAATCACCAAAAGCGCGTATAATATATATACGTGGTTTTGGAGAAAATACGACTTTGATTTTATATCATGAGTCTTTCGCAGGCTCGTATGTCTATGGGACGAAGCTTTGATAGAAGG
>JALHSR010000266.1 GCA_022865315.1 Methanotrichaceae archaeon | reverse complement strand
GTTACGTACCTTCCTTGCGAATCTGCTGCAATTACCGCGACCTCGATTTAGCAAAAGACCCTGAAGATATTGGCGAGCCTTGTCGCTACTATCTCGTGTGCGAACCAAGAACGCATCATTGAAACTCATGTTATAGTCATACGCATAAATTTTTATAATTTTTATTATTTAATATAAACTTCTCGATCCAATAACCTGCATAACTTTTGCATTCTGCGAACCTGCAAAAAGATTCTGTGATGATACGTCTCATCTCCGCCAGATTTGGGACAAAAGATGTCGATAGTACTCGTTTTATAGATTTCCAGATGAACTCAATTGGATTTAAATTTGGAGAATATGGTGGAAGATAAACGAGATATATGCCGAGTTCCGTGGCCTTCTGCCTAACAAGTCCGCTCTTGTGGGACGAGAAGTTGTCTATGATAATCACAATCGCCTGATATGCATCATTTGAGGTCTTTATATCATTTAAGAAGCCAGCTATTGATGGGGCCTTTGAATCATCAAGGAACTTACTTACACTGTTTCCTTTTATTGCGTAGAATCCAATAGTATTCGTATTGAATTTTGTTGTGTTTTTTATAGATTGCACTCTTTCAAAGCTCCAAACCTTGACCGTGTTCGCTGTGTTCTGTGGCCTGGCTTCATCGATAAAACCGATTGCTATCTCCTCTTCCTTGATTCCTTTCTCCTTAAGCAAAGACAAAACAAGATCTAGTTGGTTATCCAGTATCGCTTCCGCATTTACAGGTCTTCTGTAGTCCATCGGATAAGGCTTTGAGAAAAGCATGTGAAATTTGTTCCGTAATATTTTTATCGTCTGGTCTTCTGACAGATCTACATCAAAATGCGCTTTTATCTCTATGACGATCTCTTTGGTAGTCCAATAGGCCTTGCTTTTTAAAATTTCTTTGAGCTTCATCATATGTTCATCATTGAGCCTCGGCGGTCGTCCTGTTCTTGTATCCTTATCTTTCAATCCTTCATATCCTTCCGCATTCCATTTCCGGATCCAAACATAACCTGTCGACATGCTTAGTCCGCAAATATCACTCGCTTTCTCATAGCTAATACCATGGTTGGCCATAGCATTGAGAAATATCAATCTGGGCTTGACACGCTCATCTGTTTCCGTACGAAGCCTCTTTAGTAGCTCCTCACTATTTTGTATTCTTACAATATCCCCCTTCATACGATATATTTTGTCTGTCCTATTATATCAATTTTCTCGTAAGACTATAATAGAATCGAGGGGATTCTTATGACCGGATGAAGCTCAAGGTCAGGATCAGAGGCAGCAAGGTTCATGACGTGGGCTACAGGGTAATCCTGCTGCGGAAGGCAATGGAGCTTGGTGCGGAGAAGTTCAATGCTCTGAACTCCGAAGAGGACGGCTTGCAGGTTATCATGGCCTTTATTGAGGGATCAGAGGATGCGATAGAAGAGTTCTCCGAGGCAGTGAGATCCTGCAAGCCTGCAAGAGCGGAGGTCTCCGAGATATCCTTCCATGAATATAGCGGACATATCATCGGCATGGACGCTTATATGCATCTGATCCAGGTCGAGCAGCTCGACAAGGGCATACCGGCGCTGTTGAGAATCGATCAAAAGCAGGACCGGATGCTTGAAAAGCAGGATCGGATGATTGAGAAGCAGGACAAGATGCTTGAGAAGCAGGATGAGACCAGGGAAGATATTGTGAACGAGATTAGATCGCTGCGCAGCGACTTGAAATCAAGCCTCGATGACCGGTTTGCGCGAATTGAAACCGACATAGACCGGATAAAGGCAAAGATCGGCCTCTAGGTTTAGCTCTACGGAAAGCTCTCTATCGATATTTCTGCTTGCCTTCACACCCTGTCCTTTTGTAGCCAGATTGCAGGGCAGATCGATCTATCAACAGTATTAAAGGGGATTGAAGTGATTCGTACCGCTTCCAGATGCTTTGGTCAAGCCTAGCCAGCCAAACACATACTATAAAATTAACTAATGCCAAGGAGGTAGAGATCGTTTTCCTCTGCCTCGATAGAGCAGCGACGGGGCAATTTACTTGATCTGAGGCCATGGCAGATAGGCATTGCTGCCCAAAAAGCAGATCATCCCTGATCTTGCCTGAAGGTTGATCGCGAGCTACATGCCGGCCGG
>JALHSR010000265.1 GCA_022865315.1 Methanotrichaceae archaeon | reverse complement strand
CCTCAACTAATTGGTCGCCCAATTCTTTAACTCGTTCATATTCCTGCCTGATGGCAAAATCGGTGAGATTTCTCATGAGACTATTGTATGGTATTAATAGTATTTATATATTTCTATTAAACTGGGTTTTTCGGAGTTCTCCATAGTGGCAATAAAACTAGAGATAACTTCAATAGCAATGACGGGTGCAACGTCCCCTATGTTGTTAATTATTACAAATAGAGCTGAACAATAGGATTTTTCATGACTGCCGACATTGCTCTTTCTATCGTTGCAGATAGGGGACGGCCATGAGAATGAACGAAAATACATTATGAATTGGAACCCAATTTTTGCCTAATCACCTGCAATAAAAAAGTTGAGACTATTATCATTTGATCCAACAAAATCTAATTGTCGATTAAAAACGATCAAATCTGACAGTATTGAATTCATAATAGACACTGTCAATATAATGGAGCAGAGCCATCTCACATAGAAGAGTAATAATCTTTTCATATCAGCTTACTTGATTCTCCTGGCGATAAAGAATATGTCATGCCCAAGTTTCCACTGGTCGGCTGCTCTGGGAAAAGCGATTACTCCACCCTCTTCAGCTATTTCGGGTTTATCTCCATGATAGCCGATCAATTCTCCCATCTTAACTTCCTGGAACGATTCTGGAAAGCCTTTAGTATACCGAAAACCTGTTTCAGAGAGGCTTATCTTCCTCGTCAACCTATAGACTTTATATGAGGGCGTAGGTGACTGAAGGGGTTTAGTTGGTGTGATCAATCCTTGATCGGCCAAAATATTCAAGATTCCTTTTTTTACTGCTGGCAACCGCGATGTGTCGTTGGCCCATCCGGTCTCAAAACATATACCGATACCGCCACAATAATCAACATATTCATCCGTTGTGGACCGTTGGCCGCCTAATACGAAATCCGGATCGGTCAAAACGATGCGGGCATCAAACCATTGATAAATCTTCTCGTGACGGGGAGTGAAAGCACATGGTAAGAATGGTACAGTGGAAACAGAGGTAGAATGGATATCGAGAGATATATCGGAAGATTTTAAAATGGGTGCCAGCTCGTGGGCTCGGCGAGATTCATAAGAATCCAGAACTGGACCGACCAGATGTTTATCGAAAAACATGCGATTGAGGTTGTGTTCTGCTGAGGTTCCGCGTTCGCCTATCTTGATGGTTTCTTCGTTGCCTAATATCAAGGTCAACTTGCCTTTATCCACCTTCAATTTTTCATTTAAAAAAATGTCATGCAGATTTTTCACAACCTCAATGCCAGTCTTTTCATCGCCGTGAACGCCCCCCAAAACAGCGATATGAGTTCCAAGCTTAACTCCCGCAACCTGCCAGATGCTCGAGCCGATCTCATGCAGCATTTAATCCACCATGAAATTTCTTGTTCCTAATTTTAACGGCCAATGGGGCTCTCCAATTAAGATCTTAAATATTATCGTTTTTCCTGATAGGATTTCAGCGTTTCACATGTCATTGCAGTGATGTTATGCTTCATAATTGGCATAAAAAAAGTGGGCTGATCACTTGAATTATAGAAAATGTTTGATGAAGAATCCACGAGTTCATACGAAAAGGAAGTCAATCCTCAATTCGATAGGCTAATACCACTTCCCAAGAAAAAAGAAAATTGCTCCTATTCAGCATCAATGAAGCAATTATCATTTGGAATAATTGAACAAACCTAATTTTTTAAAGAGTTTATCAAAATCCACCTTGACGGTATCGACAGAAACACCAATGCCTTTAGCTGCAATCATTGTCATTCCACCGCCACTGTATGTAAAACTTTTTCTGGGATGCCAATTTCGCGGTGCTATGCGAGCTTCGTCATCAATCAACGATGCAACTGAAGTAAAGAATTTGCTCGTTGCTTCTTCTACTTCATGGCTAACGGCTCCCTTTGCTTTCCAATCGACTATCCGACACATATCGTCTAATTTGGCTACAGCGATAATTCCTTCCATTTGCCACAATTCATCCATTAGATCCATAATACTTTCCTCAAAAAGAGTATAGAATCCTTTAAACATTTAAGAATTGCTCTCTGACCCAATTTCATAAAGATATATTCACTAAATGGCATCGCCTATTTCTTGATCGATAAAAATTTTAAATAGGTATATTATTATAAAAAATTTTGAGTCTAATCGAACTCGAATGCACTAAGTGAAGAAGATGCTGCAAAAAAACCTCAATACAGTATTGCTGGATAGTACAGCATCGAGCTTTACTTTTGTTGAAAGGGTCTTTCCTTTGATAACAACGCGACCAAGATTTCTCTCTCTTTGGAACGCTGCAATAGGATCATTTGAGCCTTCGATTTGTGCGATTGCACGTTCGGTTGCTTCAACAGCTATTGTAGGATTAGTCAGTCCGCTATCTACGACTCTTTTAATGCGTGCATGTTCTGTCTCATATCCCAATCTCAAGAAATTTCCATTGTTTAGAGAAATTTTGATATTTACTCTCTCACTGCCTAGCAGTAGTTTCAAAATTTTTGGAACTTCATCAATTCTTCTGTTATAATCATCGACCAAATCCTGAAATTTTATTGGATCAGATATTGCATCTGCGAGGTTGAAAGAGAGCTTCAGCATCTAAATCTGCGACATTGTTTCGAATCCATATAAAATGGCTGCCATCCTATTTGGAATTCCTAAACTCTGGAAAGGCAGTCAACTACCACGGCCTGAAGGCCGTGGCTTGTAGCTAGTGGTTAGCCCGCTACGATTGGCTGGTTGACAGGCCGCCTGCTACGATCAGATCTACTGAAGGTGGCGAT
>JALHSR010000264.1 GCA_022865315.1 Methanotrichaceae archaeon | reverse complement strand
TATCTTGGAGAGGTTCACGCGTTATTTAACATTGGATTACGGGAAGAAACCATCAAATTATATTTGGGTAGGGCATCCATTTTATTTAATACCGGTAATTTGTTTTACGCAGCAAGCTGCGGGGTATTCGAATAAAATAAATTGAATTGGCTGATTATTATGCTTAGCGATCTGGAGACGACAATAGCAACAATAGAACAACAGAACTTAAAGCTTATTACGGGTATTAAAGAAAGGTGGCAACGAGCTTTTGAAGAAGCCTCAACATTGTTAAAATGGAACGATCAACTTATTGTTGAGTACAATCCAGCTATATGGAGAATCTCTCGCTATCCGGTAGGGTTGCGACTTTTTTCATATCCCTGGAAGAATGTCTGTATCTTTGAGTTTGGAACCCCCAACTACGCTTTTCCGTTTGATTGCTTCGAATCTGAAGAAGCAAAGTTAGGGGTTATGTTGCATGAGATCGCACATTTCATAGATGACTGTTATTGGGATTTTGATCTCAGGAATGTGACCATAGAATCGAGGAATTATGTGACCAGAGAGCAGAGAGCATAACTTTTGGCCTTCGGCGCCTTCCCACAAGGAATATTCGAAGCGAACAAATCATTGATGGAAGCAACAGTTAGGAATGCAACCTATACACGATAGATGTCGAGAACCTTCTTGCGTTTTCTGCCATTGAAACGCTGGGCAGAATAGGCATGAATCGAAGCGACAATTTGATTGAATTCTTCAAGGAAATTTGCGAAAAAGGAATTCCAGTAAATAAAATTTTGAAAGCATACATATCGACCTATGTATTTTCCCTTGCAGGCTTGACTGCGAGTCCTGCCCTAAATGAAAGCAAAGATTACGGTATCAAGAAGTCGAAGTCTTTGTCATTGGCAACCAGAAGCCTATATGAGTATCTTGGAAAGAGAATCGATTTGCCTTCATTAGAATTTTCGCTCAAAAAGCTAAACTATAAAGTGCAAACTGACATTGTCATTTCTGGCTACAATCCTTTGAGCTGCATAGACTTCAGCTTACTGAACTTTGAATTAGCCAAGAGGAACTTGTCAAGAACAAGAAGAGCTTTTGATAAAAGTTCGCATTGGAACTGCTTTAATGACTTGGGAGAAGCACTGAAAAAAGTCGAAATAACGCTAGGAGCAATTGAGGATGGCAATAATCATTAACTGCTTAGAATTAGGCAACATGCCCCTTTAATAATTATAACATTCCATCGTGCGAGCTATGCCTATCTTTCAGGATTTTTTTTTCTTGCAGATGGTGAAGACTAGACCTTGACGAAGTAATTCGTCTTCCATACAAATATGCCGATCTGATGCTATATTCTTAGCTCCTTTTAAAAAAAGATAATTATTGAGGAAACGAACCTGTTATTTGGAATCAAACCATGCCAACTCTTCCTACTTGAGCCTTCAAACTTATTATTTTTGTTACTCTTTTATGAAACTCTTTTAACAGATCCAGTTTGTCATCAGCATAAACAACATCGCTAGCGCTCGCTGTTGCTATGCCAGAGGCCATTGGACTTGGTGTGTCCGCTTTCCTCAGAATGAGCTCTATCTCACCGGATTGAATTCCACGAATGATTTCCTTGGTATTTTCGATTTCGAACTTATCTTCAATAATTTCTCGGCAGCTCTCCTTTATTACAGCAAATTTGTCTAGCTTGCGGGCGAAGTGGATAAGCATGTCTGCGCTTACTTGTTGCCTGCGGGCACTTTTTCTCTTGCCCCTATAACTCCTCAAGATCATGAAAGAGCGACATGCATTAATTCGGAATACACTTTTCAGTAATTGCGTGTTTTCTAGTGCCTTCCCTAAGAGTTCCACGCAATTCTCCTCTCGGATGGATCTAAGTGTCTGCAATATGTCCACTTTCTTATACTTGGGCAGAGATGCCATGAAGCCAGAATCTGTTACAGAAACATATACATTGCAGGTCTTCTCTTTAGAAATCAGATGTGCAATTATACGTGAAAGTCCCTCATTAAACCTGACACCATAATTTGTTAGGAAATAATAGACTCGGCGCTGCCCATCCAAATCAAAACCCTCCTCAACAACGATCCTCCAATCTGTTGAGACTGAATCCTCCCCCAAGTAATCCCTCTGCTGTAGGAAGATTTTTAGAATTGAATAGGCTGAGTTTTTATCTATAGGATATTGTTCCTGCAACCAATTGATGGTTTCGTCTGAAGAATGCGTTTTTATCATCCACAGCATATCATTCTTGAAATGCAGGATGTTTTTTCCCAATTCGAAGGAGAGCGGGAGTTTTTCAGACACCCAATTAGGTATATTTGGGCGATCGTTGGTGGTATCAACATAAAGGTTACCTCCACGCCGATAACAGAATCGATAGTTTTTGCCCCCTATGACGAAAACGTCTCCTTTGTTAAGTTTTTCCATATATTTTTCATCAAGGTTGCCCACCCAATGACCTTCACGGGTGAGCACATCGCAGGAGAACTGATCTGGAATCATTCCTGAATTCATATAATATATCATCCTGGCATTTCGCCCGAGCTTTCCGATAGTTTCAGCCTCCGGGTCGTACCAGATCTTCGCAAATATACGCCGTTCTTCCATTCCTGCATATCGTCCAGCGAGGTAATTTAGAGCACTCATCATCTCTTCATCGCTCACGTTGCGATAGCAGTAAGAGCGTTTCACCAAACGTTTTATGTTGGCCAAGCTCCAAGTTCTTTCCAAGGCCATACCTAATAAGTGCTGACAAAGAGCGTCCAAGCAGTTTGTAGGGATGTGAATCTTATCAACAAAACCTCTCTTGCCACGCTCAAGCATGACTGCGCATTCAATCAGTTCGTCTTGATCCAGCACTATTATCCTGCCTTTTACTACTTGATTTAAGCTATGACCAGCTCGGCCGATTCTTTGGAGGAGAGCGGCAATAGACTTTGGAGATCCAATCTGCAAAACCAAATCGATGTGAGGCATATCGATACCGAGCCCTAGAGAAGTTGAGGAGCAAACGACCTTGAGGCTACCCGCTTTCAGCCTGTCCTCTGTCTCCATTCTGCCTTCTTTGCCCATTGATCCATGATGGCAGCCAGTATTTTTCTCGCTATAGTACTCTGGATAACGAGTTCTGAGATTATAGAGCACGCGCTCAGCGCCATTTCTTGTATTAGTAAAAATTAGTGTATTTTTATGCTCTTGGATATACTTGTGGATGATCTCATAAAGCCGATCATTTAGCTCTCCAGATGTTGTGAATACCAAGTCGGGGACAGGACAGAGTAATCTCAGGTCGAAATGTCGGGAGAACCTAGTGTCCACAATCTCAATAGGTCTGTCGTTTCCGGCGAGAAAAGCGGCAATTTCATCCAAAGGCTCTGCTGTGGCCGAGCATCCTATGCGGATGAAACTTCCCGCATCTGGATCTATGGATTCATTCGGCGCTGCTAGCTCTTTCTTGAGTTCTTCCAAACGCTCCAGGCTAAGAGATAGATGGACGCCCCTTTTTGAACTCGCTAGCGAATGAATCTCGTCAACAATTACCCATTGGACAGTTTCCAGTTTTTTTCTGAATTGAGGCGCGTTAAGCAAGAGGCTTAGGCTTTCTGGGGTTGTGTTTAGAATATGAGGCGTCCTCTTTATCATTTTTGATTTATTTTTAGATGAAATGTCGCCATGTCTGATGGCATGCCTTATCTCCTGCGTTTTAAGTCCCCTTTCTCGTGCCAAATCTTGGATTTCAGAAAGTGGTTTTTCCAAGTTCTTGTAAATATCATTGGCAAGAGATTTAAGTGGAGAGATATATAGACAATAGATACTATTCTCCAAGGCTTCATTTTTGGCCAAAATAAGGAGTTCGTTGATGATAGAGATGAAGGCCGACAGGGTCTTTCCGGAACCTGTAGGAGAGCAAATTAGGACATTTTTCCCTTTATGGATCAATGGTATAGCTGAACGTTGTGGTGGTGTGAAAATGTTTTCATTTCCGGCGAACGATGCAATCCACCAATCACTTACGACCTCATCGAAAAGATCCAAGACCTCGTTATCTTTTTGGCAAATCTTGGCGAATGATCCGTTTGATGGATTTGGCAACAGCTCATCCGTCATGTATATCCCAAGTAAATCAGGATTGGACTTAGAGTTTTTGGTGCAAAATGCTAATAAATATTTTTATAAAATTTAAATTTCGCTATTTTCATACTGAATCTTGTGAAGAGCTATTTTGGAGGTTTCTAATTGTGCTATTTGAATGAGATCGATTATTGATTAAATATTTGAACTCCAAATCGAATTTAAAAAAAACATGAAATCGGACTGATCTGTCAGCCGATTTCAGACTCAAGCGCTAGCGAGATCTGATGTGCAATGAGGACAACGCATTGCCTCTTTAGAAATGCTCTCTTTGCAATAAAGGCAATCCTTAGTACTGGTGGAGGAGCTTCTTCATTGCGCTTGGATTTATTGATCCCTTTGATTAAGAAAAATAACACTAGTACTATGATCAAGAATTCAAGGATGGTGTTGATAAAGACCTCATAGTTGATTGTTGGAGCACTAGTCGCCGTAGCCACGGCAAGTGAAGGATAGCTCTTTCCGTCTAATGAAATGAAAAGACTTGAAAATTCCACTCCTCCCAATGCCATGCCTATAGGCGGTGCATAATAATATCATTGACTAGTGAATTGACTATCTTGCTAAAAGCAGCGCCAAATATGAATGCTACGGCGAGATCAACAGCATTTCCTTTAATAGCAAATTCTTTGAATTCGTTATATATCCCCTCTATTGGCTTCCTATTGATATTAAAATCGGTGCTGATATATATATATTTATGTTCTGGAATTCAGTTTATCAAATATTGCTCCTGTCTGGGCCTAAACATTTAGAGCGTATACTACTTGGTTATCTGCGTCTCTTGAAAAAGGGCGCCTTTTGGCTGCTTTTATAGCTATCTTTAGTTCCATATATCACTAATCACCACTAGCAGCGCTAAATGAAAAATCAGCAATATAGATATTTTCTTGAATTTCGCCTTAGTTTTCTATAGTTCTCTTCTTGTTTCTAAAGGACTACTGGATCTCATATATATCTTGAAGCCTACAAAACAAGCATAGCAAATCGATAGCCCTTTGCTGTAAATGCAATTCATCAACCATGCAGGCGGCCAAATAATATGATATTTTCAGCTCTCGAATTAAAACATAAAATTTATAAAAAGACGTTATATTTTTTTATCTAATTTTTCAGCATTGATCTCGCAAATTCCCATTTCGCATGTCCGGCATAGCTCCCGTTGTTCATCAAGATGACGTGTAGCAGTTGCAAGTACGCTTGCGTTGACTAAATTTCCAGCCAGAAAAATGGCTGTGGCGATCTCTTCATCGGAGATTCCCATTTTATGCGCTATTCGAATATGCAGCTTTAGACAATGGTTACATCTCATTGCTGCTGAAACGGCGATAGAGATCAGTTCAACGGTCTTCGTATCCAGCGTAGAGCTTCTTAATATGGCGTTGTGGTGCAGTACTTTTGTCAGAAGGATCTCAGGCTGTCCCTCCATGAACTGAAAGATATAGGGCACTTCTCCATATGTTTGTTCTATTGTCTTGAGTATTTCTTTAGCCGCCTTTTCCTTTCCCGTTACCAGAATGCCGTCAATTTCATCCTCAAATTTCATAATATCATTTCGATAGGTTTAGAACACAAATCCGGTTTCAGATGAAGGCAATATTCTTACCGATATATAGTCTTTCATTCTCGATGGTTTTATGACTGCGATCTCTTTTAGGGTTACGCCTTCATCAAACCTTACTTCTTGAGTTTTGTCCTTATATTTTTCATAAGGCAGCTTAATTCGGATGCCAGTGAGGTTTAACGCTATTGGCAACGGCGAATAAGAATACTCTACTTCAGGTACTTGCTCTCTTACAGCATCCATAACTCTGGGAGGCGAAGTCGTTAGAGGGTCTTTTGTGATCTCAGCTCTAGTCCTATCGAGCGCCCGGCCAATAGCTGCGATAATTCTATCCAGGGTGACTAATTCCGTGGCTTTCCTGGATCTATGAGCGATGCGACCAACCGAGGGCACATATTCAAAAGCATATGGCAAATCTTTCTTATTGATATCAGGGCCGCCAGCGATAACAACAGGAACGTTAATATTTCGATATAAATTTTCTTTTTTACGAATACACTCTGCAAAATTTCCAAATATGAACACTGCCGAATCGTGTTCATTAATCAGCATTGTTTCATACTCGTTTATCTGGGATATCTCTCTCCCAACTCCCCGTGCCAGTCCTATCATGTTTGATTTGGCACCATTCCGTCGAAGATATTCTGCAATATCACAAGCCACATGAGGCAGGTGGTGGATGGCAAGCGTTGGAGTTACAACTGCCACTTCCGTTCCTGCTAAAGGTGCCCTAGTAAGTTCTCCTCTGAGCTCTTTGACAAGGTCTTGCATAGCTGGCAAATCCTCAGAGGGGACTAGAAAAAGTAGTATCACCTCGCTCTGCGTAATGTTCTTCTGTAAAATGTAGCCTCCCAGGTCTTCAACTAGCTCCATGACCACATCGTGCTTGTATACACCACCGGTAAACATTATGGGCTCAAGCATTCTCCATACTCCTGATCTTCTCCTTTATTTCATAGATCAGTTCAGGCGTGAGGGTTTCCTCTGCGGCCATGAAAAGGAAGCTATTCTCTGTCATCTCATTCCTGCGGTTTCTGAATCCTTCAGGTGCCACCCTTATTAGTGCGTCTGTCAAATCCTGGCGGAACTCTGCCTTCACATCTACGACCTCAAGTTCGGCAGGTGATTTATCTGAAACAACTATTAATACGTCCCTTGCTGGTTGTTCGATCCGTTCCCGGCCATAGGTCTGCCATAAAATTTTGAGAAGTTGTTCCATATGTTCTTCATTATTCAATTTAATCTGATAAACCCCATCCAGCTTCAGAACATCTCCTATATCCTGCACATTAAGTGGCGGTATGTTTGTTCGGATGAGACCATAGACGGCAAATACAGGTTTCTTAATATCTATGTAAACATAAAGATGACCTATGGATCTGATAAGCCCGAGGTCCTGTAGGATGTCCATAATAAGCTCACGATACTTCTTGGATCCGAATTCTTCATCACCCGTGACCTCCACTTTGAAGACCTCTAGGGGCTCCATCTCAGCCCTCCAGCAGCCCTGAGACTAGCAATGATGCACCAACTGCTCCAACGAATTGGGCATACCTAGGAACGATTACATTGATATTGAGGAGGGATTCCATGGCTTTAGGGAGCCCCTCAATTAGTGAAGTGCCGCCAACCATAATAACTGGCTCTTTAACCTCTACCTCCTGGAGTTGTTGCTCGTATACTTGCTCAGCCACGCTATGGCATGCTGCCATAGCCACATCTTCGGGCTTACAGCCCATGGATAGGCTATTAACTAGGCTCTGCGTACCAAAGACTATGCAGTAGCTATTCATGGATACGTTCTCATAATTGCCCTTCAGAGCTAGCTTGCCTAGGTCAGTTATATCGATGCCTAGGCGGCGAGCTGTAAGCTCAAGAAATCTTCCTGAAGCTCCGGCGCATATGCCACCCATTGTAAAACCTCCAGGAATGCCATCATGTACGGCAATGGCCTTATTGTCCATCCCTCCAATATCTATTACTGTGGCAGAACCTTTCTGAGCATTGGCCAGAAAAACGGCTCCTTTGGCGTTTACAGTGATCTCTTCTTGAACTAGTTTGGCATCGAAGTGCTTGCCCACCAAGAACCTTCCATAGCCAGTGACGCCCAAACCCTGAATATCAGCTCTATTTACCCCAGCTGCACTTAGCGCGGCATCATAAGCATCTTCCGCGCTCTGAATTACTTCGATAGTGGGCACCCAGCCTGTACCTATTACTTGGTTGTTTTTCATGACTACGGATTTTGTGGTAGTAGAACCAGAGTCTATTCCTGCTGTCAGCCCTTTTTGGCTCTCCCTGGCAAGTAATCCGCGGAATTTGACTGTTGTGACCAATGCTTCCATCCTTGTAAACAGGGTCTCAGCCGTGGTCCTTTCTGTAAAAGAATAGCTAAGGACTGGCAGTCTAGACTTTTCATGGATAAATTTTCTGATTTCAGATCTTATGATGGCCGCTTCAGCGCAGCGGAAGCATGTCATTACGATTACAGCATCGGCTAAATCGGGATTTTCAATGATTCGTACCGCTCGAGCCATAGCTAAGTTGAGGTCTCCAGAGGCTACTTTTACTCCAAATTTCTTTTCAACATTGAGAATATCTTCTAAAGAGACTTCAGGATAAACGATCTTAGCGCCTACTTTCTCTGCAGCACGCTCAATTTCTTTCTGAATACCGCTGTATTCAGGTCCGCAAGCTAATTCAGCAATGCGGATCACTTCAAACCCTCCAAAAAGATTTTGATTTTGCGGACAAATCCTCTTGCTTCGTTTTCATCCTCTGGATAGTTCATCTCAAGAACAGGAATTCCTTTCGTTTTTATCAGGAGTCTAACAAGCTCATTGGCCCTGTTACAGCCAGAGCAACCTGTTAGGCAGCCTGGATCATCAATAATAATTGCAGCCTCCGCCGCCTCAATCAAAGGTCCTATTATGGCCATTCTTCCTCTTACTCCGGATGGCACATCAACGGCTGCCCATTTTAGTCCTTTCTTTGGGTCATCGGGAGTTATATTAAGTGGCGGCGAATCAATGCTGGTTGAGATAATCTTTTTCCGAACTTCAGTAGGAATTACAAGGGACTCGTGGCCCATTCTTTCCACTAAATCGGCAAGTATTGTGCTGGTCAGAGGATATACAATCACTTTTGCCATGAAATACCTCAGGAAAGCTCGGTTTTTATGATTGCTTCTAATTTCTCTAAGTCGAGGGGTCTCTTTTTGGGTGGACAGACTATATCCATGTCCTCCCTTTCGGAAGCTAAAGCCTTGGATATCAGGGGAAGCATCTTCGACTCATGTTCGATCATATAGAAACCAGGCCTAGCTCCGCCGCCTCTGCGTCCTCTGCAACGCCTGGCGTCTCCTGGAGGAAATCCTCTATCTTTGATGAATATGCCGTTCGGATCCATAGCCCGGATTTCTTTCAGAAGTTCGTTTAGGGCCTTCTCCTCTCCATTAATTATAACTCCAAAGCACGTTTCTTTAACATTAACATCATTCTTGGAACGGTAAATCTTCATGGCGATATCTGAAGGCAAGATATCGGATTCCGGGGATGTAATTATATATTTGGTAATTCTCACTTTCGCACCTCCAGGATATAGACTGTGTCACCTTCCGCCAAATCTTCAAGCTTTTCAGGTTCGAGGACTCTGCCGATAATATTTGTAGCTTCGAACTTCTCTCCCGATGGACCATAACGTTTGTCCTCCACAAGTCTTACGCCGACTAGACCTATCTTCTTAGCCACTTGATTAGAAACACTTATTGAAGCAGCAGGGACAGAACCTACCGGTTTATTCTCTGGCAAAAGCTCCTTGTAGCTAATGGCTTCAATCTCAGGCTTAAATAGCACGGTATTTTCATAGACGAAATAGACAGGTAACGGTCCCACCGGCTTCTCCTTAAGTCCAGTAACATGACGAAAATAATCGATTGATTTTGGTGCCTTGTCATAGAATAGCTCGACCGCAACCAAGCTCTTGGCCGGCATGGTCGTCAACCTGGCCGTATTCTGCTTGATTATATCCATAGTTGTGCTGGGTTCTTGCCTGACCACCACAGCATCCTCACTTTCGGGCCCGTCGACCTCGGCCTGAATACCCCTCTCCCTCAAGACCTGTAAAGCTTGTCTCAGTCCTAAACCCATGAGCATAATTCGATTTGGTCTTACAATAATAGAGATCATCTGGCCTGGTTCGGCTAATTTGATTAGGTCCATGCCTGATGTCACTCGCGCCACAACAGAATGGCTAGGATTAGATGTTCGATCAGCTTTGTAAATGAAAATTCTTCCCAGGCCTCTGCCAGCGGCTCTTATAGTGACAAATCCTTCTAATCGAGGTTCTCGGTGCTCGAAACTAATGCGTTCCGTTAATAATTGATCAGAAGATATGTAGGAGCTTGAAACCGAATCGACTTTGAAAGTATTGTCTCTTGTGAGGGCCAGGAAGAACTCTGCTCCTTTCGGGGCATCCATTATCAATTCGACTTCAATATGAGTGAATATTTCCATACCATCTTCGAGCTGCATGTTGAAGTTTCGAGTTGTCAATTTTTCAGTGAGATCTTGCCACTCCACAATGGGCTCAATTCCCAGTATTTTATCGCTTTTTCCTAGTCTGTCCAGCGTATTCTTGCCGCCAACAATTTTGGCTAGAACGCCACCATCCTTAGGAGAACCATAAACTGACGTGTGCCTCTTTCTGATAAATATGAGCTGAGTATGTTGGGCTTCGAATCCTGCGGCTCCTAGTACAACTTGCCAACGATCGTACTCATGGGCATCTCGACTCCAAAGAAGCGTGGTTGCAAAAGGTCCGAATGAAATACCGTCTGCAGTGTCCCATTTAACCTCTGATCCAGTAATCTTATCCACATTATCATGCCAGATTTTCTGTAGCTCAGTATCCAGAAGTTCAATTCTAAGTCGCCCTTTGATCGTGTTGAGCCAATAGGAGTTGGTCTGTAGTGATTTTTCGCTCCTTCCTTTGACTATTCCTAAAATTGTGCCATCGATTAAGGTGGTACCAATCTTTCCCAATGCATCGGTCACTGTGGCGTCTTTCGGGAGATCAAGCTCTTTACCATCAACCAGTACCTTCAAACTTGACTCCCCATCATTTCGCGCTGTTCCTCTTCCGTTATTTTGGCTAGAACTTCATCAGGGCCCCCGGTAAAGACAGATTTTCCATTTCGCATGAGCATAGCTCTGTCACAGACATTTTTCACAAAATCCATATCATGACTTACGATAATAAAGGTCTGCCCTAGCTCTTCTCTGGCATTAAGTATACTCTTAGTTACATCGATCTTGGTAATGGCATCCATCGTTCCTGTAGGTTCGTCAAGTATGATAATGCTTGGTTCTTTTATTAGGACTTGAGCCAAAGCGACTCTATGTCTTTCTCCCTCGCTGAGTTCATCTGGCATTTTATTCAGGATTGATTCAGACCGTTCCTCGGAAAAGCCGACCGTTTCCAGAGTGTGAATGGCTTTCCTTTCTGCGAGCTCGAAAGGCAGAGCTAGTCCAATTGATTCAGTCAAATTTTCTATTACGCTTCTAGAAGGATAAAGGGTATATTCCTGATGCAAAATGCCGATGTATTTGGTTGCACGACCTCTTCCTTCTACGCCAAGTACAGTCATATCAACCCAGTCATCACCAACCCTCACCGAAATGTTGCCTAAGGTTGGTGTTATCAAACCTCCCACCAATCTTGAAAGCGTAGTTTTTCCGCCACCACTGACGCCGACAACCCCAAATATTTCTCCTTCATATGTCTCAAAGCTTGCGCTATCAACAGCTTTTACCACTCCTCTATCGAGAGATATGTAACGTTTTGAAGCATTCTGAACCCTGATTATGGGTTCGCCAACTTTTGCGCGCTCTCTTTTGCTTAATTCGCCAGCCATGGAAAGAAATGTTCCAGCTACTTTGCCTGGATCGCCCTCGAACTTGATTTCTCCTTGGTCAAGTAGGATGGCTCTATCCGTAAGATCAATCATTACATCTTCCCAATGGCTGGTTATAATGAGGGTCATATTGAAATCCTCAACAGCACGTTTGATGGATTCATGTACTACTTCAGCCGTAGCCGGATCTAACGTGCCGGTAGGCTCATCTGCCAATAGTAACATAGGAGACTTGGCCAGTTGCCTTGCCAATACTACTCGTTGCTTTTCGCCGCCTGAAAGTTCTCTAGCTACGTGCATCATTCGGTGAGACATATTTACTTCGTCTAAAAGATCAGCAGCTCTATGAACGCTTATGCTGCCACCAGATTCCTCAACAGCTCTCATGACGTTGACTATCACTCTTTCATCGCCATATAGAGCAAAAGTCCTTTGAAGCATAATTGCTATTCTGCGAACAACATCGCGTCGCAAGGGGTCGTTTATGTTGAGCGATACGAAATCCACATCTATAGGCTCAAAAAATCCTCCGCAGGGGCATTTTTCTCCAGAGTGGCTTGGGAGTTCAACATGGCGACACTTTTTGCATCGAGCTACGTGATATAATACGCTCCCGCTTATATCGGGAAACGATTCTACACCTCTAAGCACGTGCATTAAAACGCTCTTTCCTGAACCGCTTCGACCCAGGATGCCCACAGACTCGCCTTCATTTATTGTCAAATTAATATTTCTGAGAGGCTCAACATCTCCAAATCTCACAGTCAAGTTTTTTATATCGATAAATGCTGCCAAATTATCATGCCTCGTGATCTAGGTGTAATATAGGGTACATCTTATACTGATGCACAACACAATGCTACTTAAGTTTATCCCCGAAAGAAGCACCCAGCCGATAACGATTGTTTCACTTTTTTGGATTGTAAAGTGATATGCGTCTTATTAAACTCTCCAAGGGATTTTACCTTAGTAAAAATATATATTTATAATGCATTAATAATAATTGGTTCATTAACTAATAGTTCCGTCAAACAAGAAAAGTCCGATCTATCTTCATGGTCGAGATTGATATTGAATTTCGTCTTTCAATTTCTATTTACGAATTAAACAAATTCTGCAATTCGAAAGCTGACCACAAAATTTGCTCAATTGCTTTCATTAAAAGTTGATATTGAAGAATCAATGCTGTCCGCTATGGCCTTCGCCATGTGAGGAACCGTGTGGGGCAGCATTGGTTCCGGCTTTTACTGCCAAGAAATCCCGATCAAAATAAGTCTGATGTGCCAACTCGAGGCACTCCTTGCAGACATCGGACATCTCATACTTAGGACCATGAATAGTGGCTAGGTTAAGCTTGACGGGCAATGTTTCCTTATCCACATCACACAGAGCGCATTTCATCGAATCACCTGATCAGCGCTCTGATTCTATCGGTTATAAGCGTTTCCTCATTTCTCCCCATCTCCTAAATAGATTGTTTTCAAGGCCTAGTTGATCAAGCACACGACCGATCAATGCGTCCACTAATTCTTCAATATTCTCTGGCCGCGAATAGTAAGCTGGGCAGGCAGGAAGGACAATGGCTCCAGCTTCAACTGCTGAAACCATATTCTTGAGTTGCACCAGGTTTAGGGGTGTCTCTCTAGTCACCAAAATGAGTTTTCTTTGTTCCTTTAAGCAGACGTCAGCACTTCGAGCTATTAACGTGTCCGAGGTTCCTGAGGCAATAGCTGCTAGTGTACCCATGCTGCAAGGAATTACAACCATGGCATCGAATCTGAAGGAGCCACTGGCGATGGGCGCTGTAAAATCATGAGGCTCATATACATAATCGGCCAACTCCTCTATCTCTTTTATCATGAAATTGGTTTCTAGTTCGATTATTTTATGGGCGGAATGAGTAATAATAAGGTGGGTTACGTAATCCTTTAAGACCTGCAAAAGCCTAATTCCGTAAATCACACCTGAAGCGCCACTGATGCCAACTACAACCTCCATATGATATCCTCCTAAATTTTTAATTTTTTAATTTTTTATTCTCAATCCTGCTGATAGTGGCGGCCACTAATAGTGGTAAGGTGATGGTTGCATCTCCGTAAACAGTTGCGTATCTGGCAGTGGAAGATATTTTCCCCCAGGAAATAGCCTCGGATAGAGTGGCTCCAGATAACCCTCCTGCTTCTGGCGTATCGGTTGTCAATTGAATCGCGAGATCAAAGCTCTTTGGGGTAACCAGCATAGATTGTAAAGCGAAATTCTTTGGCGCACCTCCTCCCACAATGACTATCCCTGATCTAGGAGATTGATAACAAATATCTACGATCTTTTTTACATCGGCAAAGGCATCCACGTGAAGGTTTTTGGTCTGGCTATGAAGCCAAGCCTGCAGTCCAATCATCGAATCCGCCAAGGCTGGGCAGAAGATCGGCACATTTCGGTTATAAGCTGAACGTAGAATGGACTTATCGTCGTCTATTTTCGATCCAAGTAGACGAAGAAACTCCCACCCAGCAAGAATTTCTTTCTCATCAGGCAATATCGTTTGCATGAGTTGCTCGAATCTGATGAAATCTTCATCTCTTAGGTAGACATCATATATTCTGCTTAGACCCGAAATCCTCAATGCGGCATCATCATACTCTGATGGTCCTAAACAGTGGCAACCGAAGGATTCGATTATATCATGCACCAGATTCGCACCTGTTGCCAAGAGAACGTCGATATGCTCTTCCTTGATAAGCATTGATATTATATTTCTCATACCTGCTGGCACTATCGCGCCGGAGACTGCGAAGAACTTCCTATAATCGCCTGACAACATGGTTTCAAAAATATTAACGGCCTCAGATAGCCTTCTAGCCCCGAAACCGCAATGCATCATACCTTCAGTTAAAGAATTAACGCTCATTCCAGGACTTAGCTCTATTTGCTTCACTATCTCCATCTTTTCACCTGATGATAACAATCCTACTTTGAACTTCTCGAAAATGCTGAAATCGAACCCTGGCGGCTCGAAATAATTTCTCATAAACCTTTTATACCAGACCCTATGTTTAGCTCTTACGGAGGATGAACAATGGCCGCCGAAGTGCCAGCCTTGATTTATTATATCCCACTTATTATATTCATGATAATGGGAGCTATCATTCCTATTGCTTCTTTAGCTCTTGTAAAGATCATAGCCCCGTTAAGGCCCGGTCGTCGA
Organism: Methanotrichaceae archaeon; assembly: GCA_022865315.1. GTDB lineage: Archaea > Halobacteriota > Methanosarcinia > Methanotrichales > Methanotrichaceae > JALHSR01. Next base: position 10,523 of record JALHSR010000264.1, on the reverse strand, counting down.
AAAATTTCGATATATGAAGGTGGGCTTAGCCCAATCCGCGATGCGCGAGTACAATACAGCGTCCAATATTATCTATTCGCTATTGTTTTCGTGATATTTGATGTTGAGGTCCTCTTCCTATATCCCTGGATTTACGTTTATGCCAGCAAGTTCATGGAGAGCTTCTTGGTTTTTGGGTCTATGAATATAGCAGTCTTTGAGATGCTTCTATTCATCATCGTATTGCTAATTGGACTGGTCTATGCAATTAAGAAGGAGGCTTTGCATTGGGTGTAGGCGACGTAATTCCGGTGCCCACAGTTGTTGACAAAGAGCTTGAGAAATGGAGCATTTGGGGCCAACCGTTGGCCGATGTTTGGTTTACCACTACTGAAAAGATCCATCAGATAATTGAAATGGGGCCTATAAAGAACGTTCTGAATTGGGGTAGGAAGAATTCTCTCTGGTTTCTAATGCAACCCATGGGTTGCTGTGGTGTTGAAATGCTGGTCTTTGGTGCATCTCATTACGACTGCGATCGCTTTGGCATCATTCCTCGAGCCACTCCCAGGCAAGCCGATGTAATGATTATTAGCGGTTATATCACTAGAAAATATCTGCCGGCCATCAAAAACCTCTGGGAGCAAATGTTGGAACCTAAATGGTGTTTGGCTGTGGGGGAGTGTGCCATCTCAGGCGGGCCTTTCTACGACTCTTACAATATTATTCAAAATACTGCTGATTACTTCCCAATAGATGTTTTTGTACCAGGTTGTCCACCAAGACCGGAGCAATTCATAGAGGCTTTTACAAATCTCCAAGAAAAGATTAGACAACGTAAGGATAAACGTGGATATTAAATAGGGGGGACTTGACATTGACCACTGCTAACGAAGTCTTGAGCGCAATGCAGACAGCTTTCCCAGGCGCCATTTTGGAATCACGGATAGAATCAGAAAGACGTCTCTGGGCCATAATTGATTACACACAAATTGTAGAAGTTTGCAAATTCATGCATGACAAACTCAATTTTGATCATTATTCTGGCTGTGCGGGAGTTGACTGGGTAACCAAGAACGAGATGGAAGTCGTGGAGTTTCTTGCCAGTCATGGCACACACCAGGTAGTAGCCTTTCTAAAAGTCAAAACTCAAAGAGATAATCCTTCAGTTAAGTCTTTAACAGGTCTATATTGGAACGCCAATTGGTACGAGCGCGAAACTTGGGAAATGTATGGCATTAACTTCGAAAACCATCCTGAGTTGTTTCCTCTATTGCTACCTGATGAGCTCGTTGGTTCCTGGCCATGGAGGAAAGATTTCAAAGGTTATCCCGATGTAACTACCGGCCAAAGAGCGGTCGAGCGTCTGAATCCATCTGGGCATACGGAATATATCTTTTCGCCGACACCTGCAGAAATTGAAGCCCAGACAATTATCCAAGAACGGCCGAAATATCCTACTTTCAAGGAACGTGAGGAGTCAGAATTGAAATCCGATTCTGAGATGATCATGCATATGGGACCGCAACACGCCATTGTGCCAGGCCCTTTTCTTCTAGACGTTCTCGTTGAGGGCGAGCGAGTGAAGAAAGCCTTCCTCGATGTTGGATATATTCATAAGGGTATCGAGAAAATCATGGAAAATCGAACCTGGTTGCAGGGTATTACTTATACGGACAGACTCTGTTATTTGGCATCATTGAGCAATAATGAGTGTTACTGCGGTGTTGTCGAGAGACTTCTTGGGATCACTCCGCCGGAGAGGGCTCAATATATACGCGTCATTTTAGAGGAGCTGTCAAGGATACAAAGCCATCTTCTAGGCACGGGAGAGTTCTTGACTTTGCTGGGAAGCGCCACTTATTCTCCATTCTTGTATATGATCATAGACCGAGAGGATATATTAGCATTGATTGAAAGCGTCACTGGCGCTAGGATAACTCATACTTTCGTGCGATTCGGGGGAGTTCGCAACGATCTTCCCGAGGGATTCATAGATAAATGTAGAAGTGTCCTAAAGAAAGTTGAATCGAGGACTAATGAGTATATCGCACTATTTGACCAAGATCCAATCTATCATCTGAGAATGGATAACGTAGGTATCATCACTACTGAAGATGCCAAACTTATGGGAGTTGCGGGTCCTCCTTTGAGGGCATCGGGCGTACCCTATGATATGCGGAAGGAGGATCCCATTTTGGTTTATCCTGACTTAGATTTCAAGGTTATAAGTCGTACAAAAGGAGATGCTTCTGCCCGAATCGAGGTCAGGCTCGATGAGATACTTGAGAGTTTGCGCATCATTGAGCAATGCTTGGATCGGATACCTGCTGGACCGATAAGAACAGAAGAAAAAATACCTAAGAAGGTCCCTGCAGGTGAAGCCTATTATAGAGTAGAGGATCCGCGAGGTGAGATGGGAATCTACGCAATCTCCGATGGAACCGATAAACCCTATCGAGTAAAGGTGAGGGGGCCTGTATATGCTTATTTCCAGGCGCTTCCGCCATTGCTTGAGGGGGTATATATTGCTGATGTAGTGGCTATTGCAGGCAGTATGGATGCTTGTACAGCAGAGGTGGATAGGTAGGAGGGATTGTGATTGGCTGGTTATGGAGAAATTTTATCATCTATAATTGATTATATGTACTCGTTTATCTCCCAATATCCTGCTCTCTACGCACTGATACTTGGAATTGTGGGTGCGCTTATTCTTTCTGCTATAGTTAACGTAGGGGCTATGGCAGTAGTGTGGCTTGAGAGGAAGGTGTTGGGGGATATTGGAGCTAGGTTTGGCCCAAACCGAGTGGGAGGCCGTTGGGGCATAATACAGCTTGGTGCAGATGCCATCAAGCTATTCACTAAAGAAGATAGCATTCCGGAAGGAGCCGATCGCCAAGTGTATGTCTGGGCGCCTATCGTTGCTTCTATGGCTACCATGTTGGTGGCAGCTGCTATACCATTCGGAGCATTGTACATCGAAGGCCAAGAATATCCCCTTGTGGTAGCCAATATGGATATAAGTGCCTTTTATGTGGAGGCAGCTTTGAGCCTCCTGGCTATAGGTGCATTTATGGCCGGTTATAGCTCTAACAACAAGTATTCCATGCTTGGTGCGTTTCGAGGCATCGCCCGAATGATTAGCTATGAAGTTCCCATGGGCATATGTGTAATTGCTGTGGCTATAATGGCTCAAAGCTTGAATCTCGTAGAAATTGTGCAGAGCCAGACACTATGGTATGCATTTGCCCAGCCTTTGGGTTTCATAATCTTTACAATTGCAATAATAACCGATTTAGGAAGAATTCCTTTCGACCAAAGCGAGGCCGAAGAGGAGATAATCGCAGGATATACCACAGAATATGGTGGAATCAGATGGGGTTTGCTGTACTTTCAGGAATATGATATGATGCTTCTTGGTTCGATACTGATGGTCTTGCTATTTCTCGGAGGCTGGTCTGGTCCGATTATACCCTTACCTTTGTTATCGGTCGTAACTCCTTTGATCTGGTTCGTAATAAAAATAATAATAGTGCTCGTCTTTTTGATCTGGGTAAGAGGCTCTTTGCTAAGGTTTAGGATAGATCAAGTAACGGATCTAGGGTGGAAATGGATGCTTCCTCTATCTATAGTGAATTTGGCCTGGGCAGTATTGGTAGGACCTTACCTTTTAGCTTACTTTGCATGAGGTGGCAGATTAATGTTAAAGAGAGTATTTCCAACAAAAGCCTTGAGATGGACCTTGAAGACCGCTACTCATGGCACTGAGGTTACTAGGCTGTATCCTGAGGTGATGATAGAGCTTCCAGAGGTGGAAAGAGGCATTCATGAACTTGATGCCACTTTGTGCATTGGGTGCGCATCTTGTGCCAGAGTTTGTCCTAACAGCTGTGTCGAAATGGTTCCTTATGTGTTCGGAAATCCGCTCAAGAATAAGAAGATGATCTTCCCGCAGGTCGATTATGGTCGATGCATGTTCTGCGGGTTATGCGTGGACGAGTGTCCAGTTGAATGTTTAAAGATGGGAAAGAAAGTCACCATGACTGGTTGGACACGACAGGATATAATAAAAGGTCCCTACGAACTGGCAGTTAAGAAATATACTGAAGAAGAGTCCAGGAAGCTAGCTGAAGAGGCCAAGAGGGTGGCAGCTGAGAAGAAAAAGGCTGCTGCCGCCAAGAGCGAGGGGACGGCCAAAAAAGCTGCAGGGGATGGGGCACCGGCCAAGAAGGCCGCCAATGAAGTGGAAGCAGGTGTTAGTGAAAAGGCAGCGATCAAGGAGGTTGCTGCCAAAGAAGAAGTTGTGGAGAATAAAACTAAAGAAGGAGGGGCATCCTGATGGCCAAGAAATCTGATTCAAATGTTGTGAGAGAGGTCTTTTCATTATTGGTTATTCTAGCTTCCTTAGCAATCATCTTTGGAGGCTTGGCCCTCGTAATCCTATTTTCGCCAATGGCTCAGAATATCTATGATAATTTGATTGCCATGAACATAAGGTTCATCGTTTATCTTATCACAGTTATTACGATCGGTGGCATAACCGTGCTGTTGTCGGCTCTAGTGGTATATTCGAAAAATGTTGTACATAGTGCTCTTTACTTACTTGGGAGTTTTGCGAGCATAGCTGCTCTATACATAGTTATGAACGCAACATTTGTAGGCATAGCCCAAGTTTTGGTTTACATTGGTGCGGTTGGCGTTCTGATATTGTTCGCTGTCATGCTCACGAGGAAGACAATTGTGGAGGAATCACATGGTGAAATATAAGATCAAAGTCATTATTTTGACCTTAGCCTTTCTTGCGTTGCTCTTTACGGCGTTCTCCATAACACATTGGGGGGTGCCGGAGGAGAAACGATATATATACGAATCTTGGGAGGGCGCTAGGTATCCCGAGAGCGGGATAGGAGAAATAGCGATGGAGATCTTCACCATCTATGTCTTCTCATTTGAGGTTCTGGCCTTGGTTCTGACCGCTGCGCTTGTTGGGGCGATATACATTGCAAAGAAGGAAGCGGTCTAGGGGGGTGTTAGGATATGATAAGGAGGGATAGAAGCAGATGATTCCAGTGGAACTTTATCTGATGATCTCGTCCATTGTGTTCACTATCGGCTTGTATGGTCTCATCACGCAAAAGAACGGTGTCAAACTAATGATGTGTATAGAGCTATTGCTCAATAGTGCCAATATCAACCTTGTTGCCTTCTCTACATACGCGCCAAATTATAATGGACAGGTCTTTGCTCTGTTCTCGATAGCATTAGCGGCGGCGGAGGCTGGAATCGGGTTTGCCATACTAATAAGGCTATATCGGCTGTATGGAACTATTGACCTAGATACTGTGAATGCAATGAGGTGGTAAGATTGATCTGGGCCGATTATGCTTATCTGATTGTGTTATTGCCTGTGTTAGCAGCAGCATTATGCTTCTTTTTTGGATGGAGGTTGCCCAGAGGTGGAGGTTTAATTGCTGTCCTGGCGACTGTTATCGGATTGATCATTTCTTTGGGAATATTTTCGGAGATATATCCTGTTGGGATAGTCCAACAATCATGGCACTGGTTTGCCCTATTTAATTTTGGGATATTGATCGATCCCCTAGCTATTGTTATGCTGCTGATGGTAACATTCGTGGTTAGTCTGATTCACTTCTATGCTACGGAATACATGAACGGGGATCCTGGCATGGCCAGGTATTTCGCTGAAGCAGCACTCTTCACGGCTGCAATGTTGGGACTTGTTTACTCGGATAACTTGCTCCAGTTCTTTGTATTCTGGGAATTAGTAGGCCTCTGTTCATACTTGTTAATAGGATACTGGTACAGGAAACCTTCCGCTGCAGAAGCTGCCAAAAAAGCGTTCCTGACTACGAGGGTGGGCGACGTGCTTTTCCTGGCAGGGATAGTGCTACTATATAATAACCTGGTCAATCTGGGTACTAATCTTATTATACAACCCGGCCAATACCCGCTGCAATTTGAAGTGATTTATGCTAATATTTACCAAATCCCACCGATACAGCTAACGTTTATTGCTATATGTTTGTTAGGTGGTGCAGCAGGCAAGTCAGGGCAATTCCCGCTGCATGCATGGCTGCCTGATGCCATGGAAGGTCCGACTACAGTTTCAGCCATGATCCACGCGGCCACGATGGTTACTGCCGGCGTTTACCTTGTTGCCAGAATGTTTCCGCTCTTTTATGCGGCTCCCTATGGGCTTCAACTTGTGACATTAGTAGGTGCTTTTACTGCAATCTTTGCTGCCTCTATGGGCCTTTCTGCGTTTGACATTAAGCGTGTTCTGGCTTTCTCAACGGTATCACAATTAGGTTTCATGATGGCTGCTCTTGGGGCTGGCGCTGTTATCGGGGTTTTGGCAGTAGCTGTTGGAATATTCCATCTAATTTGCCATTCCTTTTTCAAAGCGCTCCTATTTCTCGACGCAGGTTCTGTTATTCATGCCACGAACACTAACGACATGCGTGAGATGGGAGGTGTCCTTAAATACATGAAATGGACCGGCTGGACAATGTTTATAGGTTCTCTGTCCTTGGCAGGATTCCCCTTATTTACAGGATTTTATTCCAAGGATGAGATATTGGTTGTACAATATGAATATGCTATGGTAGTTAACTACTTGCCATATGTATTCCTGATCTCCGCGGCCTTGCTTACGGCCATTTATAGCTTTAGGATGTGGTTTGTCACATTCACTGGAGATGAGCGGTCAGATTATCATAAGCACGAGTCAGGTTGGATTATGCTGGGACCATTGGTTGTTTTGGCAATCTTTGCCTTATTATTTGGCGGAATCGCCATCGGTCCTTTCTATAAATATCTGGACACAAATTTCGATTATTATGAGCTAGATTTCCAGGAGCTAGCAATAATAGGCGGACATGTCACTCCTTTAGAACATGTTTCAGAAGGTGCTTCGGAAGGTGCTTCAGAGGGTGCTTCAGAAGGTGAAGAGGCAGCAGGAGAGCCCTTCATAATAAAGATCTTGCCTATATTAGTGGGTGTGGGTGGAATATTATTAGCAGCCCTGTTCTACTTTAAACGGTGGAAGAGATTCGATCCATCAATGGTTTCGGGAGATAAGGATCCGCTGCGAAAAATGCTATTGAAGGGGTACTATCAACACGAGATATTAACTGCATGGTTCGCCGAGACTGTTATTTATGGTGCTTCGATTATTCTCAACATAATCGATATTAAGTTGGTAGATGGTTGGCTTAACTGGCTAAGCTCATGGGTCTTGGGCTTTGCTGGACATATGAGAAAAGTGCAGACTGGTGTTGTGCAGAATTATGTGACCGCGCTAGTACTAGGGATAGTGATTTTGGTGGTTATTGTTGCTATAGCTGCGGGGGTGTTCCTATGATCTCCAACGTCCTATCGCTAATGATAGCCATTCCACTATTGGGGGCTATAATCACCTTCCTGACCAGATCCAGAGCTCAGGCAAGAAGTGTGGCTCTTATAGCTTCGCTAGTACCTCTGCTGATCTCTCTATGGGTCTACATGGATTTCGAAAAGGCTTCAAAGACCATGCAGTTTGTCGAAAACTATGAATGGGTTCCATCTCTGGGAATCAACTATACCATTGGTATTGATGGCATAAGTCTGCCATTAATCCTTTTGAGTACTATAGTCTCTATACTCGTAATAATATATGCCTGGGGCGAAGGCCATAGGTCGAACCAGTTCTTCGCTTTGCTCCTCTTGAATGAAGTGGGAGTGCTTGGTGTCTTCATGGCATTGGACTTCTTCCTATTCTATATCTTTTGGGAGATTGTGCTGATTCCCATGTATTTCTTAATAGGAATCTGGGGCGGGCCGAGGAAGGATTATTCTGCAATCAAGTTCTTCATATATACACACGTTGCGAGCTTGGTTATGCTGCTGGCGATTTTCGGGCTATATTTCGCTTATACTTTGCCAGATGGCTCTCACACTTTTAACATGCTCGTGCTGTTGCAGGCTACCTCAAATCAGGCGATATTCTCACCGGGCTTGTTGAACCTTATTTTTGCAGGTTTACTATTTGGATTCCTGGTGAAGATGCCTGCGTTCCCATTCCATACATGGCTACCAGATGCTCACGTCGAAGCACCCACGGCTGGGTCTGTTGTCCTTGCGGCTCTTCTGCTGAAGATGGGAGGTTATGGTCTCTTTAGGATCATAATGCCAATCTTGCCAAATGTAAACAGTTTATGGGTTACTGTGATAGCAATTATAGCCATACTTAGCATTATTATCGGAGCTTACTTGGCATTAGCTCAAAAGGATATCAAGAAGATGGTTGCTTATTCGTCGGTTAGCCATATGGGCTTTGTGACTTTGGGAGCTGTGGCATTCACTTGGCTTTCTATTCAAGGAGCAATGTTCCAGCAATTCTCCCATGGAATCATTACTTGTGCTCTATTTATGTCAGCTGGTACAATCCAGCACGTTGTAGGAACTAGGATCATTGCCGATCTTGGTGGTCTGGCCGATAGAATGCCAAAGTTCGGTGTGCTGATGCTAGCGGCTTTCTTAGCTTCATTAGGCTTGCCGGGCATGAGTGGATTTATAGCTGAATTCATGGTGCTTACCGGTTCCTATGCGACACTGCCCACGTACACTATGTTAGTGATATTCCTTAGCGTAGCAGTAACAGCCGGTTACCATCTGTGGGCCTGCCAGAAAATACTATTTGGACCGATATTGAGAAAGTACATTGACATTCACGAACCACATTCCTACGAGCTGTTTTCTATGGGCATGATTGTATTGCTGTCTTTGTTATTCGGAATTAAGCCAAACCTGATGACAGACATTATGGGTGTTGCGGCGGTTCAAATAATGGAACCTGTGCAAACTCTTGTTCAGATGGGGGTGATCTGAAGTGGATCTAATGCACTTCATGCCTTTATTTCCTGAAGGGTTGCTCACAATTATTGCAATTCTAATTGTACTTTTGGGAGCACTCATAAAGAAAAGCGGCAAGATCTCCGCCTATCTATGTCTTATTGGGCTCATTCTAGCATTGGGTTTAGTGGCAGCAACAGCGTTCATAGCTCCTCCTGCAATATTTTTCTTTGGGACTGTCTCGGTTGACATCTTCTCCCAGTTCTTCAAAGCGGTCTTCGTTATAGTATCGCTGTTAATAGTAATCGGATCCATGTCAAGATACATGGATGATCCTGGGGCAGATGAATTCTATTCTCTACTTCTGTTCGCTACAGTGGGTATGATGGTAGTTGCAAGTTCGATTGATTTGGTAACCCTATTCATAGGGTTTGAGCTTGCTAGCTTATCCACATATGCCATGGCTGCATTCGATAAGTCAAAGAAGAATTTGGAAGCAGCAATGAAGTACTTCATATTTGGAAGTGCATCATCAGCAGTTATGCTTTTCGGCTTCTCGCTGTTATATGGAATGGCTTATACGACAAGTATTGAGGGCATAGCGAATGCGGCTATCACGAACTTTTCACCTGCAACAATAGTAGCACTGGTTTTTGTCATAGCTGGCTTTGCTTTCAAGATGGCCTTAGTGCCATTCCATATGTGGGCTCCCGACACGTATGAAGGCGCTCCTCCTTTAGTATCGGCCATGCTGGCAGCAGGCTCAAAAAAGATGGGTTTTGCAGCCGCCTTCAGAGTAATTCTCATAGCTTTGGTGGCCCTCCGATTGGAGTGGTATTTGGCCTTCGCTATACTTGCGGCCATAACAATGACCCTAGGTAATCTAGCAGCATGCTGGCAGAACAATGTTAGACGCATTCTAGCCTATTCTTCCATTGCTCAGGCCGGATACATAGCTATATCATTTGTTGTGGTGGGTGCTGCAGCTGAGATGGTCAATGGCTATAGTATTGCCCAGCTCGGCATTGCTGGCGGTCTATTGTTGATCTTGGGGCATGCACTCATGAAAACTGGGGCATTCATTGGAACGGCACAAGTTGCTAACATGGTGGCCAAGCAAAGTGATGTAGACCCCGATGATATATCGCATTACGCGGGATTGGGTCAAAGAGCTCCCATTACAGCATTTAGCATGTTGATCTTCATGTTCGCTTTAGCGGGCATACCTCCCACGGCTGGATATATCGGCAAGTTCGTTCTCTTTAGCTCGGCCATTTATGCGGGTCTCTTATGGTTAGCTGTTCTCGCAATTCTGAATAGTGCTTTGTCGTTGTATTATTACCTCAGAATTGTCAGCTATATGTACCTACGGGAACCTATTGGTCCAAAGATGCCTGAATCCAAAGGTTATGTGTTTGCTTTGATCATAACTCTGATAGCAGTGATCTGGATTGGCATTTTCCCTCAAGCGTTTATCAATTGGGCGTTACAGGCGGCAGCAGTGCTTCTGCCGCAGTAACTTCATTTAAATCTGTCTTTCGAGGACTCCTATTAACCAGCCCTTATTTTAATATCGAAAATATTATATACTATTAATACTATTTATAGTTATGGATTCTTTTTCTACATGGGTGCTTCGAGGACTCAATTCGAAACAAAGAAAATCTCGGCTGCTGCAAATATCAGATTTG
>JALHSR010000263.1 GCA_022865315.1 Methanotrichaceae archaeon | reverse complement strand
CTGAGGTCTTAATCTCCTTCAAGGCCTCTAAAGCCACTCTCGCTTTAAACGACGGCGGATGCTGCTTCTTCAAATTCTCCACTTGGGCCTCCTCTTTTTCTCTCCCAAGTGTAACATATCACCCTGTCCAAATTTCGGAGTCCATTATACTTATCCGGTAGATCGCCTCTTCCATGCGAGTAATGAACTCTGAGAATCTTTTTGCCGTTGACCGTCAGCCAGCCATAGTTATGGCTGGTAGAACGAACCTGTAGAGACAACTTGTTGAATATTTTCTCAATATCAATAATCTTCATGGATGGTTATTACCTCGTTCAGGTATTCCAGCCATTTCTGGGGTAAGGTTCCCAGGTTTCCCTGATTTTCCCTCAGATCTTCGTAGAGTTCAACAATTTCATCGCACAGACCATTAATAGCCTCAAATTCATTATCGGCATAAGCAAATGCTTCAATGTCGTCCAGAGTGGCAATGATGGTATCTTCATCTGTTTCAATCGTGATGTATATCGGCCTCTTTAATGTATATTTCGATTTTTTCAAGGAATTTAATGGCAGTATTCTGCAGCGGTTTTCAACGGCTTTGATGAGATTTCTAGATAAATCCTTGTATTGTTCATCCGTTAAAATCTCTGTTTGCATAAGGAAACCTCCTTTCGGAAAATATGGGGCCAAACTCCTTAGCCAATCTTCTCATCACCATCTCTTTTAAGGATTACTGCAATTCTCTCCTGCTTTCCCTTGGCGAAATAGGGATGCATCGGCAGGCTGATACGCTGGGGGTCAAATCTTTATTCTTGACATTTTGCGACAAAGACATCTTTGCCGGCGAGTAAAGATTGCTTCACCATTTCATAGTGGGTAGCTGCTGGAGTTGAAATCGCTACGGCCTTTATATAAAGAGCAAAAGCAGTCATTAAGTCATTAAGTAATTGGGCCATTAGGTAATTGGGGCATTGGGGCACTGAGTCATTGGCTCACTCAGGGGATGGCGACTTCCTTTTCTTGAAGTAAACTTGTAAGGGAACCCATCATAAATTCCTTGGCATCTAAGATTTCAAGGAGAACAGGTTCTCCATCTTTTGTGAAATGCACGATGATTTGCCTTTCTTCTTCCGCATAATCAATGGGTTTGTCTGATAACTCTACCAAAAGAGCATCCACGTCTTTACTATATTTAATTCTTCTCATATCTTTGACTCCTTCCAGGATACAAGGTTATGACTAATATATGTTCAAGGTATTCTTCATACACGATTCGCAAAACATGGTCGTCATCCTGCATGTTATGGGGGACGTAGCTCCGTTGATTCCGATATTTCTTTGTTAATACATCAATAGGTATAAGAGTGAATGCGTAAATGGGTCATTTTCCAAATGCGGATTTCGGAATGTGGTTTGCAGATTGAGAAAAAGTTTGACTCAAATAAATCCGATATTTTCTCTCACCAGGCAAGCCCTAATTGTCAGGCTTAATCGCAACTGTTTTGGTTAATTAAGCCCCTGACTCTAATTCAATTTTTCCAATCCGCGATAAAGTCTTTGGACGAATTTCTTTTGTTCATATAAAATGTGAACAAATAATTCAAATGTTAAACTCTCTCTTAACCTTAAGTATAATTTCATCTAACAGGGAAAGTCTTATATGCAAAGTGGTT
>JALHSR010000262.1 GCA_022865315.1 Methanotrichaceae archaeon | reverse complement strand
ATTGCAAAGCGTCCGTGCATAGATCGATCAGTCAGAGAAAGAGATCTGGCTGAAGGGACCACTGATAGCCCTAAAGTTGCTCTGGCTTGAATCCAGCTAACAATATAACCCAAGGTGCTTTAGCCCTTGGAGTATGTCAGTATCTTTGCCTTTGAATCCATGCAATAGGGTGGCTGTGATGGGTCGCCAATTCAAATCGGGAATTAGAAAAAGGCTACAGTAAGTATCAAGAGCTTTGAAAGTTGTTGCATGCAATATGCTAAGCCTAAATTGAACATCCACATTGAATGCAGCTCGTTGTTGTATTCTTCTAAGAAAACTTGTTTATGCTTTTGACCCTCATGCTGGGTTTCTCTATATTTGTCTTGAGGACTCAAATCAGCATCATATCTCAATTCAGGTAATCTTCCATGAGGGATATTGCACAGTACTTCCCGCACATAGAACAGGTTTTCGTGTCATCCTGAAGATGAATCTCTTTGGCCCTGTTTCCATCGATTGCAGACAAAAACTGGTTTTCCCAATCCTTAGCTTTTCTATACTCAGCCAGATTCTTGTCCTCGGGCCTCAGACCATATTTCAGTGTGTCTCCTATGTGAGCCGCTATCTTGAAGGCTACTACTCCGTCCCTGACCTGGTTTGCATTCGGTAGTGCCAGATGTTCAGAAGGAGTAATGTAACAAAGATAATCCGCCCCAGCTCCAGCAGCAAGAGCTCCGCCAACACATCCCGAGATGTGGTCATACCCAACACCGATATCAATAGGCAAGGGGCCAGCGACAAACAAAGGTCTATGGTCCGTCTTTGCCTTATGATGATTGACATAAATAGGTATCTTATCCGGGCTGATATGACCCCCCATTCCCTCAATGATAACTTGGACCCCAAGCATATTTGCATGCTTAGCTAGTTTGGCGTTCATTCCGATTTCCTTATTCTGCGGTCCATCCATGATGTCATGGATGCATCCGCTTCGCATGGTGTTTCCGAGAGAGAGCACGACATCCTTTTCGGCAAGAATCTTACATATCTCATCAAACTGAGACAAGAACGGATTCTCCTTGTGCTTTCGCAACATCCAGGCGGCTGTGAAAGAGCCGCCTTTAGATACCAATCCCATTATTCTCCTCAAGCCTCTGAGTTCCTCAAGCATCTCCATGGTAAAGCCTGCGTGAATGACGATGGACGAAATGCCTTCGACAACATGCTTTCTGATCATCCGGAGAAGATCGTTTTCCGTTACGGCCTCAAAAGAGCCGGTTTCTACAACTGTTTGATATATTGGCACGGTCGTTAGTGGGACAGTCGTCTCCTCTGATATCCTCCTTCGGATTTCATCGATGGGACCGCCCATTGAGAGATCGGTAATAGTGTCGGCCCCATATCTTTCTGCAACTTTAGCCTTTTCGACCTCGTCGTCAGGATCGAAAATTTCTGTGGACGAACCTATGTTAGCATTGATCTTTGTCTTCAGGCCATAACCTATGCCAATTGGCTCTTCGCCGAATCTCTGCATTATGACAACATGTCCTAAAGCTATCTGCCTCAAGAGAAAATTGGGGTTTACACCTTCGGCTGTACCGACTTTATTGACAGCTAGGATGTCTTTGCCAGCAATTGCGGCATCAAGGAGATTCTCGTCCAAAATTATTCCCACTGTAAGATCATTTTTACGCTGTTGCAGCAGTTCATATATCGCAAGGAGAATAAACATCTGAATGATTAAAGACCTTGCCATAGCTATCAAATAAAAGCCATATTAGCCACTCAGGTGTGGGTGGAACAAGTTATTGCGAGCATATATCCCGGATCGCTGGGAATTGTCATAATCGACATCCAGCTATACCAATGAATGCAATTCCCTCTATGAATGATTATTTGATATCCAAGTTGCTCCCCGTGCGCATTTCATAGCAATGCCAAAAGCAGCTTCGACCTCCAAGCAATCCAAGGTGCTTCTTGTCTCTGCCAACTTCTCCATTATGAGCAAGCTTCATCGGAGGTTCCGGAGCTGAAAATCATTGAGTCTTTACCATCTTCCAACCCCAACGACCCTGCAGAGACTGATTATGATTGGGCATGATCCCTTGCTATTAATACTCAAATGAAATGGAAGAATATGTCTCATGAACCATAAGATAGGGCGCCCATGCAGCTATGCTATTTTGACAAAATCTCTTTATGGACCTATTGGATTGATTTGGATTCAAATGACAAGCACTGATAATATCGCTCTCGCTTAGCTTTTCGAAACTCGGATATCTAGACCACCCATCATTTACGATCAAGAGACCTGAAACTTATTTGGCATCTCTTATCCTCTCTTCTGCTTGCAAAACAATCTCTTTCGCATCTCATCCGCAATTATTAACAAGGGCATCAAGGCAAAGAGAAAAAGCCAGTTGGGAATTAGGGGAAAGGCATCGGTTCCAAAGATATGTTGGAAAAGAGGAACATAGATTATGAAAGACACAATAACAAGCTCAGTTGCTATACCTACCCATATTAAAGAATTTGAGAAAAGCTTCGTGCGGAAAAAGGACATACATTCGGTCCTCTGGGCAAATAGGTTGCCTATCTGAGTAGTAACAATAGCTGCTAATGTCATAGCGGTTGCTGAGCTATAGAGAATCCCATCCGAAGGGAGATCAACAAGTTGTCACCAATAACCATTTATCCAATATTGAAAATAGAAGGCCGACATTGCCGCCAAGCTCTGGAGGATCCCCAAAAAAACATAGGACCGCACTAGCATTCTCGATGTTATTACATGCTCTTGCTGACTTCGAGGCGGCTTTTCCATTACCGCCGGCTCTGGAAGCTCGACACCTAAAGCAAGAGCAGGAACTATATCCGTACCCAGGTCCACAGCTAGAATTTGCATAATATTTAATGCTAAGGGAATTCGACCTCCGCTCAAGGCAAAGAGGATGAAAGGAACTGCCTCGGGGGTGTTGCTCGTAAATATGTAAGACGTAAATTTCTTGATATTTGCATAAACTGATCTTCCTTCCTCTATAGCATCGACTATCGAAGCAAAGTTGTCATCGACGAGGATCATGTCTGCTGCCTCCTTAGCGACATCTGTGCCCGCTAAGCCCATTGCCACGCCAATGTGAGCTTTCTTCAGTGCTGGGGCATCATTTACGCCGTCTCCCGTGACTGCTACTACCTGTCCCATTTCCTGCAAGGCTTTGACAACACGAAGCTTATGCTCAGGCACAAGTCTTGCCAGGACCACTTCTTTGAAAGCCAAGGCTTTCTTTAGGTCTTGGTCATCCATGGAGTCCAAGTCAGAACCTGTCAGGATTAATGGTTGCGACTTAACAATGCCAAGCTTTAGGGCTATGCTCACCGCCGTCAGCCCGTAATCCCCAGTAATCATTAGAATTCTGATGCCTGCATTATGGCATTTATCCACAGCATCTCTCACCCTTGGCCGAGGAGGATCTATCATTGCAAAAAGGCCGATGAAAACAAGCTCTCGTTCTATCGCATCCGGAGTCCTCTCAATTCTATCAACCAAAATTCTTTTTGCCACGGCTAAAACTCGCAAACCGGTTGAAGCGTAACTGTTATAGACCGCAAGTATTTCCTTCCTGACCTCATTATCAATGGAAATTGCTTGGCCTTGCCAAAGCATCCATTTGCATAGAACCAGGATCTCCTCAGGAGATCCTTTGACATAGGCTATTGGATAATCTTGCGATTGATGCACTGTTGTCATGCGTTTGCGCCTGGAGTCGAAAAGCAGCTCAAAGATACGTGGTGTACGTTTAGATTCAGACTTGAGATCTACTCCAGCTTTCTCGGCTACTACAATTAATGCAGCTTCAGTTGGGTCACCAAGAGCAATCCAATGACCTGACTCATTAGAGATCCTTGCATCATTGCAGAGACCGCCAGCAATGAGTAGTTGGCGCAGATCATCCTCTACAGCCTCTCGACCCACGATTTGGCCTTCAGGCTTGTAACCTATGCCTGTAACAGAGAGTTTTTGACCTCCAACAAATATATCGGTAACTGTCATCTCGTTTTGAGTTAAAGTCCCTGTTTTATCTGTGCAAATCACTGTTGTAGAACCAAGTGTTTCGACTACTGAAAGTCTCTTGATGATAGCATTGCGTTTGGCCATTCGTTTGACCCCCATGGCTAATGAAAGGGTCACCGTGGGAAGAAGCCCCTCCGGAACAAAAGCAACTATTATTCCAATGGCAAAGATGAACCCCTCTTCTGGCCTCATGCCTGCCATTAGAATAGCCAAGAAGAAGAATACTAGACCAACGGCTAGTGCAATGAAAGTTATTATTTTTGTAATTTTTGCCAGCTCAATCTGTAGAGGACTTAATTCACTGCCTGTGGTCTGGGTTAGATGGGTAATTTTGCCGAACCGTGTATTCATTCCCGTGGCATAGACAACTGCCTTTCCCGAGCCACCTATAACGATTGTTCCCCCAAATACCAGATTCTTTGGCTCATCGTCGGAAATGATTTCTGCTGATTTATTTACTGGCTTGGACTCGCCAGATAGCGAAGACTGGTCAACCCTTAGCGCTATATCTTCAATCAGGCGGCAATCTGAAGAAATTCGATCGCCTTCGACCAAGAGCACAATATCTCCTGGCACAAGGTGTTCAGCCAGGATCTGAAGCTCTTTGCCGTCTCTGACGACTCTAGCGTGAGCGGGCAGCATCTTGGCCAGTGCTTCCACTGCCTTCTCTGCCTTATATTCTTGCCAATAACTGAAAAGTCCATTAACAATATTGACCATCCAAATAGCAATGCCGAGCTCAGGCATGCCTGCAATAAAAGCTATAAGTCCACCAACCCATAGAAGCATGGCCATAAGATGCGTAAAGCTGGCTGCCAAGTCTGGCAAACGTTTTCTATCGATTTCAGTCAAAACGTTTGGCCCGTAGATCTGCAGACGAGCTTCAGCTTCTGCTTGGCTAAGGCCCTCTGATCCAGTATCCAGAGCCCGGTAGATCTCCTGCAAAGAAAGTTCATGAATAGATTCACTCAAATCTTCGATCCTGTTCATAATTGATCATACCAATTTGAAACCCAAGATCCTCCTACTGGCTGATCTTCTAAATTCGTGACTTCCTCTCTGGCCTAAAGACCAGAGCTTCCTGCTTCATGGAGTTGACGCTTACTTGGACGTATGCCCAAGCCGGAGGCCAATTTTCCACAGGCTATCTCCCGCAGTCCGCGGGTTAGTATATTCAAGGCTGCGTT
>JALHSR010000261.1 GCA_022865315.1 Methanotrichaceae archaeon | reverse complement strand
GAAGATCGCCTCACGCCAAGAAATTGGAGCCCACGCCGCAGCTGGACGTTTAGTGGTGGCGATATGACTCTAATTGTCGTTGGCTCTCAGTTCGTTGCCGCCGAGGCCGCAAAGGTTGATTTGGAAAAATTATTTGGGGTCTGTGGCATATTTGAGCAATCCAATAAGTAGATTTTTTGGCGGATTCGACTCTAGCTTCAAGATTTTTTTTGGATTATTTCTTTTGTCTTTCGACATTTTTTTTCTCTTATTGAGTAATTATATCCACATCTATTTTTAAGGTGGGGCACGTCGCGCCACATGGAAATGTGCCAGCATATCCAACACAACTTCCGGCAGCGCACCATACTATTTCGGAATTACTCTTCAAGCCTATCCTTAGTAGCTTAATGGGAAAATATTACCCGGCTAAAGCTGCGCAAGCTCTATTACGCTTGAGACCTGCATTGCACCATTGGTTATCTTGGGAGGGTTCTCTAATATGCCTGAAGCCGGAGAAACAAGCATTGAAATCGCTCAAAAGCTATGCGAGAAGAATGAAAAGAAGACGTCGCGTCCATCTCGTTTTGAATTTTATATCGAAATCCTAGAAGTTATAATACTGGCCCTCGTTGCTGTAGGTACTGCCTATAGTGGCTATCAAGCGGCGCAATGGGATGGATTGCAGACAGAGTTTTATGCCGAATCCAACATGTTGACTGTGAAGGTTAATGGTCTCATCCTCTCGGAAGGTCAAGATGCTATTTACAACACAAACACGGCCAACGCTTGGCTAAATGCCAAAATGCAAGGATTTGAACAGATTGCAGAATTTTATGAACAACATTTTCTTCCTGAATTCAAGATACCCTTGGATGCCTGGATAAAGCTGGATCCTATCAACAACAGTCAGGCCCCGTTCGGCCCGAGATATATGCCAGAGTATCATAGCTCAAAGATGGAAGAAGCAAATAACCTAACTGAAGAAGCCTTAGCCAAGTTTAATGAGGGTACGAAAGCCCGATCAACTGCAGACGACTATATAAGAACTACGGTCTTCCTGGCTACAGTTTTAGTAATAATGGCTATCAGTCAACGGTTTGAGATTAAATCTATCCGCACAGGCTTAATCATTCTGTCTTTCGGGATGCTGTCATTCGGAATATTGAGTCTATTCATGCTTCCACGAATATAATAGCGGGGCAATCTCATTCTTTTAATGAATGATTGCGAAAATGTGCCAGCATTTATAGTTTAACACCTAAAGATTAAAACTAATAACCGGCAAGCGTAGCCCAAAGAAAAGACTCCTTTAGTATAATTTTTTACGTTCGCAACTTAAAATTTGCTCGTAAGTATCGGCAATTTTGAGTTGATAAAATTCATTTAACAGCCTTGGATTGACCTTGCCATAAGTCTCATCAATAACATCACGAAACGCCTCCAGCGTCCTCAGATCGTTCATCTTCTGCTAAGTCTTGGATGTCAATCTAGGTGGATTTTCGAGGCCCCTTCCTCGAAGTAGAATAAAAGATCTGCAATCTTAGCTAGGTTCTCAAAGAAAGGAATGATCCCAGGCGAGTATAGAAGCACTGTAGCCTCATAGGATGCTTGTCTCAATGCCTTAGCGATGTATTCAGTCATCTCCCAGGGCATCTTCCCAGAGAAGGGGATCATGCTTGACAATAATCAGATCGGGGTGCGATTCGACGTTGTCTATGAACCAGATGGCTATAAAACACACTGACATACTCCAAGGGCTAAAGCACCTTGGGTTATATTGTTAGCTGGATTCAAGCCAGAGCAACTTTAGGGCTATCAGTGGTCCCTTCAGCCAGATCTCTTTCTCTGACTGATCGATCTATGCACGGACGCTTTGCAAT
>JALHSR010000025.1 GCA_022865315.1 Methanotrichaceae archaeon | reverse complement strand
TGATATCTCAGACGATTTCACTTCCCAATTTACATCAAGCTTCTCCATAATGCCTCCACAGGAGAAGTGTACAATCCTGTTGCATGTTGCCTTGAATCACATGGATAACAGGCTTAAAACCAACAACAGCAATGCGGGAGATGGGATTCGAACCCACGAACACCTGCGTGACTGGACCCTGAATCCAGCGCCTTTGACCAAGCTCGCTCGGAAATCTTACGCTCTCCTCGCAGCAGATCGATTTCGACCTAATTCTTTCGCTGCTTCTTCTCTATGGCAGCACGATTTTGTCTTAATTATTCTCGATACGTTAACCAGAATCCTGTCACCTCAATCGCATAGGTTTGGTGCTAGGATATCGAGTATAACAATTCCACATTCAAAAAGAGGTTGAACATCCAATGCATAATTTTTTCATCCTACATCTATTGTTTTAAAGGTAGGTATGCCAATCTTTTAGGCTTAAGGGGATATCTCATCTGGAGTTCCGCCAATCAAGGTGTTATCATGTACAAGTGCTATATTGTCTGTCACTGTACCGGCAAAATTGTTCCAAATGCCTCCCCCAGCTGTGAAGGCTTTGTTATGATCTATGGAGCCGCTGTTCAGGGTCAATTCGCCGCTGTTCATAATGCCTCCACCGACGCCGTTTCCATCTCTGTTAGCAGTATTGTTGGATATTAGTGCACCATTCAAAGTCATTCGGCCTCCTCCATTTACAACACCCGCACCATTCCTCGCTATGTTATTGTAGATAGAGCCACCTTTCAAATAAGCACGGCCACCATAGCTGAAAATGCCGCCACCATTGTTTCCTGCAATGTTATCTGAAATGGTGCCATTATTCACATTTACACTTCCCATATAACCAGTATAAATGCCACCACCGAGTTGAGCTGCTTGGTTACTCATCACGGTGCCACCATTCAGGTTGATCAATCCTCTGTTTCCATAAATGCCGCCACCGTTGTAGGCAGAGTTCTGAGTCACAGATGTTCCGTTGTTCAGGTTCACAGTTCCCTTATTAAAAATTCCGCCACCATAACCGTAATTTGCAGTATTACTGGAGATGCTGCAATCAGTTACAGTAAGTCTGCAATAGTTGAGAATTCCTCCACCACATATGTATGTATTTGGATCATTGTCATCGACCGAAATGGAAGAGCCAACTCCTCCTTTGATAGTCATTCCTGATAAAATCACATCAATATTGGCATTATTCTTACCTATCGTGAACACCGAGCCAAATCGATTCCCATCTACAATGGTTTTGTCCGCTCCAGCCCCCTTAATCGTTAGCGGCTTGTCGATATGTATGTTTTCCAGGTAAGTACCTGCCGCCACGGTTATGGTACTACCAGGGTTCGCAGCATCTACTGCCGCTTGAATATTGGAGTATTTGCGCCCCGGAAGACGAACATCTGCCTCGGCAGATATTTCTGCGGATCTTGGTAGAGTGCTTTCCGCCATTCCTAGAGCAACTAATAAGCCGTTAAGGGCAACATTGTCATCAGGGCTACGCGAAGTGAAGTCTATGTATTGAATCGGAGTCAACCGATAAGGGATCGAACACATTTTGTAAAGCATAGGGATAACAATTTTGCCATCCTTTAGAGCTTTAAGTCGCTTTTCACCCATCTTATGTGTCGAATCGTATAAAAGTCCAATTTAAGGCATATAAGAATAATCCATCCTGTTCTGCTTAGGTAGTTATGATGATAGAGAATGATGCTTTGGTGAGCTTCCTCTTAGGGGTTAAGAGTTGGAAGGTGGTGAAGCCTCTCCTTATCTCCAAGACTTGGGGCAAAAATGTTAAGTGTTTGAATTGCTATCAGTTGACCAAAAATACTCTTGGCCATAAAATTGAAGGAGAGTGTAATATGAAAAGATGTGCAAGTTTTGCTGCATTTTTTATTCTGCTCTTTACAGCAGTTGTGACTGGTCATGTACCTGCTATGTCTTCTGGCGCATCAAATGAAACAAAGCCCTTAATCGTGGGCGCCATTCTTCCTTTTACCGGGGCTCAGGCAGATATTGCCTCTGAGGAAAAAAATGCAATTGAGATGGCGCTAAACGATACCGGTCGGAAATTTAAAGTTATCTATGAGGATAGTGTTGGACAAAACCAAGTAGCTAGGGCTGCTTTTCATAAGCTAGTGGAGAAGAATAATGCATCTGTTGCGATCACATGCGCCAGCTGGATAAGCAATGTCATCTCCCCCCTTGCAGCTAATAGAGGCATTCTTCAATTTGCCCTAGGCACAGCCACCTTCAACCGGACCAATAATGGGAAAGCAGTGGTTTTCACAGTTAGCATGAAGAAAGAGTCCGAGTATCTTGCAAATTACCTTCAACGGTTTAATAGAATAGCAATAATTTACATGAACAACGACTACGGCCGCGCCTGGTCTGAAATTCTTGAGACCAGCGTGCCTGGAAAGGTAGTCTCTTCGGAGAGATACGAGCTTAACCAGACCAACTACTCATCGCAGTTGACCAAAATAAAGGCGACAAAGCCGGATGTCCTTGTTCTTATAAGCAGCGGGGAGGGTGCATCAATCGCCCGCCAGGCTCGCCAGCTCGGCATAAATGCTTCTCTGGCCAGCACCAGGCCAATTGAGAGGCCAGACACCCTCAAAGAACCAGCAGTAGACCGGTTGGTTTATTCTTATCCATCCTATAATACTACCAATTCATTCTTTGCCAGATACGCAAAGAAGTACAGTCAGCAACCCACCGCTTTCGGTGCGGAGGCCTATGATGCGATAGTGACTCTGGCTTCCGCGGCACAGGATTGCAGAAACCAGACCGATTGCATCTGCAGCTGGTACCTAGATAGAGAGTTTAATGGTGCGCTAGGCAAGATCAGCTTTGATAGATCAGGGAACGCTCACTATCCGGTGGTCCTGAAGCAAATCAGGAATGGGAAGTTAGTATCCTTTGAGATAGTGGGCAACGCAACTACGAACACGACCAAGACTTAGAATGTCAATTCATTTACGAAATCAAGGCGAATGATCCATAGTGAATTCCCCACCCACTAAGCCCAGACCGGATCATGAAAACGCCTCCAATATGGACTGATCCTTCATCTTCTGCCAGGTCTTGGCCATCAATCTAGGTAAATCTCAGGTGCCATCCTCGAAGTAGAACGCCCGATCAGCCAGCTTGGCCAAGTCTTCCAAGAACGGATCGATTCAAGCGAGTATGCTGTGGCCTCATGGGCCTCTATTAGGTTCTTTTGGCAATGAATTGCGACCGCGGATTGAATCCGGATAGCTAGGCCTCATTAGCATTGGAACCCAAATTCACAGTAGCTCCGAGATTTTCTACAGCGTCTAAATCTCCAGAATTGCTTTTTCCAAGTCCCATGCAGTAGCATTTGCTGCCGGACCACTGACAACTGGGATTTTGCTCACACGACTCTTTTGCAGGATTCGGACTAGGAGCCGGCTCCGGCGTAGGTCCTGGTTCGGGCACAGGCGGATTTAATCCTGTGCACAAACACTGATTATCTGCCCAGTTACAGGTTGGGTTTTGCTCACATCTCTGCTTTTCGAGATTATCATTAGGGATAAATCCTGTACAGAGACACCGACCGTTCGCCCAATTGCAGGTGGGATTCTGTTCGCATTTTTCCCTTTCTGGGTCAGGAGGTATGCCGCGGCAGTAGCACCGTTCGTTTACCCAGTCGCACTGAGGATTCTGCTCACATTTTTCTTTCTCTGGATTATCAGGATAGAAGCCACGGCAGTAGCACTGTTCGTTTACCCAGCTGCACTGAGGGTTTTGCTCACATTGTTCTCTTGGACTGAGAGGTGTCGGTCTGGGGGGCAGTGGCGAATAAACATCGATGATGATGGTATTGCTGTAGCTATTGTTTGTGGCAAATACATTGCGATGCCGACCAGGAGTATCAGCGTAGAACCAAATATAGTAGTAGCCCGGATTGATGGATCCCAGATAATAGCTCATCACATACTCGCTGGGATAGATCTCATACATGGTAAGAGGTGAAGGCGCAGGCACGTACATTAGCTCGCGCGTCCATCCGCCTAAAGGCAATGTGGCGTACCAGGACCATCCGGCAGCTCTCTCGATCCACAGACCTGGCGAATTGCCAGGGAATGTGGCAGAGAAATCATTCCATCCCAAGTAGTTTCCGTCATAATAAATATACCTGGGCGTGCTGGCTGAAATGTCGGTAGAAAGCATCTTCCCCAGATCTGTGGCAGGCGGAGCCTGGTCGCTATAGATTGCCAGCTCAGTTCCTGCATCTGTGGCCGCGGCTTGTGGTGCGTCGGCATTGGGAACAGCATTTTCAATGTGGCTCTCTAGCCCCAGATTAGTAAGGTCAGACATGCTCAGATTCTTCGATTTCGATTCTCCAGCAAGGTCAAATCCTCCCAAAGACAGTCCGGTTAAAAGAAGGATTACCAGAGCAATACAAGCAGACGTTTTTTGGGTCACAGTTCTTCCTCACGGTATATTTACTGCCAATATAATATCTAATCTCGCATAATACTTTTGTGATCTCAAGATTTCCCTTGATTCAGGCTATCGAAAATGGCGATCCTGATATCCGAATTCAAGGCGCATCATTGTTCTACAGATATGGTGACTAGGAAGACTTTCTATAAAAAGTCGAAACGGGAATCGACATCTTCGATATTATTAATCCGAGAGATGTACGGCAGCAGCACCGTGACCTCATATTCAGCGACAACTCTCGCGAAATTGACTCCGTTTAGGTTCCTGGCAATTTACTGCTTCCAAATCTCCTTTACATTTTTATCCTCCACCTTCTGCGCACCCAAGCTTATTGCTTCTTCAACCGCAGCGAGATTCCTCATCAGGAATATCCTCTCATTTGCAGTCTCTTTCTGTCCCACGGAATTCTTCAGGATCTGAGCATATCTGGCGGACTTGGGCAACTTGGCCAAATAATTCTGCACCATCTCCACTAACTCATAATCGAAGCCATTCCGTTCCAGCAGCTTAAGGGTATTGTTCCTCTTGCTTACAGTCTTGAACTCAAAGCGGTAATTATCTTGATTGTAGTGATCCCGAAGTGCCTTGAACATCTCCTTGTCATCGAAGAAATATTTGAAGACCCAAAGTGCTCCAACCTTGAAAACTAGAATACGCTCGCCTTTACGCGTAACATCAGAGTTTCTGAGTAGCATTTCTATTTGCCTAAGACTATTGTTCTCTGAAACCCAATTCTTTTGCTTTGGATAATGCTGCTTTCGCTTCTAAATTTTGCTTGAGAACCCTGAGGGTCACACCCTTGTTATACCAGGCCATCGCAAAAAGGGGATCAATCTCTATCGCTATTCTGAAGCATTCTATTGCTTCTTCCAACCACCCTAGGAGGCCAAAGGTCACACCTTTATTGCACCAGGCATCAGCATTCTGTGGATCGAGATCTATCGCTCTATCAAAACACCTAATAGCCTCTATATGCTTGCCGATTTTATTGAGAGTTAAACCTTTGTTATTCCAAGCGAATGCCTCCTCCAGATAGTGCTGAATGGCCATATCATAAGATTTTATAGCCTCCTCGTATCTACCCAGCACACCTAGGGCTATACCCACCCTGTTCAAAAGATCCGGATCTCGTGGAAATAGTTCGAGGACTTTTTCATAGCAGCAGATGGCCTCCTCAAAAGCCTAACCAGCTGATGCATCTGGTTTTGTTAATATAATAAAGTCAAATCATGTCAGGTAGGCCGTGTCTGGTTGACGGCACTCTTGATAAATCAGTCATCTTTCTTTGAAATGGCACTAGATGCCCTGCGCTGCTTAATCATCTCATTATTTGATCATGAAATAATGAGACTATGGCCAGGTTGGAAATCAGATTACATTGATATCAACCCTATATGAAAAATAAAGCTTTATCTTCTGCAATGTATCGATTCTTGTATGGCAGGAGACCAAAAATCTTCCATATGGATCTGGGTGAAAAAGATTCCAAGATTATATAGTATACGAGTCGAGAATATGAATAAAATTTGGATATCGATTGTACTCATCATAAGTTTGATGGGGTGTTCTTCTGCATTAGATGGAAGCGGTGTAGAGTTGCGGTCTGAAGAGGCTGCAGCAGAATTGCTGTTTAATTATGGAATCGGTCAGCCCTGGGTCAGTGGCAATCCACCGTCCCTAAGTGCATCTGATTCGATCTATTCTCAATATTATTCGATATACGAAGGATCTGCCACTAAGAAACATATTGAAGCCCCAAAGAAGCATGTGATAAAGGACGAGACACCCACCACCGTTTACTTCGGCTATCAGATGCAGGCAGTGCCATATTTCGAATATCAGAATTATGTTGTGTATTTAGGAGGCAACTCACTATGGATCCAAGGCTCTACAAGCTGGACTCAGTATGCCAGAGTTCCCCAAGGATCAATCCTGTCTTTACTAGCAAGCTCTCCAACTGGAGGGGACGGATACCTATATGAAATATATCCTGATGGAAAACTCTCTAAGAACAGCTTCTACGTCTATCCAGGCAATAGCCAGATAAGCTTCTATGCTGATTCAATAGGACAGCATGTGATGCTCTTCGTTATTGGAAGTCAGGTAAGCAATGCAATAGTCGTTGATGTTACGAACTACTATCCATTATACCATCAGCCAATTCCTACCTATCTGCCCACTCAGATTCTTCATCCGGCACCAAAACCGTATCCAACCACTGGAGACCCGTACTATTGGGATTATTATCCAACCTACAGGGATTATCATCACGATGATGACGTCCGGCACCATTTGGACAATAAGTCCCCCGAACGCTATTAATCTCCGCAGAAGAGTGCAAATAGGTATGTGCATGCCAGCGATCTAGATCTTGGTGAGCAAGATTAGAGGATTCTCACAGTCGGACTTTCAAAGACCTTATGGATTAACCGTGCAACGGTGGATAGCCTAGGCCTGATCTTTCATCTCCTGCC
>JALHSR010000260.1 GCA_022865315.1 Methanotrichaceae archaeon | reverse complement strand
GTAGAAAAAGAATCCATAACTATAAATAGTATTAATAGTATATAATATTTTCGATATCCTAATAAGGGCTGGTTAATAGGAGTCCTCGATCATCTATTTAGTAGATAAGCAGAAACATTCCCATTATAATAAATCATGTTGTAATTGTTGTTATCAAATTTATTAAAAAATTCTTGTGGTACATACATATTAATTGCATCTCCATAAAGACTTGAATTTTTAACGCAAATTGGATTATATTTCATACTATTCCTTAATATAATTAATGTATCATATATGTTATGATCATTATTCAAGATTAGATCTTTGTCAAAAGATGTAAAGTTCAGTTTTTTATTTGTAGTGTTATAAAATAAAAAGCTTGATATATATAAATTATCCAGCAAAATTGGATAAATGCTTACATCCGCTATCCTCCGTGCTGCATAAATTTCGCCGTTTGTGAATTGTGAGCTTACAGTATTATTAATATTAGAAATTATCATAGTATCTTTATTAATAGCTGGAGTAATAAGCATTAAGAAAGCAATAACAAAACTAATAATACAAGTTATGGCTACCTTGCTGATTCTCTTATTGGATAAAAAAATCAAATAAATTATATATTGAGATATAATCAACGTTGCGATAATGGAAAGAAATGGCTCCCATCGACTTGTTAGCAAGTTTCGAATACCCAAGAGCGGAATTCCATATATTAATATAAATAAAATGGGTATGACAAATGATAGGGCCAATTCTTTCTGTTTTTTCAAAATTGAAAGAAATACACCTCCAATTGTTAAAAATGGAATAAGAAGATAGCACAATTGAATTAGCACAGTTTCAAACATAGGTCTAACATATTCCGGCCCTGTAAGGAGTACCTGTGGATTATATTCTCCTCCGGTTTCCAACATAGCTATTGCAGGGCGTAATACCCATTCAAAAAACGTTAAACCCGGACGAACATCTGTATTCATCCAGTAGGCTTGCAATGCGCAGAGGAAGAGTAAAATGTAAAAGTATTCTATATTCATTGGCGGGTAGAAATTCTTAAAATTATATATGAATCGAATAAAAAATTTACTTAAATATAAAAGAATAATGATAAATAATATTACAAAACTAGATAATTGATGGGTTAATATTATAATAGAAGTGATGAAGAGAATGATAAGAGAAGAAGCCATATTTCTTTCCTTGAATAATAAAAATAATAATATTAGAAAATAGCATAAAGCTAATGAATCTGGGGTAATATTCGCAGCGCCCCTAACAATGTGTAGGTTCGTTATATTTATGAGGAGGACTGCTAGAAGTCCAATTCTTGCATCTAATAGAGATTTGCCGATGCAATATATAAAAATTGAGCAAATTATTATCGGTAAAGCGATTGAGAGAAATATTGAGTTTTTTATATCCATCTGCATAATTATTTGATTAATCGATATCAATAAATGCATAATAGGGTAATTTGCATATTTTTCAGCTAATTCAAGCGGAGGAATTTTCCCAAATTCAGTTATTAGCATCGCAATTCTTGCATGATAATAAGCATCATAACCCATTAAAGAGGGATATTCATAATATAGTCCTGCACGAATATTTATGCTTAATAAAATTATTTTTAATAATATTATCCAGATAGTATCTAATTTATTAAGAAATACAATTTCTATCGAAAGTGTAATAATTAAAATAAAAATTAGAATAAAATAACTAATATGCCTCGAGTATAATTCTGTATATAGCAGCCAAATGCTAACTGCATAAATAGTAAAGAAAATTATATTTAAAGATAATTTAAATTTCCTAGAATGGTTTATAGGGTCCAATCGAATCTTCTTAAATTTATTTCTTAAAGTGATATATATAAACGATGAAATTAAAATTGTAAAACCGACTAATTCCTGACCCATGTCAGCTGCGAATGATATATAAATAACAAATATCCCTAAAAAAATGGCGGAGATGGCTAGAAATAGATCCAGATTAATTTCTAAATTCTTTTTTATCCATTTATTCTTTGCATTCTGTTCCAGAGAAGACATGAAATTTCCTGATGAGATATATAATCCAAAACTAAAAAATACCACCATGTAAATGTCATTCAGCTGATAGTTAAATTCTTAACACTAACATTGCAATTTGCATTTGAATATGCTCCTCCAATTATTTTCTTTCATTCACCGTATATAACTTGAGCCAGATTACACGACATCAGCTTTATGAAAAATTCCAAGCGGATGCAGCTTGAAGGCGATAGCAACAAACACCATCTCGATTGACAAAAGGTCATGATGCCAGGTACTTCTAATTCTGCCGATCGGGTTTTGCAAATCTATCCCAGGAATCCAATTTTTATTTTATTTTAATGTTTTGAGGAATCTTGGAAAGTTCAAAGAATCCTTTTTTTAAAATATAAAAATTTTTCAAAATATTCGGTCAATCTTCGAGCATGAAAATAATTCCGTATCTCATCATCTTTTATTTTTTCTCGTTTATTTAAAAAGGATCCTAAGTAACCATATAGAAATGCAAGGCCTAAGTAATAGGGCCATTCAAAACAATAAAAAAGAGCATTTGATACGACTAAAATAGGATGCTTGTCCAAATAGTAAGCCATTTCACCATTGATTTTATAACCCCTTACCAATCCATCAGCACTGCCTGTCCGTCTCTTGTGGATAGCCGTGATATTATTTGATCGTTTAATTTCCCAACCATTGATTATCGCCTTTGCATTTGATATAGAATCAGGAGACGGTTCAACGGGATAACCACCAGTTTCAAAAAAGCATTCTTTTCTCCATACTCTCCCCGTCCCTGCTGGCAAATTTTCCATTGTTCTATTAATTTTGAGGTTTCCTTTTTCGAAATCAAATATGCCGCCGCTAACAATTCCGAGTTTCCTATTATCTACAAATTGATTAATTAATTTTTGAAAATAATTATTCACCACCACTGTATCAGCATCAAGAAGTCCAATATACTCATATTCTATTTTCTTTTCCCTACAATATTCAATAGCGACATCAAATCCTTTCTTGCAAACAAAAGAATAATGAAAAGTAATATCCCTATCTTTGGCATTAAGAGTAACGCATTTTATCCATGGATATCTATCAACATGATGCTTGATTATATTAGTGGTTCCATCTATGCTTCCATCATCGACTATAACCCAAAGCAGAGGTTTCAGGCTTTGATTAACTATACTCTGCAATACTTCAGTTATATGCTCAGCCTCATTTTTGGCAGGAGTAATAAGTATATACATAATTTATTAATAAAAATTTATATATTATAAATGGCTTTGCTCGACCATACATCGATGATATCTCTGCAATTTGTAATATAGGCATTCTTCTGATATCCATATTCGAGAATTTTGTCATATAATTTAATCCAATCTCTCCTAAATGATGAAGCAAAAGCATAACTATGCCAAAGTAAAGTTAGAATACCTTTACACTTTTCAACTTCATCCACAAGTTTTTTGGATAATTCCCAAGCATCTTCAAAAGAATGCGATAAGCCAAACAAGGCTGCATCCATTATTATCAAAGGAACCTCAATTATATTTATTTCCTTATTTATATTTAAATTGAACGGCTTAAAAGGATAGCATAGGCCATTTCTGAAACCTACATAATCGTTATAGCCAAAAGTTGTATCATATTTAAATCCTAGATTCGCAAGGATTTCCCATGTATGGGGCGTTTTGAATCTTAAATAATGATTTCGATAACCTATTATGCGATTTGAGATTACGCTTTCAAGTCGATGCTTCTCCTCTTTAATATATTTTTTATTATTATATGAATTATATCCGCCATGGAGGCCTATTTCGCAGCCATTGTCTATTAAGTTTCCTAGTTCATATTCCATCTCTTCAATATCATATCTAAACCGCCTTATATCGTGGTTGGCAGCCAGAAAAAAGAATGTTGAGGCCCCACCATATTTTTTTTCTAAATTTATAATATCATTAAAATTTCTATAAGGACTGAACTTATTTCCCTTAATTCTCCAAAATATATGTCTATTTATTTCATGAAAACTTGGATTCCTCAATGAGCTTATAAGAGACAGGATTGTGTGAGTATAAGGAGGATAAATGTCATCGACGTCATGTGTTAAACAAAGTGAAAATTGCTTATCATCGGGATAATCTATATTTAAAATTTTGTTAATATATAGAAAATCGGATATTGTAGGTTTCAAAACATTAAAATTTTTTAATGATACGTCGTATTTAAAAAATCTGTCTGGTCTATCTAAATGATATTCACCCTGTTTTACATAAATTTCCCATAAATCAGGATATTTGCCAATAAATTTTTCCATTACGATACCTAGAAGTTATCATCGGGCTAATAAATTTATTTTCCTATATGTTGACATCCTGAAATAATAAATTATATATATTATTGTTTGTCAAGTTATTAATTATTATTTTAGATTTGCCGGCTTTGGTCCTTTCGATTTTATCCAAGAGTCTGAACTCAATCTGCCATCCAGAACTTCTCTTTTTTATTATTTCTTCAATTTTTAATAGGCAATTATCATCGAACCCATCTCCGGAAACTAATTTTATGATAACTTTTTCTAAACTCTCTTGAACTATTTGGTATTCTCTTATATTTTCAATCATTATAATATCGTCGAAAAAATTGCCATGAATCACTTTCCCTTCTGGAGTTATTAATAAATCCATGGTTCTTCCAATTATCTCTCTCAGCAATTTATATTTTCGACCGCAGCTGCAAACTGAATCCAAGAGATAACCAATATCGCCTGTGTCATAACGTATAAATGGTAAAGCATAGTTAAATAGGCTTGTTGCAAGTATATGTCCCTCACCTCTTTCTATTTGAGTTCCATCTTCACTCACGATTTCCATAATTCCTCTTTCAGTATCGATATGCAATCCGCAATGCTCGGAGCACTCAAATGCAGAAACCCCTCCATCATTTAGACCATAATTATCATAGATTTCGCAATTAAAGACCTGTCTAATTTTATTGCGCATGCTCGGATAAAGCTTCTCGGCTGTGCAAAATAATCCAGACGGAGAGTAAATTTGCTCTCTGCTATTCTCCAGCCATCTAGCCCAAAAATATATTGAAGAGGCATAGCCCCTTATGAACTCAGGCTTAAATGTGTTAGCGATATCTGAATATCTCTGCAAATCATTCGATCCCATATCAAAGGATGAGAACTTTTTTATATTTCTGGCGAATTCCATCCCCTTTTTTAAAATATTTGATTTGGGACCTATATCTAATGATGCTCCCGCAAGAAAAATCATCTTTGCTCCCAAGCGATAGCCTCCATACCCCCAACCTCTATATAATAATGCACCTCCCAGAAACCGATCGGCCTTTGAAAGCCTAAATTTTAACGGAGTTCCTGTGGAGCCACCAGTTGCTCTTTTATAGAATTTCATCTTATTTATATTGGCCGGCAAAAATTCATTCCAATTATTTCTAATTATATCCTTGGTTAATATTGGAAGTTTCTCCAAATCCCTAATCTTCTTGATGTCTTCCGGCAATAAATCTAGAGATCTAAATACTTTATGATAATAAGGTATATTTTTATAGGAGAACTCAATGAGATGCACCAATTGCTTTTCTTGTGAAGATTCTAGTTCCTTTAGTGAAGACCATTGATTTTTTATTAGTTTTTTATAATTATAATAAAAATATATATCTCCCGCTTCATGTGCTAAAATAAAAATAGATTTTTTTATTTTTGAAGTTTGTTTATCGTAATTCATATTTATGCAATCCAACCAGAATGATTAAGGATATCTTCCCTTTATTGGCCATCTTGAATTTTATAACTTAAAAATTCTCATAAAGCCAAACTGTGACAACGTGCCCCACAGCAAATGGTGGGGTATGCAAGGAGGCGCAGCTCGCCGCTAATCTCTCTATGCAAAGTCACTGTAAGGCTTCTATAAGGTTCTGATTCAAAAGCAATTTCCTTTTTATATTTAACATAAAGCCATATGAGGGCGGATCCTTTTAAAATACAATAGAGGATTACGATCAACTTAAATGCATAAAGTTTGTGGGATCAATTGTCCAAGTTTTTTTGTTCAACGATCTTAAATGAGCTTGATTTTGGCCATTCTTGCCATCTTTCCAACTTTATTCAGCTAATTTCGATAGCT
>JALHSR010000259.1 GCA_022865315.1 Methanotrichaceae archaeon | reverse complement strand
GTAACACTTCCGATCATGAATTTTTTTAGGCCTGTGACTCCTATACTGCCAATGACTATGATATCCATTTTGGCTTCTTCGGCGAATTTTAGTATTTCATTCGCAGGATTTCCTTCGATTATCTTTGCCTCAAATGGAATCCCGGCTTTGCTCGCTAAATCCCTTATGCGCTCCGTAGCCTCAATGCCTTGTTTGGCTCGATCCTCGACATATATGGCAGTGACCTTTCCTTTTGTGAGCTTGGAAAGCTCGATACCAGCAATTGCAGCTTTCTCACTGTGTTTTGATCCATCAGTTGCAATTAAGATTTTTTCGAGCATAAAAATCAACAACGTTATATTTCACAGCACTTTTAAGCTTTTTTATACTTTGAGCTTGTTTCAAAATTCAGGCATGGTTTTTCTCCAATATATGAGGAAACATGAAAGCTTAAGCAATCCTATAAAACAGGTGTTTAGACGCTCGTATCTGGTTGCCAATCTTCTGAACCCAGTTTTAAGCCATCCAAAGAACCGTTCCACACAACCACGTTTCCTGTAAGCTTGCCCATCAAACCTGATTGGACGTCCTCTTTTAGGGTTCTTACGGTTACGATTGTTTGGAGGTATATTGCACTTGATGCCTCTGCGCTTCAAGTAAGATCTGATTGTCTTGTTATCGTAGGCAGCATCGGCATTTAGCTCATTCGGCCTGGACCTTGGCCTGCCTCTGATGGTATGGATTCTAATTGATTCCATGACATCTATGAACATCTGGCTATCATGTTCACTGCCAGGACTGATCAAGATGCTCAAAGGTAAACCTTCCAGACTCACTGCCACATGGACTTTAACGCCTTTTCTCCCTTTGTGGCCGTTAAATTCTACGAACTGGCCACCTTTTTTGAATCGACTAGCGTGCTATCCACCGAAACAACACTCAAAGAGAGCTTACCCTCTAAGTAGGCGCATTCTTGGAGTGCCGATAGAACTCGATCCCATACACCGCCTTCAGACCATCGTTTTAACCTCCTCCACAAGGTTACATATGATCCGTAGCAATGAGGTACATCACGCCATCGACATCCGGTCATTAAGACAAATAGAATCCCGTTGATCGTTTTTCTGTCATCTGCTCGCTTCCGGCCGACCCTCGGTTGAGGTGGCAAATGGAATCTTATGAATTTCCACTGAGAATCGCTCAGCTCTTCGAACTTCATGCTACCCCTTCCAAGGGCAGTTGTTCATAGTAGTATAAATAGTTTTGAAACTAGCTCTTAATGTAAGCATGAGTACCCCATAAGCTCAAAAGAATAGTAAGACAATAGAACGGCTGGATTAGCTAATCCAACATGGAATGGAAATTTGAATTTTCATGAATGAATCGATTTGACAATTCAGTTACAAAAGTAGAAACCTCCTCTCCAACGAACTCTAAGGAGGGTAGGAATATTCTGCTGCTGGGATTTGTCAGCCTTCTCAACGACATCAGCAGCGAGATCATACAGCCTGTGCTGCCTCTATTTATTACTTCCTTGGGTGGTGGTAGCCTCGCTGTGGGTCTGATAGGGGGTGTCAGTGATGGATTGCCGAGCATCATTTCGGTATTTTCAGGCTATTGGTCTGACTGGTTGGGAAAAAGAAAACCGCTAGTTGTGGCCGGTTATGGCTTATCTGCCCTGGCAAAGGCAGTGCTTCCCATATCTATGATCTGGCAACAGGTCTTTGTGATTCGGATGGTGGAAAGAAGCGGCAAAGGCTTACGTTCCGCTCCAAGGGATGCCATGATTTCTGAATCTGCCATCAAAGAACGCAGAGGGAGGGGTTTTGGCCTTCACAGAACTATGGACACGCTCGGCGCGGTGATTGGCTCTCTTCTGGCATATGCTCTATGGAGAAACGGATTGGACTTTAGAATGATTTTCGTCATCGCTGGCGCAATTGCCCTAATAGCCTTGATCCCTTTTATCTACATCCGGGAAGGCATCTATTTGCCAAAAACTCGTGCCAGTCTGAACCTTTCGAAGCCTTCACCTGAGTTGAAAAATTTTTTATTCATCGCGTCACTTTTCTCGCTGGGAAACTTCAGCTATATGTTCTTTATACTCAGAGCTCAGGAACTTTTCATAGGTTTATCATCGATAGGTGGACCGCTGCTTCTTTATGCTTTTTTTAACATTGTTTATGCTATCTTTTCCCTTCCTGTAGGCATATGGTCTGATAGAATTGGCAGAAAGAACGTGCTCTCGCTAGGGTACGCATTCTATGCAATAACGGCTGTAGGTTTTGCGGTCGTTTCATCTGTAGCTTGGCTTGTCGTGCTCTTTGGCCTATATGGATTGGTTTTTGCTATTGTCGATGCCTCTCAACGAGCATTCGTATCGGATCTCAGTCGTGCGACCGTAAGATCTACATCGCTTGGGATCTATTTTGGAGCTATTGGAATGGTGGCGATATTTTCGGGCCTGATTGCCGGCGAGCTCTGGTTAAAATTTGGCCCGACCATCACCTTTCTCTTCGGTGCATTTTTGGCAGCTTTAGCGGCTATAGTTTTACAAAGAATGAAGAATGTCAGAGAGATTTTGTAAGTTATTCGCAACAATTTATTTGATAATTTTTATTATTAAATGGGCACCTTTTTGAGAAACCAGGAAGATAT
>JALHSR010000258.1 GCA_022865315.1 Methanotrichaceae archaeon | reverse complement strand
CTAACTTTTCTTTTTCTTCCTGATAAGCCTTCTTGAGCGCTCTGCCCAGAGCGATAGTCACAGCTTCAATATTACGCCTATCATCGCTACCTTCAGCTTTCAAGTGCAGAGTGAACTGTCCATTATAGGCCAGAGCTCGCATGAAATGACTAATGTTCTCAAGACTCAAGCCCCCAATTCTATGAGCCTGAAACTTGAAATGTCCAGAAAAAAAAGGTTCACCAAAACTAACTGCAGCCAAACCTAAAGATTGACCTGATGGCACGATAGAGCTGCCTATACCTTTTTGAATCAAATCGGCCAAGATGGTTCCAAGA
Organism: Methanotrichaceae archaeon; assembly: GCA_022865315.1. GTDB lineage: Archaea > Halobacteriota > Methanosarcinia > Methanotrichales > Methanotrichaceae > JALHSR01. The sequence continues at coordinate 7,044 of JALHSR010000258.1, read as the reverse complement.
GTTATTCCTACATCCTCGGTAATATGATGGTCCCCCGTTTCAAGGTCGCCTCTTGCTTTTATACTAATATCAAACCCCGAAGCGCCGGCCAAGTTGCACAAGATTTCATTCAACAATTCAACCCCTGTGTTTACCTCCGCGCTACCCGAACCATCAAGATTCAAATTGACCTCCACACAAGTCTCGTTAGTTTCCCTCTTCAAAAACCTCTTCATGCATTTACATTACTACCAAAGGATTTTAAGCTGATCGATGTTTAAGGCAAGACTTATCTACCTTTATCCTAACCTTGTATTTTCATAGGTCGCAATCAAAGGGTTTCGCTTATGATTCCAAAGGAAGAAATCTGGGAGATTATTAGAGGATACGATAAGGATAATCTTACAATAGCTACTATTTGTTCCCATAGCAGCTTACAAATATTTCATGGAGCACATCAAGAATCCTTTAAGACACTAGGCATCTGTATCGGCCAGCCGCCTAAATTTTATGATGCATTTCCTCTCGCCAAACCAAAAAAATTCGTTTGCATGGATAGTTACAAAGCTCTTCTTGACTATTGTGATGATCTTGTTGAAGAAAACACAATAATCATACCTCACGGCTCGTTAGTAGAGTATCTAGGAATTGAAAATTTCGAATCATTAGCTGTACCCGCTTTTGGAAACAGACGCGTACTAGCATGGGAGAGCGACCGAGAGATGGAAAGAGAATGGCTGCTCAAAGCTGGTGTGAATGTCCCTATGCGATTTGAAAAGGCGGAAGATATTGATCGTCCAGTCATAGTGAAATATCACGGTGCCAAAGGGGGTAAGGGATTTTTCATAGCCAAGAATAAAGATGAGTTGCAGGACAAGATGGGCTCAAAGCAGCAAAAGTATACGATACAGGAGTTCATTCTTGGAACTAGATACTACATCCACTTCTTTTATTCTCCTATCAGGAGCCAAGGCTATAAATTAAAGAAAGGAACGCTGGACATGCTGGGAATAGACAGACGTGTTGAATCCAACGCTGATGAGATCTTCAGAATCGGAAGTATGAATGAGCTGGCCGAGGCAGGTATATTTCCAAGCTTTGTAGTAACGGGAAATCTTCCTTTAGTCCTAAGAGAGTCTCTATTATCCAAAGTTTTCGAACTGGGAGAGCGTGTAGTTGAGACATCGATTGATCTATTTGGAGGAATGTTAGGACCCTTTAGCTTAGAGACAATAGTCACGGATGATTTGGAGTTCAAAGTTTTCGAAATTTCAGCCCGGATCGTAGCAGGCACGAATTTATTCATAAGTGGTTCACCATACTCTGATCTGATTGAAAGAAATCTTTCAACAGGAAGGCGTATAGCCAAGGAGATCAAGATGGCAGGGGAACTGAAATTGATGCATGAAATCATAACCTAGAAAGGCTTATTATCACTGCAAAGATGTGAGTCAATTATGTCGAGTTTGTTTGATACTTTTCGCGATGCTACGATATTGCAATGCAGCTTTTTAGAGAATCTGCTAAATCTTGATATGCAGGATGTGAGTTCTTTCTCCGACTCTATGGCGGAGTTTTTCAGCCCTTCGCCAAAGAACAAATTCGTTTATGGAATTGCGGCGGGCAGGAGCGCCCTGGCTCTTTACAGTTTTTTGCAGCTTATTCAGAACCATTTTGATAACGTATTTCCTTTTACATTGGAGGATCCTGTGCAGAGGCACTACCGTAAGGGAAAGAACATGGGGATCGCTGTCTCCGGTTCCGGTGAGACGATGGCCGTCAATAAATATATTGATGACATGATAGCGAAAGAAGGCGAAATCAAGCTAATTACTGCCAATGAAAACGGCACGGCCTATAAAATGGTAAATGAGTACGAAAAGGGTTCCATCCTTATGCTTAGCGGAAGAAAAAAATTTACAACAGATAAAGAGTCAAGATCTAGGCTGTCCCCCCTGGGAACCGAATTCGAGCTTGAAGTTCTAGCTTTTCTCAATGCAGTTTTTGCGGATATCCAATCCCGATTAAGCGGAATCTGCGAGCCTTCGTGCCCAGAATATTGCGCCACTATAAAAGACTTCACGGAGAATGCAAAACTCCTAATCAACATAAATAAAAACCATCTAGAATATTGGTTTAATCGGTTATTTCCAAGAAGTGGCAGGTATGTGATCGGAGGCGTAGGTCGTTCCGGCCTGGTGGCAAGAGCATTTGAAATGCGATTTACTCATTTGAACAAAATTAGCTATTGGGAAAAGGACTTTAATGCGCCCAGTTTTCAGATAGGTGATGTGTATATACCTATCACGGGGATTGGCAATACATATGAGGCCATTGAAGGAACGATGAACGCCGTCAGCAAGAGCGCTGATATAATGCCAATTACTGCCAATAAATCTTCGCGGCTTGCATCGTTCTTGGAGAAGCGTGGAAGGATTGATGATATAATTTTTATTCCTGTTAAAGCTGAATATGAGGAACTTTTTAGTGGGGATACTAGATCTACAACTTGGCTTATGTCTGATTATACGAAGTTTCGCTACCCCATCTTTGAGATTAACGCATCCATATTTACGAATAGCGTTGTGGCTGTTGGAGCGGAGTTCTTAGGTATTGTAGAAGCCGGCATGAGAAGACTGCACGTATGACTTCCATTGCCATTTTATCCGATACCCACCTTGAAGTTGAATTGCCAGAGAAGCTTGTCGAGATCATACAAAAATCAGATTTGGTTCTTCATGCGGGAGATTTTGTATCGCGAGTGGTCTATAACTCATTGAAAGATCTTTCTCGCTTGGAAGCGGTACAAGGCAACGCCGATTCTCCCGAACTCAAAAAGCTTCTTCCCTTAAGGAAAGTCCTCGAGGTGGATGATATTAAGATCGGTCTGGTTCATCGAGCCTCCCATTCTGCAAACCTCACGGGCGCAGATATGCTAGCGCGAGAGATGGATGTAGAAATCCTAATCTTTGGACATCTCCACAGGCCCATTGTGGAAAAGGGTGATAGGATTCTGCTATGCCCAGGTAGCCCAACATTGCCCAGAATGTCGCCACCCACTATGGCTGAGCTGATTATCGAAAAAGGAAAAGTTAGCGGCAGGATAATTCCTCTAGGCATTCCTATATGCGATTACTTGATTTTTGCGGAATCTTTGACAATTAAAGAGAAAAACAAAATTTCATAAAATTAGACCTGTTGTTTTGAGATCCTCGGATTTATCACGAATCAAACACGAATAAATAAACAAATACATTTCGGATCTAATATTATTATAAAGGCTGCTCAAAAATCACCAATCAAGAAATGAAAAACATCCATTCCCGCTCCGTACTAGGTGGCAATATTGTCAACACCAGAATCATGATTGTAAAAACTGTCGAATGTTGAAAGAAGTAAGCATGCCAAAACTTAGCACAAGTTGGAAAAAATGGGTCGAATGCTAGTTTCATCAGCCCCTATTACCTTTTTTTATTTTCATACAAGAGATAATATTTTATAAATCGAAAACCATATCTCTTTAGAAAAACTCATCTTTTCTGAATGAGGAGATAAAAAATAAATGAAAGGCATAATTGACAAATTACCTCACTTACCGGATAGGATATCCGGTCTCCGAGAGCTTGCATACAACCTTTGGTGGAGTTGGCATCCAGAAGGTAGAGGCCTTTTCAAGCTTCTTAGTCGAAGAGGGTGGTTCTTGAGTGGCCATAATCCGGTCAAAATGCTAAATAGCCTAGATAAGACAACTTTAGAATCTGCCTCCAACGATCCTCATTTCCTGCGTCACTACGACTCGGTGATGGAGCGATTCGAGAGTTATATGGATCTATCCGCTGGTTGGTTTTGTGCCAACGTGGCAGATCCCAGGAGATATAGAATCGCTTACTTTTCAGCTGAATACGGACTCCATCATGCTTTGCCCTTTTATGCAGGGGGTCTTGGATTTCTAGCCGGAGACTACCTAAAAGAATGCAGTGACCTGGGAATTCCTTTAATCGGTGTGGGTTTCATGTACCCACAAGGTTATATCCGTCAGATGATCACGCCAGATGGCTGGCAAGCTGGAGCATGTGAGATCTTGGATAGGGAATCCGCCCCGATCCGCCGAGTTCTCGATAAAAAAGGGGACCCTTTATCCCTCAAGATCCCAGTCATCGATCCACCTGTCTATCTTGAGGTCTGGAAAGTGCAGGTAGGGAAAACAGACCTGTATCTCATAGATTCCTCAACTGAGGCCAATGAACCCGAAAATAGATGCATATCAGAGCGACTCTACGCTGGCGATCCAGAGAAGAGGCTTAGACAGGAGATCGTATTAGGAATTGGAGGCATAAGAGTCCTCAAGGCACTAAATATTGATTATTCTATTATGCACTTGAATGAAGGTCATCCAGCTTTCGCCGTATTAGAACGTATTAGAGAGAAAGTTGAGGCTGGAAAAAGCTTTCGAGATGCTTTTGAAGAGGTTCAAGCAACCACCATATTTACTACTCATACGCCCGTTCCGGCAGGGCATGACGTATTTCCAATTCACCTTATTGAAAAATATTTTTTATCTTACCTTCCGTCACTTGAACTCGATAAAAACGATTTCCGCAAACTGGGATTTAATCCCGCTGATCCCGGTGGATTTAATATGACGGCTTTCGCCTTAAGATGCTCAGCATATCGCAATTCGGTAAGCAAGAAACATCAAGATATAACGCGGAGGATGTGGCAGTCAATATGGCCTGATCTTCCTGCCGATCAGGTGCCCATAGATTATGTAACAAATGGCATCCATGTCCCATCTTGGATCGATCGCCGACTTGGGGATATCATTTTCAATCGGTATCTTGGCCGCATCTGGCTGGAAGAACACGACCGCGAACGAATATGGGAAATGATCGACGAAATTCCAAACGAAGTATTATGGAAACATCATATGTCAATGAAAAACTTGCTTATAACTAGGATTAGAGAAAGAGCCAGACAAAAATGGTTGGATCCAAGTAGATCAGATTCAAGCCTTATTATGGCATCTGGAGTGCTGCTGGACCCGCCAGTTCTTACATTGGGATTTGCTCGCAGGTTTGCTTCCTATAAAAGACCTGCATTACTACTGCAAGATATAGAACGGTTAAAGCGCATTGTCAATGATATTTGGCGACCGGTTCAGATCATATTTGCAGGCAAAGCACATCAAGATGATCAAAATAGCAAGCTATTATTGCAGCGAGTTTTTAGTGCAGCCAAAGATCCAACATTCGGTGGACGCATAGCCTTTGTGGAGGACTATGATGAGCTTTTAGCCCAATATCTGGTGCATGGAGTAGACGTTTGGGTCAATAATCCCATTCCGCCGATGGAAGCCTCTGGAACTAGCGGTATGAAGGCCACTCTGAATGGTGTTCCGCAGTTGAGCGTGCTAGACGGCTGGTGGATAGAGGGCTATAATGGAAAGAACGGTTGGGCCTTTGAGGGGCAAGCAGGATCCAATATCGATGCCAAAGACGCTAAGATTATCTATGACATTCTAGAAGAGAAAGTGATACCGGCCTACTATGATGTTGACAACGAAGGCATACCTCATGGCTGGGTTCAGATGATGAAAGAGGCAATAAAAGTGACCGGCCCAAGGTTCAGTGCACGCAGAATGGCAAAGGAATACACCCAAAAGTTTTACCTTAGGGCATTGGAAACAGCTATGAAATCAGATTATCAGTTGGGTCGAAAAGATATATCAGATTTTTTTAGCAAGATATAAATATAGAACCTAATTGGCATTTCAAGCATGTCATTTAGATTTTATTAACCAGGAAGATAAAAATGCAAATGCCGCCCTCCTGAAAAAGGTAGAGTTATTTCACCCTGCGTTCGGAGAATTATTCTGTCGTCCTGCCAGACAACTTTAATGCTTACTAAATCTCCCACCTCAGCTGCACGCCAGTAGATCTCTTTTTTCTCGCCACGGCAATCCAATTCATAATAAGGAAACTCGAAAAGATGCAAATAGTCTTGCACTTTAGGATGCCAATAAGTAGAGACCAGATCCAGGCAATCATTAATTGTCGCAATTTGCCTTTCAGAGTTAGGAATACAATAAACTCTGACACCCTCATCTCTCTTTAACATCACTTGAATCTCTTCTGGAGTCTCAAATCGACTGGCAAACCGCCAGCTAAAAGGATTCCAGGTCGGAATGGCAACGAAGCTTTTATTCTGTGGCTTTTGGGAATAGTAATATTTCAGAGTTGCACGCAATGAGAAATAGAGAAAATAGACGACAGCCAGAGCGTAGACAAGTCTCTGTATAGTTGAAGAGGGGATGCTTTCCAGGTTTATGAAATTAAGGAAGAACAGAAAAGTAAGGACTGTGAGAAAGACAATCGGATTGATAGATATATCCAGATTAAGCTTAGAATATCTCTTAATCCATGGATAAAGTAGCGGAATGCCCGAGGAAGTGAGGAAGTCCCCCAGAATGTGAGATAATCCGCACATCAATAATATAAATAACATCTTGATATCCCAATAACCTGAGATAAGAGAATACAATAAATATATTAATGTTGATGAGAATATTACGAAGACTAAAGTATGCGTTATTCCGCGATGACCGAAAATTGGCAACCTTTTGCCTAAAGGTATCAAGATAATATCAAAATCTGGCAGAATAGCAATCAAAGTTCCAAGCACAACATAATCACCAGATAATGAGCCGCTAGCTATGGAAGCTATAATATAACCCAAGATGAGATGATTCAAAAAATCCATGTTCTATCCTTTTGATTTCGAGTTAATTTTTGTATACTTCAATTTTCCGCTATTTTTCAAATCGGCCGAATCTCAACCGACAAGAGAACCAGGGATTTCGTTCGGTAAGCCAAATTGTAGTTTTCAATTCTTGGATCAAAGACCGAAAGTCAAGATTCAATTTAAAATAATCAAATCAAGCGAGGATTCCTATTTACCAGCCTAGTTCCGAAAGTGAAGAGTGTTGCACCTAAGATTAACACTTTTTCGCTCTAATTACGTCCCTTCTCCTGAATCTGACATCTTTTTGATCTTTCTTCGATAGCT
>JALHSR010000257.1 GCA_022865315.1 Methanotrichaceae archaeon | reverse complement strand
CCTGTTGAACTTCGCCCGCCATAATTTCACCCGAATTTTCTGTGATGCCAAATATGGGTAAGCAAATAATTAAGCTATTCATAATTTTTAATTGCCTAGCTTTATCCGATCTGATGTCACTAGATCAGATCATGAGAACGCTTCCAATGTGTACTGATTCACGAGAAAAAGAGATGCTTTCTAGATGACTTGGAGGCGAGGTTGATGATTTTATCTCCAATTGCGAATTAAATTTTAAAATCGATTTTAAGCACAAAAGTTGTTTGGGATTAAAAGCAGTTCATATGTAGAATCAAACAATCCCCATGGACGGCAGGATGCCATCTCGCATCCATTATAGCTCTGGGATCTGTGTAATTGTGGCAATATGTGGCAAGGTTTCACTTAAGTGAAGAACATGATCACAGGGATGCCCTCGAAGCACGTCTTGAGTAAGAGGAGGAAACGGCTCAGAAAAGAGGGCAAATGGGAGGTGTAGTGCTCTGAGCCGTTTTGAGGTAGCCTTTCTTCCTACCTAATATTAATAATAACAGAGTATTAGTAATAGTACTTAACTCTTTCGATATTCAATTAATGTTATAAGGACGACCAAACGGAACTCGAAGCTTAACAAGCGAGGGTGGCCAAGCCGGATGATAACATTTATTTTACTTTTTGAATACTTTCGCTTTGCCTGGTTAGTTCCTTTATAAGTGCAAATGCAATAGTTTGTGTGTAGAATCAGAAGATTGCACGAGACCCTACATGATCCTGGGCAAAAAGTGCGATCTTCCTCACCCCCTATTTTTGACCTTATTTCATAATGAATTTATATTAAGATACTCCATTGTTAGATAGTTGCAGGAGGGTCTCCGATTAGCTCTATAAGGTTTTGGTTAGTGCAGCTTGTTGTTTTCTTTTTGATGGTGCAGGTCATGCCAGTATACGGCGATCTGGCAGAACTGGGTGGCGTTGAGGGAACAGTCACATCCGACTCGATCATAGGCTATCAAGAGAATGATGTAACCAATTTCCTTGTCGCCGATGGCACCATTCAGAGTGCAGTGGATAATGCCAATCCAGGCGATATCATCAATTTGCTAGAAAGGATCTATCGGGAGAATGTGCATATTGGCAAGTCTTTGAGTCTAATCGGAGCAGGGATAGACAAGACAATAGTTGATGGTGATACCGACGGTGATGGTATTGGCAATGGCCGGGTCTTCTACATTGGGGGGCCGAATATCGATGTGACATTGGCAGACATGACTATTCGGAATGGCAATGCTGACAACGATCCATTCGTACCGGGCTATGGCGGAGGTATATTGAGTTTTGGCAACCTTACTGTAGATAACTGCAACATCTATGATAACACAGCATCACGAGGCGGTGGAATTCTGAGTTGGGCATTTTGGGAAGTTGATATTGCGACTTTAACTGTCAAGAACAGCAAGATCCATAATAATAATGCTCAATGGGGTGGCGGAATCTACAATCGGGCCGACAATGGCACTGCTATTGCGATTGTGAATGGATGTGATGTCTATGATAATAAAGCAGAGTGGAAATACGATCGTCCGTCGCCTAATGGGTATAAATATGCGTTAGGCGGTGGGATTTTAAACTTCGCCCAAGATGGAACCGCGGTTATGACTATCGAAAATAGCGATATAAATAATAACACCGCAGAAGGAGGGGGTGGAATTTATTCTTTAGCAGCCTCCCAATGGACTGTAAAGAATCCCACGGCCATATTGAATGTACTGGATAGCGATATCCACGATAACGTTGGCTGTGGAATCAGTTCTAATGCTGGCAACTCACGGGCGCAGAAAAGTGCTAATGCCACTTTGAATGTGCAAGATAGCACCATATTCAGCAACACAGATGGAATAAATAATTATGCTGAATCAGGTGGCCATGCTGAGGCAACATTGCAGAACAGCGATATTCATGATAACTATGGCATAGGAATTTCAAATGGGGGTAATAGCAAAGCAGGATTGACCGTGCAGAACAGTAAAATCCATAATAATGCATATTATGGAATAAGAAATGCAGGTGAGTGGGCCGAAGCCAGTGCAACTGTTTTGGAAAGCGAAATTTATGAAAACAAAGTGGGTGGCATAACGTGTGGAGGTTTTGATAGTTTAATTTTGGAGGACAGCAATATCCATCATAACGACGGGAATGGAATTTCCGGTGGCAGGGTGCTGATCGTGAAAAATTGCTCTATTTACAATAACAATGGTGCAGGTATTATACAAGGTCCAAATATGTTATTGGGTGGTAGAGCTTCGGTGCTGGACAGCGATCTCCACGATAACATTGGCGACGGAATCATCAATAGAGGCAGCATGATTGTGAAGAATACAACTATCCATCATAACAAAGGCAGCGGAGTCTCGAACATTATAACGTGGGGTAGATTAGATTCATTGATTGGTGGATATATTCAGATAAATGATAGCAATATCTACGATAATGTAGCCGAATATGGTGGAGGTATCAACAATTCTGGTATCTTAATCGTCAATAACTGCGATATATCGAATAATGCAGCTTTGAAGGATGGTGGTGGCATTTGGAATGTTGGCGAAATGACAGTGGAAAGCAGCAACATCCTTTATAATACAGCAGGAGGTCACGGAGGCGGCATCTTCTACACAGAAGGCCATGCTCCAGTTCTATTGGGCTTTAACCAGATCTGGGGTAATACGCCGGATGACATCTATCCGCCCATGACGTGAGACGCAATAAGGGTAGACAATCCTTAGCGATGAAGGGGTAGCTCATTAAGATTCATTTAATTCTAGATTCCGCTCGAATTGACCGAGCCTGCGAAAGACTCATGATATAAAATCCACGTCGTATTTTCGCCAAAAACGCGTATATATATTATACGTGCTTTTGGTGATTTCGGGGATTCATTTTCCGGTTGAGTGACAAGAAGCACCTTGAAATGCTGTAAGTTAAGGTTGCGGTTGAGCCTGTTGCAGCTTCTAAATGTCCAGAGTAAGCGTTCTGTTGTACCACTCTTGCCTAGTCTTATCCGACACATGGGCATATCGCAATGTCGTCCTGATATCGTCGTGCCTCAGCAAGGTTTGGACTATGCGGATATCGCAGCCCTTGGAGATCATGATAGTCGCAGGCGTATGGCGGCCGAACACATGCAAACCTCCTCGCTTCTCTATGCCCGCCTTTTTCTTGTAGTGCATTAACATGTGGAGCAGATTCTTGCGGTTCCATCTCCTAATGGTTCATCTCGAAACATGTGTTTGTTCAGAAGCCAGATCTTTCCACAGACGGATCATGTTCGATGATGATGAGTGAATGGCAAGCCTCTTCCAAGATAATCATAAGCTGAAAGGTGGTGAAGCCACGTCTGATTTCCAGTTCTGTAAACCGCCGATGAAGCCGACTAAGTATGCCCGAAAAGTTGCCTGTGACATAGAGAACCTTGAATCGCTGTAGATTGAGGGTACCGGTTGAGCATCTCGATGAAAAGGTCTCTGGGAACCACTAGAACGTTAAACGACCGTTCCTTGGGTAATACTGTCGGGTGTAATTCGAAGTCCATATTTGATGCCAGGGAAGCTTTTAATATAACCCTCTAGAATGCGAGGAGTGAATGTGATGAGATTGCGAGTCGACAACAGT
>JALHSR010000256.1 GCA_022865315.1 Methanotrichaceae archaeon | reverse complement strand
GCCAGTTCGTGAAAAGTCTGTAGGGAAATAAAACTACAGGAATATTGTATTTAAATCCTCAATGCAGCGGAAGGATAAAGAGTGCAGGGGAAGAGAAGGTTGCACCTTATTAGCGTGTGCTTACGTAGGGAGGCATAATCGACAATCAGTAACCTGGAACAGAAAGATCTTGGAATTCAACGAGCAGAACTTTTTCAAAAATACATGAATTGTAGTGTTGTCCTTGATCACGATAGATAGCTCATCAAAATATAACGATCCTTCTTGAAACATATTTGTTGAGAATCTTTCATGTAACCAAAATCATAGGCCATTGATGTTCTTATCCTAATTTTGAAAACGGTTCAGAGTTTGGACCGTTACCTTTAATGGCTTCAAGAATTAAGGAGAGATTGTCACATGATGTGCAGAGTGGCGTGAGTCAATATACCTATCGATCTGATGGATGAGATTGGACATGTTTCCGACGTTGCGATGCATTTGGCGAAATATGCCAACTCGCGCTAGGTAGGTTAAGAATCGATAGAGTAACCAGCTGAGCTTGAATTGAAAATGCCATAAGATGCACGCCGTAATGGGCATAGCACGCCATCATTCAGCTCTTTTTTGGCTGGGGAACTCGAAAGCCTAGCACAATATGTGATGCCACTGCAAGTTGACGAGATGGGACAATAAATTCCTTGATGGTATCTCGCATAGGTTGGCCAGTGGAACAGTTTGCCAGGCGGAGATAGGGCCAGGTTTGATTACTTTGGCTCCCTAAGAAGGGACATAGAGATCTAGTGTCTATCTCGCCTGGAAATAACTGGATTTCGGTAAGCCGGCATTGGAACTAGATCCGTAACCAATGAAAAATTTAGATGCGGCATACAACTTGAAAGCTTTTTTCAAAAGATCCCATCACAGACTAGATGAGGTGGTAAGCTATTATCTCCAAGTCAATCTTGCTAAAAATTTATGCCTCTTTCTAGAAAGCCAAGAGCCATAAGTACGCAGGATTTTTCGTAAGTCGAGCTCTTAAATATATTGGCATATTAATCCGCGTCGGCGTTGATTCGATGGATTAATAAGTATCGTTAATGAACCAGTTTATATTTTTATTTATTTAATAAAATATATTTGGACATCCAATCTACAGTCCTCTTGAGTCCTTCTTCCAAAGGAAATCGTGGATAATATCCGATCGACTCTGCCTCTGAAATGTCAGCTAACGAATGTTTGATATCTCCTGATCTTGCATCCAAAAATCTAGGTCGAATTTCACTACCAACAATTTTTCCAATAATTTGTATAAGCTGATTAAGACTAGCGCCCTGACCACGTGCCACGTTATAGGTTTTGCTCGACTTGCTTCTACTAGCCAAAATGAATGCTCTAACTGCGTCATTCACGAAAACAAAATCTCTGGTTTGCTCGCCGTCTCCAAACACTACAGGATCCAAACTGGTCAAAATTGAGGAAATAAATCTTGAAATGACGCCGGAATATTCTGAGTTAGGGTCCTGCTTGGGACCAAAGACATTGAATAATCTTAGAACAACAGTCTGTAGACCATAAATCTCGGAAAAGACTTTACAATAATGCTCTCCTGCCACTTTAGTTACAGCATAAGGTGATTTGGGTTGGGGAACCATATACTCTTTTTTGGGCACCTCGGAAGAATCTCCGTATACAGCGGCTGATGAAGCAAAAACCATATGTTTCACTTCTGCATCCCTGGCAGCTATGAGAACATTGAGAGTACCATCCAGATTTATCTGATTAATCCTTATTGGATCTTCGATGCTCTTCTGGACAGAGGGTACCGCAGCGAGGTGAAAAATGCAGTCTACATCCAGGAATTCATTTCGAAGTAGTTCTTTATCAGTAATACTTCCCCTGACGAACTTAGCTTCAATGCCAGCCAAATTCTCCAGTTTACCTGAAGAAAGATCATCTATTATTATTACTTCATTCTCTTTGGCGAGGGCTTCGGCAAGGTTGGATCCTATGAATCCTGCTCCTCCGGTTATGGCCATCTTCTGAGACATTTGATTGCTTTTATAACTCTTCAAGATACATATAAACCATAGTTTGGAAGCTCTTGATACCTGGGCTCAGCTCCACGTCCGCTGCTTAAATCCTTTTTAAGGCTTTGGCAACGATCACACCATAGTCAATCCGGCAAATTCTCAATTTAGATCCCATATTATAGTATACCGAAATACATAAAATAATGTATTGCTAAATATATCCATATGAAGGGGGAAATCATCAGAGTTGAGAGGGCTGGGGAACTGGATGAGAGATTAAGAGTAGAAACAGATAACGGTATCAAAATCAAGCT
>JALHSR010000255.1 GCA_022865315.1 Methanotrichaceae archaeon | reverse complement strand
CAAATCTGATATTTGCAGCAGCCGAGATTTTCTTTGTTTCGAATTGAGTCCTCGAAGCACCCATGTAGAAAAAGAATCCATAACTATAAATAGTATTAATAGTATATAATATTTTCGATATTAAAATAAGGGCTGGTTAATTGGAGTCCTCACTTAAATATCCATTTTTTTGATGAAATTTCCAAAATACTCTTGCCCAACTTCAGAGATTTCACATTTATTGTTCCCGCATTGAAAGGATACCAACTTGCTGAAGAGATATATCGGCATCTGGACAATATCAAGGTTGGTTGCATCCATCTAAAAAGCGATACATGTGAACGGCTTGTGAAGAGCAAAGATCTCAACGATATAAACTTCGAAACCATTTTGATAGATACCAAGAGACATTATAGCGATCGAGGCAGCATTAAAGAAACTAAATGTGGTTCAGACATTTCTATGTTCTATAAGGGTGAAAATGGAGAAGAAGAAGTTTTGTGGATGGAGGTTAGCGTACGACTTTCCGCCAAACACATGGAACCATCGATATAAGAGATTCAATTTTCGAAATTCAATATAATCCAACTAAATAGATATAATTAAGTATTCCTTCATATTAATATAATTTGTTTGCACATAATTATGATGATATCTTGGAATCAATTATTTTTTATACCAACTTATAATGAGATAGAAATTAGAATTAAATCTAATAACGATGTTAGTTTTCTAGATTTGACAATAATTATAAATGGATCTATGCTGCACCGCCAACCATAGCTTTTGCGATTAATATGTGTGGAGAACCGTCACTGACTGGAACCAGTTGCCCTCCCTTGCCACACCGCCCGGAATTAAATTTAAGATCGTTCCCCACCGCCTTGATATCCATTAATATCTCGAGTATGCTACCAGACAATGAAACATCCCTAACAAGTCCAGTCTTTTCACCATTTTCTATAATGTAGCCTCGCTTGGCGTTGAATTGGAAAACGCCTTCGGCTGTATTCACTTGGCCACCGCGACTACCGACAAGATAGATGCCATTACCTAGCTCTTCTAGGATTTCATCTAGCTTCCAGTCACCATTTGCAATATATGTATTACTCATTCTGACTATTGGCCTGTCGGTACCTTCGGATCTTGCATTCTTAGGAGTTCCACCCATGCGTCCTGCGGTTTCCCTGCTGTGCAAATAAGAGTTCAGTACACCGTTCTTTAATAATACCGTTTCACCCGAAAGGCTTCCCTCATCATCAAATGGATAATAGCCATTTAACATAAGATTGGGACTATCTTTAACTGTTAACAGCTCTGAGCCTACCCTATTTCCTAATTTGCCTTCAAGGCATGATCCGCCTTCGAGGACTATATCCGCTTCGGTAGCATGACCCACCGCCTCATGGATAAATACTCCAGCCAGCTCTTGATCCAATACAACAGGGAAGGATCCTCCTTTTGCCACATCTGCATCTAAAAGTGAAACAGCTGTCCTTCCAACTAGCTCTGCAAGCTCAATAGGATTCTCTTGGTCAAATATCTCCAAGCCACCCACGCCGGCACGACCTTCACCGCTCCACTGAAAAAGACCGTTTCTCTGAGCCACGGCGTTGATTACAACGCCCATCCTTGTCATCTCTGATTCCAAATCTAGACCCTCAGAGCTAGTATAACTAATTGAAATCTCGATCTCTGAATAGATCGCCTGCGTGCTTGATACTCCTCTTATCTTAGCCGCATCCTCGATCTCCCTTATTAGCTTGACCTTTTCTTCGAGAGAGAGAGACCTAGGATCTTTTTTAACTGGAATCTTGATGCTATGGCCTGCCTTGGCGTCTACCAAGTCGAAATCTTTAGGCCGATTAATCTTCTGAGCAATCCTTCGAGCTAATTCTACTTTATCATCTAGACCGTAGATGTCATCGGTGGTTACAAAACCCCATGCGCCTCCTACAAGGGCACGTATCGCTGCGCCCTGAAATGGAGCCTGAGTAATCTCCTCTAGCTTGCCATTGTCCAAAATAATTCTTGTCCGATTGCCCTTCAAGATGCGCACATCGTGAAAATCAGACATTAGGAGCTCCTACGGGAGCTGGAGGAGATATGGAATCTGGGAGATTAAATCCTATCTTCTTATCTGAAGCAAATCTTTTGAGTTTCTCGATCAACTTAGTTTTCTGACCTCCCATGGCATACTCGAAGACCTCTCCTATGGTTGAAACTGGTATAACATCAATTTTTTCTTTCAATGCAGCGTCTATTAATACATCCCCCAGATTGGATTTAGGTATGAGAACTGTCCTAATTCCGGCCTGAGCAGCGGCTTCAATTTTTTGCGTAACTCCGCCCACGGGTAGCACGTCGCCTCGAACCGATAACGAACCAGTCATTGCGACACTCTGCTTGACGGGCACGCCTTCTAGAGCTGAGATAACTGCTGTAGCTATAGATATTGAGGCACTATCGCCTTCAACGCCCTCATAAGTACCTATGAATTGAATATGCACATCCTTATTTGTGATATCCTCGCCTTGAAACTTCTTAATCAAAGCAGATACATTTGTTACTGCTTCTTTTGCAATCTCTTGCAATCGACCCGTTGCAATTACCTTGCCCTCCTCCTTAGACTGGGCTGGAGTTACTTCGGCCAAAATAGGTAAAACGATTCCTGAGTCTCCCATAACGGCAAGCCCATTAACCCGACCGATTTCATCTCCAGAAGAACGGAACATGCTGTAATCTTTTCGCCTCTCAAGGTACCTATCAGCTACCTGTTGTTCAACTGATCGGGCCATTCTCTTGGCCTGGAATACATGTTTGGCTTCGGTCGTAGTTAATCCCTCTGAACGGGCGATGTCTCCTGCAACTCGTATTAGGCCTCCTAAATCTCGGAGCATTAGAGTAAGGTGCCCCTTTCTTCCCGCCCTTCTCTTGGCCTCGCGAACTACCTCTGCCACTGCATCGCGAGTAAAATGAGGTATTTTACCATCCCTTGTCACCTCTTGGGCAACGAACTTGATGAGTCTATTCCTAGTCTCAACATTATCATCCATTGTATCCTTCATATAGACCTCGTAGCCGTAGCCTTTTATACGAGATCTCAGGGCAGGATGCATTCCTTGAATGGCATCTAGGTTGCCAGCAAGTATCATTACGAAACTACATGGAACTGGTTCAGTTCGCACAAGAGCTCCTGACGAGCGCTCACTCTGGCCAGTTATAGAATACTCGCCTTCCTGCAGAGCTGTCAGAAGATGCTGTTGAGACTCTAGACGCAAAGTATTGACTTCGTCAATAAATAATACGCCTTTATTGGCTCTGTGTATCGCCCCTGCCTCAACTCGATCATGGCTAGGCGTTTCTAATCCCCCGGACTGGAACGGATCATGTCTCACATCCCCTAATAGCGCTCCAGCGTGTGCACCGGTCCCATCGACATAAGGTGCCTTCTTTTTGCCGCTATTATCCACTAATAGCTTTGGAACCATGGCATCTTCTTTGGGCATTAAATATCGCAAAGATAAGAAGATCAGCGCGGCAGCTATAATGCCAAATAAAAGCTGGCCTGTATAATAAGAATAGACAACCAGGGCCATCACAATGAGCATGAAAAACATATTGCGAGTCTGAATTCTCTTGCGAGCTTCCATCTTTTGAGCATCTACAATCTGTTTGCCACGACCCGTCGGCACAACGCGAACGCGAGGGTTATTATTATCATCTGGATTGGGATACATCAAAACGTCTTGGAGCTCCGCTACAGGCAACAGTTCTGCCATAGCTCTGCCCAACATAGATTTTCCTGTTCCAGGCGATCCTATGAGCATAACATGTCGTCTCTGATGGGCCGCCTTTTTAATGACCTCCACTGCCTCTTCCTGGCCAATGACATGGTCGATGAGATTTTCAGGAACATTTATACTGCTAGTATCCACAAAATCTATGTTACCTAGTAGTTCATTCGATTCGTCAGAAGTCAAATTATCGGCCATTTAATTTTCATCTCTGCAATCTGTCCTAAATATCTGATGCTTTGATTCAAATGGATTCTTGATCAATGTATTAGCACACCTCGAAGTCCCGCATTATCCGGGTATACTCCGCTAGCGTCTCCTTAGATATACGAGGCTTGATATAGTTGAGAGCTATTTCGAAATGCTCTCTAGTTACTACAATCTTATCTAATATTAGTTCTTCTTTAGCCATGCCAGGTTTAATATGCTCACGTAAGGCCAACATGCCCGCTTCTCGACATAGCATCTCCAGATCGGCACCACAAAAATCATCTGTAAAATCCACTAGCCAATCAATCGAGATATCTTTAGTTATTTGCATCCTGGAAAAGTATATTCCAATTATATCTTTTCGGGAGTCTCTCTCAGGCATTGGAATATAAATCAACCTATCAAACCTTCCAGGCCTAAGTATGGAGTGGTCTAATAGGTCAGGCCTATTTGTAGCTGCTATTATTACTACCTCCTTCAGTTCCTCTAAGCCATCTAGCTCGGTCAAGAATTGGCTTACAATGCGCTCTGTTACATGAGAATCCGAGCCGCTCGACCTGGCAGGTGCAATGGCATCAATTTCATCAAAGAAGACTAAAGTTGGTGAGGCTTGCCTTGCCTTGCGAAAAATCTCCCTAATAGCTCGCTCTGACTCCCCTACCCATTTGCTTAGCAGTTCCGGCCCTTTAATATTAATGAAATTCAAACTGCTCTCAGTGGCCAACGCTTTTGCAAGCATGGTCTTGCCAGTGCCCGGCAAACCATAAAGCAGGATACCCTTCGGCGGCCTTATCCCAACAGTTTCAAAAGCTTCGGAGTATTTCAGAGGCCATTCCACTGATTCTATAAGTGCCTGTTTGACTTCCTCAAGCCCACCTATATCTTTCCAGTGGACTTCACTGACTTCCACGAACACCTCTCTCATGGCCGATGGTTCGACCTTCTTCATCGCTTCGTAGAAGTCTTCCTTTGTTACTTGCAGGTTTTCCAAAATTGCCAATGGAATATCCTCCTCGACATTCATATTCGGCAATATTCTTTCTAAAGTGCTCATTGCTGCTTCTTTGCAGAGTGCATACAAGTCGGCACCTACGAAACCATGGGTCGATTCAGCGATATCCTTCAAATCAATAGACTCGTCCAGTGGCATTCCCCTTGTATGTACATACAATATTTCCAAACGACCATTTTTATCTGGGATACCTACTTCAATCTCCTTATCAAAACGACCACCACGCCTAATTGCTAGATCAAGGGCATTAGGCCTGTTCGTTGCCGCAATTACAATTACCTCCCCCCTTGATGATAGGCCATCCATTAAAGCGAGTAATTGAGCTACAACCCGCCTCTCCAGATCACCTGAAACATCCTCCCTCTTGGGCGCAATAGAGTCGATCTCATCCATGAAGATAATTGAAGGTGCCGCCTTCTGAGCCTCTTCGAAGATCTGACGCAATCTCTGTTCGCTCTCGCCATAGAATTTTGAGACTATTTCTGGCCCGGATATCGAAATAAAGTTGGCTTCGGTTTCGCTGGCCACAGCCCTTGCAATTAAGGTCTTGCCGGTTCCTGGTGGACCGTGCAAAAGCAATCCTCTAGGAGGACTGATACCCAGTCGAGCAAAGAGCTCCGGATGTCTTAAGGGAACCTCAATCATTTCTCGGATCTGTCTGATCTCTTTTGCCAGGCCGCCAATATCTTCATACGATAAATCCCGCGCACGGAGCGATAGCTCTTCTAGTGTCTCTCTTGTTATGCTAATTATAGTATCAGGCATTATTAAGACAGGTCCAATAGGAACTGTACTAACCACCGCCATGCTCAAAGAATTATTAATCATCTCCACCCGCAGCATTTCTCCTTTAACCACAGCGCGACCTTCAAGCATGCGAAGAAGATAATTGGATCCTCCAATCAATCTTATCTGGCGAGTTGGCGCTACAACTACTTTCCTAGCAGGCCTTGCTTCTGCTTTTCGCACCAAAACGCGGATATCTATGCCAGCTCCCATATTGGCTCTGGTGTTACCGTCTACTCTAATTATTTCCTGGGGATCTTCTGGATTTCCTGGCCAGGCGATAGCGTAAATCCTATCTCTTCCCTGGACTTCAACCACACCACCATTCTCTAGACCAAGTCGACTAAGGATTGATGTCCCAATTCTGGCTACACCTTTACCTGCATCATTATGATATGCTTCAGCTACTCTAAGAGATACGGAATCAGTCGAATTTTTCGGACCCGTTTCACCTGTTTCCGATAATTCAGCATCGGTCATATGCCCCATATTTCGCCCCTGCATTGCACAGCTCCTCGTTCTTCCAGCCGTTTTAGCAGGTCCTCAACAATCAATTCAGGTACTTCCAACTTCATTGCCAAATCACTAACTAACGAGTTTCCAGATAGCAGCGCAACCATAATTTCAGCTTCCAACTGGTTCTGTGTATTTCCATGGATGGCCCCTGCAGCTATCATTTTTAAATCCATCTCTTTGGATTCTACCTCATCCATTAGCTTTCTCAGGTCACGACGCCGCTCCTCAAGGATATAAAGCTCTTTTTTGAGCTGTGCCATATCAGGGATAGTTTCTCCCATTTCTCTATAGTAATAAACACCGCTTGAAGATGCAATTTCAGATCTAAAAGTCCTAATTCCATAGGTATGGGGTGACACTGCCACCTCCAAGACTATTTTTCGAGCTATGCGGAAGTATTTCCGACGCTTTGTGTCTGGATAACACTCAATCAGTCCTGATCTTTTGAGCATTTCTAAATGATCGATGACTGCTTTGGGTCCAACATCTAGCCGCTTCGCTATTTCATTAAAGTAGAAAGGTCGAAATGACAAGAGTTGCAGGATTCGTCTGCGGTTCTCGTTTCCGAGAATATCCAAAAGCTCGACTGGGTCCATATAAATCAATAAATTAAAGTTAGTAACTTTGGAATAAATATAAACCTTCCGGTGAATCAATTGTTCTTAATTTCAATATCATCCGGTGCTCCCCAGAGAATGCATCAATTTAGAATTCAAGAAAAGAGCTTGAAAGTAGCGGCTTATTTCGAATAAATATGAAGGGGCTTTTTGAAGGGCTCTTCAGCATTCGAACTGCATGCTTCTCAGAACCATAATAGTTCTTGAGCAATTCACTCTCGCTGTAGCCCGCTTTAAGGTATAAGCCTAATGCGGCATCATTATTCATTGCAACCTCCAAAAGTATCAATTTCGCTCCTTGAAAGAACAGTCTATCCTCTAGAGCTTTGATCAGAAGACTCCCTATACCTTTTCTTCTATGTTTAGGATTAACATCCAATGTGTGAATTGATCCGATATTACCACCACAAAAACCGCTAATAAATCCTTCTATATCGGGATGACAGGCAACCATCGTTTCAGCATAACAGATCAAATAAGCTAACATTCCAGCTGGGAAGGCTGTCTCTTCCGGAAAGCATAATTCTTCTATTTCGATTATATCCGAAAGATCATTCAATTCTGCCTTGCGGATTATCATCGATTCTCTGAAACCTGCCTTAATACATCAACATAGGCGCTGAAGACGTCGGGCATATCGATGGTTCCAACTAAATCTACTACACCAAGTGCGGCAATTGTTTTTTCTTGAATAATGATGGGAGCTACAGAAACAGGAACGCCTCTATAGGCGCCACTGCTGGGAATGGTCCTGATAGGCTTACCGGTCCTAAGAACCTCCTCAAGAACTGGACCGCTATAACTGATATCAACAATTTTGCCGTTCTCAACACGGATTCCAGGCATCCTAAGACTGCGAATGGTAATCGGCAGCTTTATTACTTGATGTATGGTAAGTGCTAGCGGAGCCAAATCTTTTCCGTTAGCATCCTCAGATATAACCAGCCTGAACATGTCAATGTGTTAACTCCAATGTTTCATAAACTCTATCCTTCGGGGCACATCCTCTTTAGAAGGCGAGCTTGAAATCCATGATATTTGGCAAATCCTTCTGCATCGCGCTGGCTAAGAGTCTGGGAATCGAAGGAAACCATATCTTGAGCATAGAGTGCATTAGGCGATTTCCTAGCTACAACTTTCGCATTTCCACAATAAAGCCCAATCTTGACATAACCATTGACACGCTCCTGGCTCTGATTAATGAAAGCATTTAGATCAGCATTTAAGGGATCATCCAAAAGGCCCATGTAGACCATCTCCGACCAAGCCTCATCTACGAAAGTCTTGAATCTCAGTTGGGCTCTGGATAACACTAGTTGCTCTAGATCCCTATGTGCCAAAAGAAGTATTGTTGCGGCGGGGTGCTCATAATTTTCACGCGCCTTTAAACCCAGAACTCTATCCTCAATCAGGTCCATTCTTCCCACTCCGTGCTCTCCACCGATGTGGTTCAGCTTAGATATTAGATCCAACCCATTCATTTTTATTCCATCTAAGGAAACCGGAACACCCTTTTTAAAGCCAATTTCAATAATCTGTTCAGATTTAAAAGGATCAGGTTCTTTTGTCCACGCAAAAATTTCCTTAGGAGGTATAAAGTAGGGATCTTCTAATTTTCCGCCTTCTATGGACCTTGACCATAGATTCTCATCTATTGAGTAAGGTCTCTCTCTTGTGACAAGGACGTCGATATCATGCTCTAGAGCATAATTTATCTCCCATTCTCTGCTCAAATCTAGATCTCGTATTGGCGCTATCACTTGGCAGTCGGTGGTTCGAAATACTGCTTCAAAGCGGAGTTGATCATTTCCTCTACCTGTGCAACCATGAGCAAGGGCTTTTATGCCATTATTCTGAGCAATCTCTTTTGCCTTGCTTGCGATCAAAGGCCGTGCAATAGCAGTGCCAAGCACGTATCCCTCATAAGAGCCATTCGCTTTTATTAACGGAAAGAGATAATTAGAAACAAATTCATATCGAGCGTCAATGAGATAGTGCTTGTCGGCCAACTTCTCAGCACTCTTATTTCCGCGCTCAATATCCGACCTTGGCTGCCCTACATCAACAAGTACAGTTACTACTTTATCGAATCCATAGCGTTCTTTCAATAAAGGAATACAAACTGATGTATCCAAGCCACCTGAATAAGCAAGCACAACTTCAGACAATATACCACCGTGACTAAAGAAAAGTTGTCCAATTTAACATTATCTATTCATTAGCGATAACTCTTTAACTACCTCGAAAAAATGGGATGTTAATGACTGAGCTACTTAAGACCGCAGCCATAACCGTGGATTTTGACAGAGATAGACAACAATTAAAGGCCAATGGAGCTCTTTCTATAATGGTTCAACCTCTTCTTAAGAAAATGAATCAACGGCTTTCGGAAGAAAAACCTGCCATGATCAGAATGAAGGATGTAGTGATTACAACATGGTTGCCTCCAATACCAAGCGGGCCATTCAAGAGGCTATTACTTAATGAGGCCAAGATGACGATTAGCCGACCAGTTCCACAGACAGTTTCTATCGAAGTGACACGCGATTGTGGAGCTGCTTGTGACCATTGTTTGATAAAAGATGGAGAGGGCGACTTGAATAAAGAACAGATACAGAATGTCATAAACCAAGCCATTGATCTTGGAACATGCATCATCACATTTACAGAGGGAGATCCTCTACTCCGTCAGGACATATTCGATCTTATTAAGTATGTAGATCCCGAGAAGGCTGTAGTTAATATTTTCACTCCAGGACTGGAGATGACTCCTGAAAGAGCTGTCAAGCTCCGAGAATCCGGACTTTATAACCTCATTATTGGAATTTACAGTTCCCACCCCGAGATACACGATAAGATTCGGGGGGTCCAAGGTGCGCATGCCAAAGCCGTTGAGGCTATCAAGACGGCTCTTGCGGCTGGCCTAATGGTGACCATGGCTTGCCATGTAAAATCAGGAGACGTTGAACATATACCCGAACTCTATCAATTTGCATCAGATCTTGGAGTTCATGAATTATCCATTTGGGAGGGAATCCCTAAGACACCGGATGAGCAACTCACTCAGATCGAGCGAGAAAAAATAATTGAGCTCTACAGAAGCATCAACTCTACACCTGGCGGACCTAGGCTTTTCGCCAATACCTACTTTGAAGGCCAGATGCTAGGCTGCATGGCTGGAAAAAGGTGGCTACACATAGGTGTGAATGGAGAAGTTAGGGGCTGTCCTTATCTGAAAAAGAACTATGGAAGCATATTAGAAAGATCTCTTAAGGATATTTGGAATGATATGAGATATTCAGGTGAATTCGACGGTTTTGATTGCAGTTGTCCAGCCCAAAAAATCTTTAGTCCATCCTGAAAAATTTCATAAATAAAAATATATTAATAATTATCAGTAAATAATATGTATTAATGATATTTTGGAGATAAATTTTTTGATTTGAAATTGCAACCAAAAAATTTATGGAAACTTATTTGTACAGAAATGCCACTATCAACTATTGAGGTGGTTTATGGGTTTTATCAGGAGCCTCAAGTTGAGCTTTGGCATTTGGATAAACAAGATATTCAAGAAAAAAAAGGCTAAGATAGGACTCTATGGCCCGCCAAATGCAGGCAAGACCACCCTTGCCAATAGAATTGTTGAAGACTGGAGCGATGGAGGAACCATGGGCCTTGTCTCGGCCATTCCTCATGAGACGCGGCGAGCCGTGCGGAAGGAAGGCCTAATTATTGAAGCCAATGGTTCCAGCATCGAGCTGGATATTGTGGATACACCAGGCATGGCCACAAAGATAGATTTCAGAGATTTCATGGCTTTTGGTTTAAGTGAAGCAGAAGCTAAGAAAAGGGCCAGGGAGGCCACTGAAGGTGTAATTGAAGCCATTAAATGGCTAGAGGACCTTGACGGAGTTCTTCTCATTATGGATTCCACAGAGGATCCCTATACTCAGGTAAATGTAGTAATAATAGGCAATATGGAGGCCAGGAAACTGCCGCTTCTGATAGTTGCCAATAAGATCGACCTACCTGAGGCCTCGCCGGCACGAATAAAGGCAGCATTCCCTCAACATCCCATGGTATCCATCTCAGCCCTAGAAGGATCAAACGTGGACGAGCTCTATAAGGCTATAGCCGCACACTTCAGGTGATGCAATGAGAGAAGTGCATATGGACCTCATCTCAGGAGAGAAATTGGATAGGTTGACCTCTATGGAGAAGATTAGGCTCATATTGGACAAGGTAAAGACTGGCCGAATCGTTGTTCTAGAAAATGGGCTAACTCCAGAGGAAGAGGTGCGCCTAATAGAGATGACAATGACCGAAATCAGGCTGGACGAATTCTCTGGTATTGAGATCGAGAGTTATCCTGCGAAGAAAGGCGGATCCTTTCTTGATAAGATCCTTGGCAAAAGCGTCAAGGGCAGATTGACGGTTATTGGACCTGCCAATCAGCTTAGAACTATCGAAAAAGATCGATATCAGATAAGTACCAAGGTATCCGTCGGGGATTAAAATGCCTCACATCTGTACTCGCTGCAATCATATATTCGGAACCGGAGAAGATATTTTGAAGGGTTGTCCAAATTGTGGTTGGAAAAAATTCATGTTCATCCAGAAAAGAGGGACATCATTCGAAATTGCTAAAGAAACCAATCAGCTGCAGTCATTTCAGCTGATAACTGAGGCAATGGGAGTTAGGATTCCGGCAAGAAAAGCTCCTATGGCGCCTGTAAAGGAGGAAAACGAGCATCACATTGATCATAATTCTATACAGCTTCCTTCAACTAATTCAAATGCATTAGGCATAACTATTGCCTCCCTTCCTAAGAAACCTACAAAAGCGGAGGAAAAGCTTGAAAGCATAAAAATAACAGCACCCGGTACTTACGAACTTAATTTGCCAACCCTTTTTGAAAGGGACGAGCTAATAATGGCCGTTAAAGAGGGCACCTATTTTATAGATCTTTCTTCTGCCTTTAAAAAAGGTAAAAAGAATTAAGTTCAGACTCTCTCAACCTCAATAGAAATCTGCTGCCATTCTCTCTCAATACCTCGCAACGATTCAGCCATGGCCACAGTCACACTTCCAATAATTTCCTGCGTGAAGATATTTAAAGGAACGACGTTGCCATTTACAGTCAACTTTACCTTCATAAATAACGCTCGTTATTCAGTTTCTTTCTTGATATGCAAAGGATTTGCATGATATCCAGCAGCCGATCAAGCCCCTCCAAATATAGCTATAGGCGGCGTATAGACAGTAGCATTAGCTGATATTGCTTGAGGGGGAGTGAAAACTGTATTTGTCGTGCCAGTGATATTTGTGTTCTTAATGGAGAAGCTAGGAGTTACTGTAATGGGAATGGAAGCCTTTAAAACAATTGCAGGCGTAGCAGGCATCATTGCCTTCTTTCCAAGTGTACTCAAATCAACAATTGTTTTATTCACATTTCCGCCTAAAGCAGTTGGCTGAACAGTGGGCAAAATAGGTGATAGCTTTGGCAATTTTATAGGTTCCATAGCCGGCTTATTTTGCAATGTACTAAGATCTAAGGGTTTTTGACCTGAAGCAGCTATAAAGCTGCCAAATAGAATTGAGACAACCAATACAATGAGAATTGCTTTCATCATGAACCTCCTATATCAATATGGTATCTTGCGTACTCCACCTCTTTCCAGATAGATGAAGTTTATCCATTTATTCCTTTTGATGATCTTTAAGTTCGATTCAATCTGTCTTGTAGGATATTTATTACTTATATTTTATTTCTTAAGATAAATTATTTAATTTTCGATGAAACCTTCGTGACCTAGCTTTCCCTTTCAAGGTATTTGACGCTTTAAATTGATCGTATTTATATCGCTTTAGAAGCATCGTATGCCCAATGGTATTTGCCTTCAGCTTTTCAAATTAAAGGTTCATTATGTTTTGATTCATCATAAGTTCTTTGAATCCAATTTATGATGGCATCCGTTACTCTTAAATGCAACAAGTTATTTTTTACTCAAATCTTTTCAGAAATTAGAGTACTCAAAGCAGTTATTCATTATCCATTTAGATTCAAGAACGATCCATAATCCTGGATGTCTGCTCTTATATGCTGGTTCGTGGACTTATATCGCAGCTTGGCAGCATATTAGGATTTTTAAGAAATTTTTGGTTTGTCAATTGAACAATTTGTACACGAAGCAGTTAACTCATATCAAAAAGAAAAAATATCAAGACGCTAAGTATGCTTGAATATCGATGGGACTTTGTAACAAAGTATTATGAAAAATTTCGAGGAGAATAATTTAAATGCGAAGAGCTTCATTGCTAGCATTCTTATTTTTATGTACCTGTGCTATTATCTTGAATGTTGAAGGACAATGCGGAACCGGTGGCTGCGGTGGTGCAGATAATTGGTATTCATCTGCCAGAGCCTTCTTGGATTCCGACATGCCTATCGTAGGCGTTGCTCAAAAAGATACATCAAAACTGACAAGCTTCAGAACCGGAATAGATCCAGATAATAGCACCTCTAAGGAAGCTCAAGGTCCTGCCAAAATGCCATCGATGAAATCCATCACTATTCTTGACAGATCCGATCAGTTTCCGAAAGGCAAGATCTTGAACGCAGTCACAAGCATTCCCTGCTCAGATATCATTATGGATGTCTCTAATACACGAGGTCTAGGACAAGCTCGTATAGATGGTTCAATTCTTATTCGATCAAAGGATTTTCTTAACGATAAAGGAGACCTCAAATCCAGTGGAGAGCTTGCCAAGATATTAGGGGATGACGGCATCTCACGAGGAGATCCGATTGTCTTATATAGCGATGAATTTTCGTCAGGAGAAGCTGCTTTCGTTTTTTGGCTGATGACCTACCTGGGACACAGTGATGCAAAAGTACTAGATGGTGGTTTTGAGGATTGGGTGGAAGCTAGTCTGCCGCTTGATACTGCAGAGATTGTGAGGTCGAAAACAGAATACATTCCAAGCCCGAGATCAGAAATGTTGGCCAATTATAGCTTTATTAAGTCAGTCAAGACCCAGGTAATAGATGCAAGAAGTTACCAAGAGTTCGGAACGGAGCATATTCCAAACGCATTTTTCATCAATCCTGAGCAAGTTATGAGCGCGGGAAAATTGAGAAATTCCACGGACTTGGATCTAATATTCGTCAAATTAGATAAGAACAAACCAATAGTTGTGTACGCTGATGATCTGATCAATGCTTCTCTGATCTGGTTTGCATTGCAGATTATGGATTTCGATTCCAAAATTTACATTGGTGAAGACTCGAAGGTACGTAAAGAACCCGAGATCTACAAAATAAGTTAGAGTCAATCCCGGCAGACAAGCACGCTGAATCTGTTTCCGGATTGAGAGCAGTTTGCAGTCTTACCTTATCAAACCTAAATTGTGGACAATTGAAGATGGATACCATATATTCCTCAGATAATCAAACCAAGATTAAAATTTTTTATAAAATGTAATATAAAATTATAATGAATCTTGATCCAAATTTTTGCTTATCTTCTCTTTTCAATCGCTCTAAAGAGCCATTGGTTAAATAATGATTATCGCAGTGGGAAAAATCCTTTGGGCTGCAACTTCCTAAAATATCCATCATTCTGTTGAGGACTCCTATTAACCAGCCCTTATTAGGATATCGAAAATATTATATATTATTAATACTATTTATAGTTATGGATTCTTTTTCTACATGGGTGCTTCGAGGACTCAATTCGAAACAAAAGAAGTCCCAGCTGCTGCAAATATCAGATTTGATCGATTGGGCGCCAATTCGTCATGAGCTTGACGAAATGTATGATAATAAGAGCGAAAAGGGCGGAAGGCCAAACTGCGACGTTATTCTGATGTTCAAGATCCTAAT
>JALHSR010000254.1 GCA_022865315.1 Methanotrichaceae archaeon | reverse complement strand
TATTTTATTTCATCGTCTCAATGATTGACTGCATCTATCTGTTGTTTATTTCTCAAATCTGGCACATAATTCATTTGGCAACTTTAGTAATGTAATTCAAGCTCAATTTATATTATTTTAATTAAAAAATCATAAAAAATGGAAAAAAAAAAAGCTAAGCTGGTTTTCCAGCCGCTTCAGGCTTTTTAACAGCTGGTTTCATCAGCATATAGGCAACTATTAGCCCTACCACTGCTAATCCTGCCACGACCAGGAAAAACGGCTTATAGGCTCCCATGAGATCCTTGGCTTGAGCAGATACTATGCCACCGATCACCGCTCCTGCGCCGTAGGCGGTAAAGACCAAACCATAATTCTTGGCGTAATCTTTCATTCCGAAGTAGCTTGCTGTAGCCGTGGGTGCAATGGCCAGCCAACCACCCAGGCAACCCCAAAGCAAGGCGAAACAAATTACGTACGCCCAAGTAGCTCCTGAGTCATAATTCATGTACATTATCAAGCATGCTACTAGAATGAGCGCATAAGTTATAAACGCCGTATTTCTTGGACCCATTCTATCTGTCAGGCTACCAAAGATCGGTCTCCCTAATCCGTTGCATAAAGCAAATGGTAGGATCAGAGCGAATATCAAGCTTGTCGCTGCGGCCGGCTCCATGCCTGCATTTTTCATTATGTCTTGACCAACCGGCCCAGCTATTCCTATAGCAGTGAGCCCAGCTAGAGCTCCGATGGTATAACATATCCAGAGTCCATAGAATGTCGTCGTCTTGGACATATCGTTGCGCATGAAATCAACCTTCTGTACAGCTCCTGCTGCCGGTGCAGGTGGCGTCCAACCTGCTGGTTTCCAGCCAGATGGTGGGAACCGCAGATACATGGATAACACTACTGTAATGATAAGGAATGTCACACCGAAGAGCTTCAGAATGGCCATTATGTCCATGCTTCCAAGTAGGAATCTAGTCGCATATGTTATCAGAGCCGCAGAGAAACCAAATCCCAATACAGTCAATCCGACAGCGAGTCCACGTTTGTCAGGGAACCAAGCCGCCGAAGTGGCAATAGGGCAACCATAAGCAATACCAACTCCCAAGCCGCCAATAATGCTATACAAGGGGACAAGCATTGCAGGCGAGGTGGCCCAAGAGGCCGCAAACCAGCCAAGCCCACAAAGTGCTCCGCCTACCATACATACTTTCCTGGGCCCTACTTTCTGTATGTAAGGGCCAGCTAGAGGCATTGTGATAGCGAATACTGCCAGGAATACGATGAAAGGCCACGTCATTTCCATCGCAGTCGGAGCTAATCCGAAGGAGGTCTTGAAGTAATTCAACACTGGAACTCTGACTACGCCATAAGCATAAATAGCGCCCAAACAAAGCTGAATTACCAGACCTACTACAACCATCATCCACCGCCCGCCGGGCGGTTCCTGAGATGCTACATTTTCAGCCATAAGTCTACCTTCATAAATGTTATCTATCTTTATTCAATACATTAAATAAATATACAAAACAATTTTGATAATATATTTGCGCCCAATTTTGAGAATCCCTCCTTTCCCCTCCACTTACCTTCGAGCCAATAATTCGAGGACATTATTTTATTGTAATCCCATATATTTAAATTTGGCGGCAATTACCTCAATTATTGATTATAATATTGATTATATCTACCTCTCCTTCAGAAACTTATTCAACACAATTTTGATATTTTGAAACTGAGAGTTCGCCTCGATACACATGTTCAACAAATATCAATAACATAAAAATTGATTTAGAATTATGCGATATTTGATGGCAATCTCTTTAAAGATAAGCATAATAACGTAATAAATGGTGCCAATATGCTGAAAAATAAACCCGAGACCTCTTGGATTAATGCTGAACAAATGCCCCATATATCTGCTACAGCCTATGTAGACGATTCGGCTACACTAATTGGAGACGTCCATTTAGGAAACAGAGTTATATGTGGCTCCAGGCATTTTGCTAAGAGCAGATGATGCCACACCAATCATAATAGGAGATGAATGCAACATTCAAGATGGTGTCGTTTTCCATGGTCTTAAAGGCAATTCGACTGAATTAGGAAAACGCGTCTCTATTGCACATGGGGCAGTCATTCACGGACCATTAAGAATTGGTAATGAAAGCTTTGTTGGTTTCAACGTCGTAGTGCACAACTCTTCCTTAGAAAAAAGGTGTTTTGTCGGCCATGGTGAATTACTTATAGGTGTCAAACCGGGCGATGGCAAGTTCGTGCCTCACGGAACCCTCATAGATTCCCAAAAGAAAGCTGATGCATTGGACCCTGTTCCAGAAAGTTTAAAACACGTGACTACTCCCGCCAATAAATTGGCAGGCTTCTAGGCTTTCGCCAGAGATTGTAATCCCAATCTCAGAATGTTCTTAGCGGCGTTAAGATCTCTGTCTATTGATAGATTGCAGAAAGGACAATTAT
>JALHSR010000253.1 GCA_022865315.1 Methanotrichaceae archaeon | reverse complement strand
CTTGGCACCTAGCTGCTCTAAAGCCTCATTCTGCATAACCAGGTTCAAGAACCAGGTTAACAGTCTTTTTACCCCCTCATCTTGGTTGATAAGGTAATCTTCTATTAGCCCTAATAATGGTATCATGGCCCTGTGTCCTCCTTCTCTTCGATATAGAGTAGGATACAGGGCCTATTCTCATGCTTATTTACAATTTACAGAACTTTCGGTACGCTGCCGCTGCAACGCAACCTCTATTGATTCATTCATAAAAGATACCTCAGAGATATCTTAAGCTATTTGAATTTATTAAGGATTTGTTTCTCGTATTTTTCCCAATTCATTAGATTTGTCCCTTCAAACGTGTGGGGTCTCAATATTCTAGGAGATATAAATCCAATGTCGTATTTTCTCCAAAACCGCGTATATATATTATACGTGCTTTTGGGGATTTCAGGGATTCATTTTCCGGTTGAGTGACAAGAGGGCTGGACATAATGGATAGCACAGGTCCCAAGTAAGTACTATTTCACCATCTTCTGCGGAGGAGATGCTGTGGATCGGCGTTTGCTCGCTTGCGTTTCGATGATTATTTCTTTTGAAATGCTATAACCGAAAACTTTATACCTCGGCAATTGTCGTATATGCTGTATGGCAAAGGTCGGACTACTTTTTTCCCTCCTACATCACTCTGACTTTTGCCTCCCTCCTTATTCATTATCCAACGGTTCCATGAGATTCAGAGGCATCGGATTCTATCCAATCTCAACTATTTGGTGGACAAGCCTTATAGTCTCAACCCCCATTGACTACATTCCAGAACGCCAGCCAAGGAGGGAATGGCAAAAATCGGAGTGATGGGGCTTGATGGCTGGCCAAGCTTTCAGCTCCATTTATCCCCTCAGCATCCTTGATTTTTACACTTGATTGAAACCTCTTCTTATCTCCAGCTCCATTAACCTACGATGTAGGCGACTTAAGATGCCTGAGTAGGTTGCCTGTGACAAAAAGCACCTTGAATCTCTGTAGGGCGAGGTTACGGTTAAGCGTAGCTATGGTATGCTCTCTAGGAGCCACTAGAACGTTATAGGATCGTTCGTGGAGGGTGACACGGAGGGGGATGTAGCTCGAAGTCCATTATACCTTTCCTAAGGCCCTTTGGATAAAGGCCCCTGGAGTGCATGGAGCGAAGGTAATGGGCTTAGGACGTAGAAGCATATTGGATTTGTGAGGATGAGAACGATTTACAGGATTTCAGTTCCCAGCTCGTTTTTGACCGATAGATATATAGTCCAGAGGGGCTCACGACAGAGGGCTGCATTGCATTGATTCAAAAAAATTTGTTGAGATGGTTTTTGTGGCACGATTGATTCTTTGAAATCAATACAAAGGCATGTAGAATAATGAGATCGGAAATAACAGAGATGGCTTCAATAGGGATCCCTAGAGAATGAACAAACGTGAACTATTCAGGTTGTGGATGTCAAATCGAGATACCTTCAAACCAAACGGATCTAGGGCTGTATATTGCCAGGAATGCTATCAAGAGCACAGGCCTTCTAGGTAGCTAAGGCTATATTATAAGGATGTTATTATTATATCATTACTCCGTTTTGAAAGAATTGCAATCTCTATAGTGCCCTCTGCGTCCGGTTGAACTATCTTTATGAAATGCGTTACGGCAGTAACGATCCAACTTGTTTTCAAAGATGAGACAGATCCAGGGTGGAATCGATAACAAAAACGACATCTAGAGATGTCTTTTCGGATTCGCTCCATAAAACATCAACCAAATCAGAGAGCGTCGCTCAATAAGCATCAAGAGGTAAAATGTCATTTGAAAATCTAAATATCATAGATCCGCTTTCGCAGGCACTGGCCAAGGAAGGATATATCACCCCAACTCCGATACAGATGCTGGCAATACCACATCTGTTGAAGGGTAAGGACCTGATGGGCATCGCTCAAACGGGCACGGGCAAGACCGCTGCATTTGTGTTGCCCATACTTCAAAGGATGTCTGAAGAACACAAGGTTCCAATTCCTGGAGTTCCGCGCGTACTTGTGCTCGCACCCACTCGAGAGCTGGCAGCACAGATAGGTCAGAGCTTTGCCACATATGGTCAGTTTCTCCGATTCAGACATACAGTCATATTCGGTGGTGTCGGTCAATGGCTACAGGTCAAGGTTCTTTCCCGAGGCGTCGATATCCTCGTCGCCACACCTGGTCGGCTGCTCGATCTAATGAATCAAGGTTACATAAAGCTGAAGGGCGTCGAGTTCTTCGTTCTTGACGAAATCGACAGGATGCTCGACATGGGTTTCATCAACGATGTGCGCAAGATCGTCTCAGCGCTGCCATTGAGACGTCAATCACTTTTCTTCGCGGCCACAATGTCGCCGCAGACAGGCGAGATTGCGGGAAGACTTCTAACTGATCCAGTACGTGTCGAGGCAGTTTCACAGGCAAGCACGCCCGAGTGTATCGAACACCGTGTTTTTTTTGTGGATCAGAACAACAAGCATCCGTTGTTGCTGGGGCTTCTCAAACAGCAAGATATGAAGCGTGTTTTGGTGTTTACCCGCACTAAGCATCGTGCAGACAAGGTCGCGCTGATGCTCACCAAA
Organism: Methanotrichaceae archaeon; assembly: GCA_022865315.1. GTDB lineage: Archaea > Halobacteriota > Methanosarcinia > Methanotrichales > Methanotrichaceae > JALHSR01. The sequence goes on along the minus strand of JALHSR010000253.1, from coordinate 7,350 downwards.
AACAGGATCAATGCCGATGCTATCCACGGCAACAAGTCGCAGAACCAGCGCACCAAGGCCATGAATAATTTCAAATCAGGTCGCTTACAGGTGCTTGTCGCAACTGATATTGCAGCGCGCGGCATTGACGTAGATGACATATCCCATGTCATAAATTACGATCTGCCCAATGAGCCTGAGAGCTATGTTCATCGCATCGGTCGTACCGGGCGCGCCGGAGCGAACGGCATAGCATATTCTTTCTGTGCAGCAGATGAACGGGGCATCCTTCGCAGTATCGAGAGGCTCACGCAGATGAAAATCGATGTCACAGCGCATCAATATCATTCAAATCAGGCAAAGAACGCCGTGGCTGTGGCAGCAGAGCCGGTCCCCAACAAATCGAGGATCTCGCCGAGAAGTTCCAGACCGAAGAGCAGTTACGAATTAGGTCTTAGGAAGTCATATCCAGTCAGAAGGGGCTAGTTGAAAGAGGGCTGCCAATCGAGGCTATTTGCCTTCCAAAAATAGCCGATTATTTCTTTTCGTAGATTTTGAATTTGTCAAGCGCAGCCTGTCAGCTTCAAGCATCACTCTGAGCAGTGAGTCCACTATGATCCAGTACATCCAGACTCACCACTTAGGAAAAACTCGGTGACCATCCGCCGCCTTGTGCATGGCGTGCGCGCCATCACATTAGATTATTCCAGGAAATAAAAAAGCAGAAAATCAAAATACAGGAACTGGATTCAGTCAATTATCCTCTCGGCAAGGTATGCCCGGGCCACGTAAGGATCACATGCCAGCTCATTTATTCGTTTCTCAGACATTTCCCAAATCATATCGTCTATTCGACCTGGTCTTCTCGCTTCAACCACCAAAAGAGGCAGATGTCAGCGGCCTGCTTGCAGGCATCCTCATCAGACAGATCGAGGGCGGCACAAAATACCTCGCCCACGCATGCATCAACCGGGGCTCTAGTACAACGATCACAAGTCATATCGGCTCCTCACTCAAAATGTTGCATCGATGATCATTCAAAGCTCAATGCTTGGCCATCCTCGCTCCCGTGATGGGCCATGTGAGGAGAAAAAAGAATCAGGTTGTAGCAAGAGATGGTTCAACCGAGATCCGATCACAGAAGACATTTATCTGCTCATCGTTCATCGCAATTTTGGGCACTATCAGGACTCGATACCCATCGCTTTCAAGTCTATTTTTCATATCCTGGAATGTGTTCATTGCCACTTTATGCCTGCACAGATCTGGCATCTTCAGAACGACGACCCTTGCCGACGGAATTACTGCGTCCACGACATAGCCCCAACGTGTTGGACGATTCTTCAGAACCACCATCCCGCGCCGACTCAACTCAGAGATTATGCCATCGAATTTCTCCATCTCTGGAGTTATAGATTGACTAATTTTGGATACCCCCACTTGTTTAATTCAAATCATAATATATTAAATTATAATTAATATTTGTTGGTTATTCTATAATGCAACGGCATCAACTTTGTTTAAAACTATCTGCTTACTATATCAAGTAGTCTTTCATAATCTCCGGCTGGACACGAATTGATATCTATAGTCCTATTAAATATGGTTCGGAGGTGTTTAATTCTGCCATACATGTTTCCTCGTCGATATATTCTCTAGAATCATGCTGATGTACGTTATATTGCCAGCCACTGCCCTGCTTATTTTCTTGGCAAGAATTGCGATTCATGATTCCAAAATCCCAGATGTTCTTGAGTAAAGCAACTAATCCCTCCTCCACATCAATCGTTTCCAGTATGATGTCGGGATTTAGAATTGGAGTCTGCGTTTGCTCAGTAGTCTAATCTTCGGATATGTAAGAAAACTATTGTATTGGCAATTATAAAATATGTGATCCGGGCAATAGCAGAAATATTCAATAAAACGAAAATAGTTCTATGACATGATAATGAGACTCGAGGAGTAGATTGGCGGAAGGATGAAATGCATAGCTGGCCACGTTGGTGCTTAGACCGATACGCCAGCGAAGTTATTAGCACATAGTTTTCATCTTTTAATTATATATATAAATCAAATTGGTCGCAATATCAATAGTCATCGATCAGAGATTGCGCCTTTTCGGTTACGATTCGTCCCCAAGCCTTTCTAAAGGGAGAGATTCCGGCTCTTATGACGCTTTTCATGTCTTTGCCGGTCAAAATTGCAGGGAGTCTATTATGCAATATTTGATACGGATCAAACTTCAAGCCTGCAGCAGTATTTTTCTGATCTTGCATGATCATTTAGTTCCGGGAACAATAAGAACTGGGATCTTTGAGTGACGCACCACCTTCTCAGCCACGCTGCCCAGCAAGAATTTATTCAGCCCGCTGCGCCCAATGCTGCCCATCACCAGTAGATCCATCCCTAACTCTTGAGATCGCCTAAGAATCTCATCACTTGGATTGCCTTCGGCTACTACTTTTTCGTAGGATATTCCTGCATCTTGTGCTATCTCTGCGATTTCCGACATAGCTTCGTTGCTTTCCGTGAACATGAGCTTCATTAGCCTATCATTCAGGCCTGGAAATTCCGTATAGCCAGGAAGCTGGGCTAGCCTATGGACGTCCAGCACATATATGGCTGTAACCGTGGCACCTGAAATTTTAGCTAGACCCACGGCCAGCACCGCGGCAAGCATGCTCATTTCCGATCCATCAGTTGCTATCATTATTTTTTTGAACATAATATCAAAACTTCGAAAATGGTTTTGGATAAATAGATCTCAAGCCAAATCTCTAGATACATCTAATTCATTATGTATTCAACTCTTCGTTATCAGGGCTCTCTTATCTTCATCGCTCAACAGACAGCCGCATGATCTCTCATTGACTATTGCGCAGTTGCAAGGCTCAATATGAATTGTAACCATTGAACCAGGATAATGATGTTTGATGGAGCAGGTTATCATATCCGCAAGGCGGTGCGATTCGTCAACAGACATGGAAGCATCGACCTTAATATGAAACTCTACGAAACGACTGGCTCCAGCTTTGCGCGTACGCAACTTATGAATCCCCCTTATAGTAGGGGCAAAGACCATTATGTCTTTGCGTATCTCTTCCACTTCATCATCAGGAAGTCGTATGTCGACCAGATCGCGCGACGCCTCGACCGTCAAGTGATACGCAGTTCTAATGATTAGCAGAGCGACTGCTATAGCGGCTAATGGATCCACCCATTGCAGATTTACATCTGGTGCGATCAATCCTCCTACCAAGATGATGGCGAGGCCGACCATAACACCTAAAGAGGTATATACGTCTGTTCGCAGATGCCATGCGTCCGCTTTCAGGGCCATAGAATCCGTTTCTTCGCCTACCTTGAAGAGCCTCATTGAGACAAAGATGTTTGCTGCCACGGATATTAGCATGACTGCAACGCCCCACATAGGTTCTTCTAGTTGCTCTGGGTTTCTCAATTTCTTTATTGCCTCGAAGATAATCCAGGCTGCAGCGAGAAAGATCAGCATCGCTTCTACAGTTCCGGAGATATTCTCAACTTTGCCGTGACCAAAGGGATGATCCTCATCGGCCGGTTTGCCGGATGTTCTGACAGCAAAAAGAGCGATCACAGCGGCCAGTAGATCCATCCCGGAGTGGATGGCTTCAGAAATCACGGAAATTGACCCGATCATTACTCCCACAACGAGCTTGAGGGCAACAAGACTCGAATTGGAAAATACTGAAAGCAAAGCCGCATTTGACTTTCGTTTATCTCTAGCTTCACTATTTTCCATATTTGTTTCCCTGATTTCCTGACTCGTTGTCAGTCATGCTTTGTGTATAAATTAAATTTACTATCTGCATTTGCACACTCACCGCTTTGGTCGGACGAATAGTTTATCGCTGGGATAAGAATCTATAATAACCATATTTGGCAACGAGAAATAATTTAGATTTAGAACTTCGAAATTAATACATCAAAGCACAAAATAATACATCAAAGATGATACAACGGGCAAGGTTATATTATCATTCAATCTTATAGGCAATGTCTCAATGCCGGTTGCCAACGACACTACAATAACAGTTATAGGCAATGGCAAGACCAGCAGAGCACACATCGCCCCAACTGCAAATCCTATTGAGCCTTCAATCGTCTTTCTGTTGTTCCAAGGTAGCTTATGTCTTCCATAAATTGTTCCGATATATGTGGCGAAGCCGTCCCCAAGTGCTAGTATCGTAATAACGGCAATTGCTGCTAGATAATCGCTTCTTAGCAGCCCGAGTGCAAAGAGAATGCCTAGAGCATTGTACATCGCCCCTTCGCCTGGGATTTCTCCTTCTCTCCCAACACTTTTGAGCCATTGTTCAATGCCTGGCAGTTTAATCCCGATTATCGTAAGATGCATTAATAGGATGCCAATGCATGTTCCTGCAAGCACAAAGTATGATATTGTCTGGGTGCCAAAGAGCCATATCAACAGGCATACCGACAGGTTCGATAAGATATGTGCCGTCTTCCTTGCCCTCTCATCTCTTCTATTGATTGCATTCTTTTGTCGGAAGACAAACGCCTCTGCTATAGCATAGCCAAAACCCGCTATGGCAATGCTTTCACCGATGTCCATCCAGGAATGCGTCCCTTCGGCTACCTGGAACCAACTGACTAATAGTCCAACAACGTAAGATACAGGAAACAACACATGCCCGAGAAGAGGAAATACAAAAGAAAATGCTTCACTGGCATAGACGCTCGGATTGGCCAGACCGGTAAGATAGGATGAACTCAGACTGAGTTGGAACTGATCTGCTCCATGGATATCTACAGGCCTTTTCAGTAATATGGATAGAACTGCTGCAACTATAAGATTAACTATCAGGAGTTTGATGCGTTCTATCGATGTAGGATTAAGAGTCGGCAATTAGGTCACCGAAGCGATTTCAACCAGCTATGCTAATAGTTTATAAATGGTTCTAAGAACATTATCTTTATTAAATGGTGATATCTGAAGAACGAGCCCAATCACACCGCTCAGGCAAGATATTGGCTCTCTATCCCGGGAAGTCCTATTGTGATTTTAGTCGATCAGTTACGTTTTTTGAGGAATTCAAGGATTGATGAACCATATTCTTCCTGACATATTTGATTTTATGTCTCATGGAGCAGGAAATGGCCAATGAAAAATCGGATAAACATAAATCCAATTCAAACCATAAATTGAGCTCCGGTTTATATCATCATTTGCATAATAATAAAAAATTAAAAATATATTTGCCTTTTCTCATTCTCATTTTAATTTATAGTATGTTATTTATTTTTTACAGACCGTTGACAGACCTTGATACAGTTTTATTTCTTGAAATTAGCAAAACGAGAACTCCACTCTTGGAGGCCCTTTTTGCTGTAATAACAAAAGGCGGTACTTTCACTTTTATAATTTTAATTATTTTAGTTCTATGGATAAAGGGAGAAAGAAGGCCAGCTCTGTACCTGGCTGTAGGATTAATAGTCGACGCCATTTTGGTTTATATTTTTAAAATATCAATTCACAGGCCCAGGCCTTACGAAGTTCTTTCTATACAGGCCCTAGAGTTGGGAGACAGTTTCGGTAGCCTACCCTCGGGACATACGTCGAGGGCGTTTCTATGTGCAACGATATTATCAAATTTTTATCGTAAATATCTCATGATCTTCTTTCTGATAGCTATATCTGTCGGCTTCTCGAGAGTCTATATAGGGAGCCACTACCCGCTTGATGTAATAATTGGGGCAATTAACGGCGTTTTTTTAGGTATGTTAGTGGTGAACCTGTTGGATCGTCATGGACTAAGTTAGATCTAGAAATATAACTTTATAAATGAAATTGAATTTAAAACAACTGCGACAAAATGTATATGATTGCAGACAAAACAACAATCCAATTTAAGGTGAAAATGATGAAGATAGCGCAAATTATTCTCATGGCTCTATTCATGCTAATGGCATCTGTCGTAACAGTGTTTGCAGATGACGACAACGAAAAAGATGAAACGAGCAGTAGCAGCGGTGAGACAGAGGAAAAAGGCGAAACTGAGAAGGAAGGCCTGCCTGGATTCGAGATACCCTTTGCAGTTGCTGGCGCCTTGGCTGCAGCCCGCCTTCTAAAAAGACAATAGAGTATAATTTTTCACGGCAATTTCCGAGCAGGAATCAAATACTGCTTGGAAAGTCACAATATTTTGATATCAGATCTGTTCCGGATATTGAAGAATTGGCAATATCAGCTAAATAAGTATGCCCAATAAAAGCTGTGAGGCCTGCTACACCTATGCCATAAACAATGCACCAGAATAGAACTATTTCTATTACTCTTTCCCGATTCAGATTGTTTCGATCCCAATAGAAGTTTAGAGCAGATAAGATGAGAATGATTAAAAAGGATTGAACTATGGGAAGCAAAGACATCAAATCACATCCAATTCATTGGAATGAAGACTCTCTTAAGTAATAGCTTTCCTTGTAGTGAAGTCGAGGCAACCAAGATGAGTCAATTAAATTTGTGACAAGGCTAACGAACCAAGGTCTTACCGATTGCATAGGCTAAGAAGGGGCTCGCATGAATTCACATATCGACCTTCTTACCATCGCATTCCTGCAGAAAGTTATAAGATATTGGAGTAAGAAATAGGATTGGGTGAGACAACAATGAAAGAAGAAGTGTTTTTTGGAGAAGGAATGGTTAATGTTAAGAAAGACTACCCAGAGCTCTACAAAGCGATTGTTGGTCTAAATGAGGCAGCATACACAGGAAAGATCGTTGATTATAGAACACAAAAACTAATTGCATTAGGCATAAATGCGGCCGCCTCTGATGAAAGGGCAACAAAAAAACAAATGATAAGCGCAATGAAAGAGTTTAATATCGCCAAAGATGAAATAGTGGATGTGCTTAGAGTGGTTCTCCTGACATCGGGAATGCCACCATTCATTAAAGCTATGAAAATATTAAATGAATTGATAGGATAAAAATCGAAAACACCTGAGTTGAAACGCAATTTGATTTTATATTAGGTAAGTATTGTTATTTAACCATACAATCAATCTTTTCGCATAATCTTTCAGTGAATATCAGGCCAATATTCGAATTAGTATCAATTGTGTCATGGTAGCGTGCCATAATTTCTGTAAATTCGTTTGCCCTGTATCCTGCATAGTTACTTCACATCCATCGTTAAATACTTTCTACCTGTCAGCCATTCTTCATTGATATCCATCAGGATAGAAACAGCTAATCTCATGAAAGACTCATCATTCGGAAATGCTCCCGCGACTCTGGTTCTCCGTTTCAATTCTTTATTGATCCTTTCCAGTCCGTTGGTAGTCCTGATCTTCTTCCAGTGATCCATT
>JALHSR010000252.1 GCA_022865315.1 Methanotrichaceae archaeon | reverse complement strand
GTCTGCTATCTCTTTTTGGTACTTCTTCGCTACATTCCTCAATACAGCTCGCATGAAGTGAACATGACACATGTTTCGACTTTGTCGAAACTCTCACTGACGTTAGTCAGTGATATTTGCCAAGATGCACCTAAGAAAGAAGCCACTATCGCCTTCTGTATACCTTTATGACCGTCTGATACAATGAGCTTGACCCCCGATAAACCTCGTTCTTTCAGTTCCTCGAATAGGCCGGACCAAAATAGCTCATCTTCTCCATCGGCGATTCTGGCTCCCAGTCTCTCCCGATAACCGTCTTCTCGAACTCCTGTGATGACAAGAAACGCCTTGGTCACATATCTCGACTCTCCGTTCTAACCTTGAAATAATTCGCATCTACGAAGAGATAGGGAACCTCTTGATCAATCGGCCTATTGAGAAATTCATCGACTTTCTCATCTAGTTCTTTTGAGATTCTTGATACGCTGGAAGCGGAGAGCTGATCTATGCCTAATTGAGAAACGATATCCTGGACCGTCCTCGTTGATACTCCCTGTAGATATGATTCAATTATGGCATTGACCAAAGCCTTCTCTACGCGAGAATATCTCTCAAAGACCTTTGTTTCGAACGAGAATTCACGAAATTGAGGTTTTTGTAGGGTTATCTCGCCAACTCGGGTCTTCAGAGATCGTCCTTTGTAGCCGTTGCGATGAGCCTTCCTGGTCTGGGTGCGCTGATAAGGCGCGGCACCTAGCTGCTCTAAAGCCTCATTCTGCATAACCAGGTTCAAGAACCAGGTTAGCAGTTTCTTTATCCCTTCGTCTTGATGGATAAGGTAATCTTCTATTAGCTCTAATGGTATCATGGCCCTGTGTCCTCCTTTGATTAACACGGAGTAGGGTACAGGGCTTATTCTCTGGATTATTATCAATTTACAGAAAATTCGCTATACTGCCAGATTCTACTCTCAGAATGTACAAATTCATTCGCTGCAAACGGATCTTTTTCTATACAATAGCAGCATACTTATTCGCCCTTTTTGCGATATTATCTTCGTTGCTATTACAATCTTTCTTGAGGGTACGACTTCAGCTTAAAATGAATAGTCTATGTATCTATTTCTCGCTTAACCATGCTCCAAGCCAGAGGATTAGAGCATATTAGAGCATAACAGTGAGCTAAATAATTTCAAGATTCTGTAAAAAGATATAGGCATCAATATGAACATCAACATGTTTAAATAGTATAGCGAAGATTAAAGGTACTTGATTAAATAGTTCGAAATAGCATCTGAACTATTCAATGATTTTGGATTCAATAAGCAACTAGGGAAGTGTTAATTATGGATCAGACAACTAATTCTAGAGTGCAAGAGGTCATAAAGGCAAGAATAAATGAGAGAGATGCGACTTTAATTAACGATCTTCTAAACAGTCCTATCCCAATCCAAGACCTGCCAACCGGATTTGGGAGCTATCTCGATTTCTATGGCCAATCACAGAGGCTTTCAATATCGGAAAAGGAAGAAATTGGGAAAATTTTGATTAATTTGATGCAAATACTAAAGCCAAATGCTAACGAAGAATTAATTTGGAATTTGATCAAAGAAAACGCTGGAAAATTAAAAGCTAAGAAAGAAAGGATAGAGGACGTTGCAGCTGGCTTATATTATATATCCGAAATGCTTTCAGATCCAGAGCGAAATTCTCTTGTTTCCGATGAAATCTTTAACAGATGTAAACCGTTTAAAGTTAAACCCGAAATATAATATTTTAGATAAAAATTTTTTTTTATTTATATATTTTTAAGAATTGAAATTCTTACTCTTTCCCATTTCTCCCTAAATTATTTTCTTCAGAATTATTCTGTTATAGCTAGATATATCGCGTAAAAACAATTGCAAAAAAGCAGATTAAATGGGATTCCATGATTATTGTAATCAAGATATATTTTCTCTAATTCGCAAGAGCTCGCAACATAATTGGCTGTTCAAACCATTTTTGTTAATTTATCGAGCTTCTTTATATCTCACTATTGCCCATTTTATTTTTATATCGTCTCTCCCTTCTGAAATTTCCAAAGTAAAGCATATCTTTGAAAGTCAGCTGTTAACAAAAAGAGATTTTACGAGAAATCCATAAATAGATGCTTTTTGAATTTTTAACATTACACTTTGGCCTTTATAGATATTGCTTCTTGAGTGCATCTAAATAATATAAACATAGTTCGTTCAGTTCTTGCGGTTCGAATCCTCATTATAGGTGTCTTGCTATCAAACCGCTAGGTCTTTTTTGATAGACCTTAACATTTCGGCAATTAATCAAGTCCAAAAGTTTATTTGATAAAGTTCTTCCAATAAGTCCCTGAAATTTTCCTCTCGTGCTTTTTACGATCCTTTTTAGTGAAGACCATTTCTTCGATTATTGCGACCATGTTGGCATAGGGCTCGATCCATGGCGTAATCTCTTTAGCGCCTTTATCATCCCAACATGGATCTTCATCCATTGCTCTCTTTAAATCTTTTATGGCATTTTTATAATATTCTTTTTCTTCGTCAGGATTCTTGGCATAATCCATCAGGAGGTAGTTCACGCATGCCATGTAATTAAAGGCAAAACTTTCAAAACTTGGGAGGAGGTTTCCAATAGCATCAGATATATCTTGTAATCCTGCGCTTAAGTCATCTTTTATCGTATCTTTATTAGTCATTTTGGCCACACATGCCTTAGACCAGCCACGCAAGACCAAAGCTGGGTAATAATGTGGAAGTGCTTGGGCTCCGTCGGCTGTGGCTTCTATGAAAAATTGTAAAGCTTTTTGTTTATTTTGGTCAGCCCAATTAATTTCTCTTGGATCAGCTATGCAGAGACCCTTCCAAAAACTTTCTTCGGGACCAGGAGGAAGCTTTTTGGCTTCTTCCCACGCCCCTTCGGTATCTCCATCTTTAAATAATGTTTTTACTTCTTCAATTCCCATGATAATGTTTTCATCGTATTAGCATAAAAATTTATTGGAAAGCTTGGATCTGGATAAAAATTTGGTTATTCACGGGAGGATTCTAGATGACCTTTGAATTTATGTTTACTTTTATCAAGAGCACACAAGACTTAGTGAATAGCAATTTATAAAGTCCCCTCTGCATATTACTACTTTAGAGACATTATATTTGCTACATTGGATCTTTTTATAATTCTAGACATGCTCAAGTTAGCCCGCTGCAGTTCGCAAAATTCTTCTTGCTCCAGAGGATAAGGGAAAAGACATTTAGAACACCAAAATTCAGCTGAACAGCCATTGCATTTTCTATTCTCATTTGTTTTATGAAAAATTTCCATGGCTTTCTCGCGAAGAATTCTCAAGTCATCTGCCAATGTACCCAAAGCTTTTCCTGTCAGGCAAGGAAAAACCTCTCCTTCCTCATTGATGAAAACTCGTCTCATGTCCAAAGCAGGACACAAAGCTCTGCTCCATCTACAACTATCGAGAAATATTCCATTCATCCAAAAGTTTAAGCCCGCTGAATATTGACGATTTTGCTGCAATTTATCAGCCATTGAGGCGAGGAAATACACATCTTTTTTATCATTTAGACAGTAAATAAAACATAATTGATCTTCTTTAGTTCTCTTGATTTTCATTGATTCTGAACATTTGCTTAGGTTGATTAAGCGAAATTGAGGATTCCACCGTTGAAGTTTACCATGTAACGGTTTGTTAATTAAGCCATAGATGATCTCCGTATCTTGAGATGAACAATTGTGCAAATAATAAAATCTGCGAGTTGGCAATCCACTGAAATGGCTTGTATCAAGCATCATGTTGTAATCCTGAATTGTATCATTCTGCTTTCCAAAAATGACAACTCCGCTACCTAAAGCAATGTACTTTGATAACCAATTGAACGCGTCAAGAAAATTGCCGTCTTTCGCTCGCTCAATCATTGTTATAATAACGCCATTTTCTTTTCCAATATTGGCGTCATGATTTCCTGTAAACGCACTTAAAATAGCTTCGGATGCCATACGTCGGCATAAATCAACCGATGAATTCTTGCCGAAAGGTATTTCATGAACGGGATACGAATATTCTATCCTATATGGTAATATGGAGTCTGATGCTAAAATTTTAATTCCATAATTCATTGCGGTATTGAATAATTCTGTACCAGGAAACGGAATAAGATAATTCTGAGCATAATCATCTACACTCAAATTGCGAACAAATTCGATCGTTTTCAATCCGTCTTCATAGGTTTCACCTGGTAGACCCAAAATGATACTCACTTGAGTTTTCATTTTATATTTTTTTGCTAAATAAATTCCCTCTTTAACCTTCTGAAGAAAATTTTCCTCTGGCCCAAAATCGTATGAATTTTCAGATTGAAGGTTACGGATCTTTCGAATGTTTCTAAGTATCCTTGGAATGGCGCTTTCGATGCCAAAAATTATTTCGCCAAAGCCTGCTTGGCTGAAAAGCTCAATAAATTCTTCGTCAACCTTGTCGGCACGACACAAACAGGCTAAATGTAAATTAATTCCCTCATCGATAATTCGCTCGCATATATTTTTTGCTCGCTTTATATTTAGAGTAAAAGCATCATCAAGGAAATTGACTATGCCTGATTTTGAATTTGTGTCCAAAGCATTTTGAATATAACGAAGTTCGGCGATTACCCTATCTATTGAGTGATAACGAATGGTATGCTTTGACATCGCCGAAAAATTACAATAGGTGCATCGATGGTAGCAGCCACGACTTGATAATACACCTGCTCCTTCAGTTCCGTTGAGAACACCTTCCAGATATGGTGAAGGAAGCTCGTCAAGCCTGCTCTCTTCATTATTATAAAAACCAAATAGCTCGCGGTCTTCCGTTCGCACAATTAAATTTCCTCGTCTAAATGTGATTCCTTTGATGTCACCCAATTCATTTATGGGCGTCTTTTCAGAAATTTGAGAGATTAGATCCCGTGTAGTTTCTTCTCCTTCAAACCTAACACAAAGATCAATGTCAGGAATATTTTTCAGTATCAATTCATCAGAGAATGTGGCGGTAGGTCCGCCAGCTATTACAATGCATTCATGATTTCTTTGCTTAATTCGTGCGGCAATGCTTTTGACTAATGGAAAATTTGCATCATAACATGTTAAACCTACAATTTTCGCATTAGTCGCAGTTAATTGATCAATATAATCATCCAATGTACATCCGAAAGCCGGCATCACCTGTACGGATTTAAATCCGTGTTTTGCAAGGTATGCTTGAATATATGCTACTCCCAAATAATGCCGAGGGGTAGAAGAATTTATCACTCCCAGCGGAAGCAAAAACGCTATGTCAATCGAGTCATATGCCATACCAATCTAGCAATTAATGGCACTAAATTTATTGATTTCGACAGAATGATTAAAATTAATATAATAATATATTATTACTAAATTAATAAAAATAATAGGAAGTTAATTTGCCCGCATTTTGACTGTATATCTCTTGAGAATTACAAATTTTAGATATAATATATTTAAAAATTTAAGAATACTTAATTATATTTTAAATTGATATATAACGGATATCCATCTACAATCGGCTTGAGTTTTTCATCCAGGGCTATAAACTTCAATCAATAGTGTATCCTTAGATTTGTATTGTGTATACGGTATCTCACTCAGCCATAGACCCTTGGAAATAGTGCCAATTTGGGCGCTTTATAACAGGTGCAATCGAAGATGCCCCTGGTGTCCTTGCCGATCTGGAGCTGATACAGGCTTGGCAAAGTATTCCAACCGTCGATGCAGCAGGGAATCCAGTTCTCAACCCCCTCATCGTCAAGGTCTGATATAAATTCCCAGTACCCAAGGCTCATATTTTCCATTATATCAAATGTCCCTATATACATTTCATCTATCTCGATATCGGGTTTGCTTTTTTTGATTATAAATGGCACTGCGCTTTCTTCATCTTGGTTGAAGTTGGGGATATCAGCTGGTTTCAAAACATATATTTGCGTTTGGCCTTCCGTTATCATTTCATCGAATTTCATTGTCGTATTGGCCTGATCCATCCAGTCGGCGGAAGCTTCCAACTCTTTTTGAATAGCATGAGCATAATTGATGTCATTTTGCATTAGATTTCCGGTATCTAGGTTCTTTATGCAGTTGCTATCCCTCAGCAGAGAATTAAAATTAATAGGATGGTTCAAATAATGACCAGTACCTGGAGCCATCATGGTGGGACTATATTTGATATCCGCGTCTTCTTTGGCTTGGATAAACGGAATTGAATATATCTCGTCATCATCTATAACAGGTTCAAGTTCGATGCCACCTTCGACAGGAACTACGCCCGCTTCTGTATAATAGGTGTATCCAGAAACTTTATATTGTTCATCTATGGTGCCACTTCCATGGGACCGATGTTGTACACCCATACCACTAAGCCCCTCACCTACGACGCCATACTTATTTCCATATGGGTCAGGCATAACCGCATGTATATATGAGGCGAAGAAGCCGTTTCCTTTAACGTTCTGATCGAATTCGAGGGAAAAATTGGTTTCTAGAAGGTAACCTAAATCGGTTTCAGCTGCTTCGGTTTCATACGCAATGGTTTCATTCACGCGTTCCTCTTCAACCGCAGCTGCTATTCCTAATACAATTAAAAAAGATAGGAAAACCAATATTTTCACAAATTCCCTCCCAATTTGTTTAAACTGAGCCTATCATATTTAATTTTTTTTCTGAATTGTAGGATTTAATTGTATGCTACTTATATTATATTGATCTATATACGTCTTTAAAAGCAATCCTATAAGAAATCTTTGCCTAAGAGTAACACTTAATTTTACTAATCTCGATCTGATCGCTAAAACGATTTGAGAAAAGAATGGGAAATGAGTTTCAAGATGCTCATTATTGAGCATTTCTCGAATGGTCGAGAAATATCTGGAGGATATCTTTTCTTTCTCCTAAACCGGCCAAATAGCCATCGTTCTTGAAGCCTTTCTGTTCCAATATGCTTTTCCACGATCCTGGCCGGTTTCCTACTATATCTTCATGCGCATGACCGCCGGCAACCAAGAGTAATGGTATCAACTTAATTTCTTCGACACCAGATCTCTCTATCGCAGGCACCAGTTCATCAATACCAGGATAGCCTTCGAGTGTCCCGAGGAAAACGTTTCTATACCTATTTTGGAGCACTGATGAAAGCATTGAGTAGAGGCTGTCTGCAGGATGACCGGTGCCATGGCCAACAAGGACAACCGCAGTTTTAGATGGATCTCTGAATTTATCCACAATCGATCCATCCACTATACTTGCATCAAAAAAGGATCTCAAGGCCAAAGAAACCTTTTTACAATCGTCTAGACCGGCCAGCAAAGGCAGGCCAATTGCCAATCTTTTTAAACCGAATTTGCCATGAACCCGCTGCAGACCGGCAACTAAAGAAGAAATTTCATGAAATTCTTTGCCAGGAACAATCTGTAGCGATTGGACTAAAATATTACGGTATCCGAGGTCATGCAGCTCGGCAAGCGCTGTCAAAGGATTATGAACCATAACGTCTCGATCTTTCAATTTGTGTCTGATAAACTCAGAAGTAAATGCTAGAATTATTTCATTATTGGGAAAATGTTGGCGATAAAACTCTTTTATGCTATTATAAGTTGCAATTGCGTTAGGATATAGGGAGCCATAAGCTGCCAGAACTACGGCTGATCTATTTATTAATGTCATATTCCAACTCCTGGAAACTCCTGAGCGTGCGCTAAGATTTTGGTTTACCAATAATAGAGGATATGAAGGTTGCATCAAGGATTTCATCCTTGTTGGCTTTGGCTCGATTGGCCGCTTATATGTGAACTTGGAAGCATTCATTTGCACATATGCTGGCTGAAGTGGCTACAGCCAATGGCTCGCCAGTTTTCTCATACAAGCTCTTAGATCTTTAATTAATAAAAGTCTTTAGCGGTTAGAGAAATACCATGAGCTTTGGGCGTTTGCCATGACTTTAAGGATGAAAAGCAATCGACCTGCCGTCTGGCTATCCCCAATATATCGGTGTGCTAATGATTGACTGCTCTTGGCAGGTTAAAAATGGATCTTTTATTCGCTTTTTTCCTCGATAGATTTTCCATCGCCCTCTGGATTGAATCCCTTTAATCTTCATCAAGCTTGAACTATTGATTACGAAAGGGAACAAAGATAGAATTCAGCAGACCATCTTTTCAAAGCACTCTTTACAGACCACTTTGCCGTCAACGGTACGGCCAAGAATTTCCATGAATGCCTCGCCACATTCTTGGCATCTTAAAGAGGGATATATTCGAGCCTTCTCCGGCGAGGGCAAATCAACCTCTCGGGTAGAAAGAATCTCATCCTCTGTAGCCGTAATTATCTTTTGAATGATCTGTTCACGCAGACCCTCAAACTCTTTGTGCTCTTTTTCGTCAAGCTGCCCTTTGAGGTATCTCCGCCTCATCCTATCCATCCCCTCTAAGATGTCACCTTTGAAATAGACTCTGAGAGCGTTTCCTTTATCTCGAGAGTAGAATGTGAAAACCTGCTTGCCGTGATCCTTGAAGATCAGATTACCTTTTCCGAAAGTACAACCCAGCATCTGTTGTATAGCATCCAAGCTACAGGATTTGTTCTCTACAATTGCCACCAGTTCTTCATCCTTCGACCTGGGATAATTCTCTTTGACATATTTAGCCACACGATAGCCCATAGCTAGTCCGGGGCATATATGGCCATGAAACTCCACTGCTTTCTCAAAATCCTTGTTCATGAATCACACCTGCACAAATCTTCTAGTTTAAGTAGAATTTATATGATTACTATTAGATAGGGGTCGCGTGAGTTCAGCAACATGAGAAAAATCATAGAGCAGGTATAATAATGGATATAATCTTCCTGGGCACTAACGGCTGGTACGATACAGATACCGGGAACACTATCTGCACCTTAGTCAACGCCGAGAATTTCCATATTATCCTGGATGCTGGAAACGGTATCTACAAAGCGGACCGATTCATCAGAGATGATAAACCTGTCATCCTCTTATTGAGCCACTTCCATTTGGATCATATTGTTGGCTTGCACATACTAAATAAGTTCAATTTTCCGCAAGGCCTTCATATTGTTGGACAAGAGGGCGCCAAAGATGTGCTAGAATTGATTATTAATAAGCCGTTTACTGTTCCCCTCGCCGATCTGCCATATCCAGTTCAGGTTCAGGAGCTGACTGAAGGGGTGTTCCGAATTCCATTTCATCTAGAGTGTCGTTATCTTGAACACACCACCCCATGTCTTGGTTTTCGATTCGAGCTAGATGGGAAAAAGGTCGCATATGTGCCTGACACCGGGATGTGTGAAAATGCAATCCTGCTGGCGGAGGAAGCCGATTTGCTCATAGCGGAGTGCTCATTGCGATCCGGCGAGCAGAGTCCAAGATGGCCTCATCTAAATCCACAGGATGCCATGCAGATTGCACGCAAAGCTAATGTCAAGTGTTTGGCTCTAGTCCACTTTGACGCCGCCAGATATAAGACGATTCAGGATAGAGTGGAGGCCGGAATGAGCATCTCGGATTTCAAGGATGTGGTGGTAGCTTTTGACGACTTGGTTATCGAGATTTAGATCTTGAGCCCATGGAATTTATCTCGCAGGAGCGGAGTCCTCCTTCTCTAGTATAACACTCCTATAGATATCTATTTATGCGATTAGAGCATTTAATCTAGCAATGCATAAGGCATACAAATTCAGGCTCTATCCAACAAAATATCAAAGAACTATGATGGAGCGAACGCTGGATTTATGTCGCTGGACTTACAATCAAACCTTAGCATACCGAAAGAACGCTTGGGAGAACGAGCATCGATCTGTATCAAAGTATGAAACTCATAACCTTATTCCAAGCTGGAAGGTTGAAAAGTCGGAGCTTGGTGATGTGTTCTCGCAGGTTCTTCAAACTGTTCAGGAACGGGTAGATCTTGCTCTGAAGGCATTCTTCAGGCGAGTCAAAGCTGGCGAGGAACCTGGCTATCCCAGATTCAGGGGCAGAGGATGGTACGATTCCTTCACGTATCCTCAATTTGGCTTCAAGGTTGAGGCAGGTAAACTGC
>JALHSR010000251.1 GCA_022865315.1 Methanotrichaceae archaeon | reverse complement strand
TAATCCCGAAAGGGGATCGCCAAGTTCATCTAATCGACGGCAAGCCAGCTGGATGCCAAAGCTCATAAAACTATTCATGATATATAATAGTATTTATAGTATATATAACTGGCGATAGCTCGGTTATTCGAAGTCCTCTAGTGAATTTTTCTTGTGAAATATAAACTTCCCTTAACCAAAAGCTTTATATGATGTTAAGGATAACAATGTAAACATATAAAGAATGTTAGGTTAGAATAAAAATGATTACAGAAAATATAAAGATATAATAATAAAATGGTAAAGCGAAATGTGTCAGAATATTAATTAGAAGTATATATATCTAGAATTGTTGAATTCAAATCGGAGTTGATTAAAATATGGAAGAACACGACCGATATTACCAACCTGAGAGTGGCGATGAGTCATGGAAATACTTCTGGATAGAAAAACATGATCGATATTATCACCCTGAGAGTGGCGATGAGTCATGGAAATACTTCTGGATAGAAAAACATGATCGATATTATCACCCTGAGAGTGCGCATAAGTCAGGATTTCCTGTTGAAGCTAAGTTATCCTCTGCATAATGCTTAATATTGGCTATACAGGCTATCTTTTATATTATTTGGCATGCTCATATTCCTAATCCACTAGGGTCAATAGAAACAATAACCCATATTCTGATAAAAATTTTTGAAACCATTTTGCTCCATTACAAACAAGTTGCAGCATTCGGTTTTGATAATTTAAGTACTGGCCAATTTCCAAATATACCCTCGTATGTTTATTATGAAAATATATATATGCTAATTATCAATGTACACTTTTGAAGATTCCGCGAGCTGACCGACATTGTATAAAGGCTGAATATCGGCTATATAGGTCATTCCTGCTATTATTTAATATTTTTTTTTCTCTTTATGCGATTAATAGTAAAAATTGCCTATCTAACCCATATTTAATATCAAAATCAGTTACATTCATTTTCGGTTCTATTGAACGGGTTCAAACTTGATGGGTTTGCATAATGTAAAAATTAACCTAAGCATGTTGCTTTCGGCCAAGTTTCATATCCTAACAAGTCCTATATGGATTGGAGGCATTCTCTTGATCTGGTCGAGGCTTAGTGGATGGGGTATCCATTGTGATGTGGTTAATCCTAGACTGTTTGAATACGAAAGGAACAAAGACGTGCTGGAAATATTTGGAAACTGGGATCAGAAGGCAAAACTCATGGTAGTTCTCCGTTGTATAATTTTCTTCTCTTTCGGCGTGTTAGAAACGCTCTTTAACCTGTACTCATTATCTTTAGCAATCATCACGTTGGTTCTGAATGCTTTGGTCATTGTTATTCTTCACCGCAATCTGAAGAAATTTCGAAATACTGATGATAGGCAGCGTATCGATAAAGTTATATTAAGTTATATTATGTTATTTGACCAATAAGCTTGGAAGTAACCTCGAAATCCGCCCAAATTGACGGTCAAGATGGCAGAGATGAAGGATCAGGCCACCTTTGAGGCGTTTTCATGAGGAGTGGGTATTCATTGTGATGCGGGCAATTCTAAGACGTTTAATTCTTATATGCCATCAATTGGGCATGACTATTGAACAACATATAAGAAAAGAACCTCAATGGATGCGGAATTTATCAGTACCCAATTACTCGTAACCAAAAATCCAGCTATATATAGAAATCGATATGCATAAGGGTAATTAAGAATTACTCAAGGGATTTCCGTGCCTAATTACTGGTAAATTTATCTTTGTTCAAACTATCTGTGATCTGGTTCTATGATAGCGTTGGAAATGCAAGTCTCTATTAGCCAACCAAATCCTAAGGTCATTATGGGTAAATTGGATAAGTAAAGCCCATATCGGCGAATGAGCTTATCATAGGATTTTGTCCAAGTCAGACCTTGCGATTGGTCTTGCCAGCGGGTATCTATCCACGCTCGATCCCTCACCAGATATCTTATGCTCAGAATCGCATAGACCGTTCCCATCACCATCGATACAAATAAAATCGCTGTAATAATTTCCAAGATATTTATTATCCCAATTATTTATGCTATCTTCGATATTTTTCATTTTATTTTTATAGAACTCGTTTTGGAAGAACGTATCATTATCAGAATCTCTAGTATAGATCAGTACACCCTCATTATTGTTGCTAATATTATTATCAAAAATTAAATTATTTCTGGAGGAGGATTCCATGTAGATGCCACGTCCTTTGTTATTAGGAATTATATTATCTGCAATTATATTTGCCCCCAAATTATAAAGGCAGATGCCTTCGAAATTATGACTGAGTTTATTATCAGAGATAGTGTTGTTACTGGGTTTGATAGTGATGTCGCACCAAGAATAAGGACTAAGTTGAATACCTGGTGCAATTATGATATGCCATATAAGACAATTACTTCCATAACACCACTCAACTTTCTATCCTTCAGAATCTAGATCTTCTTTGCTGCAATTCCAAGCACCCAATAGGGATGAAATGATCAGACAGTTAATATTAATTGGTATTGAACACTCAAATATATTATGCCATCTAAGAAGAGCCCACAAAATCCGAAAAAAGAGAAATCAGTAGATACGAGCGGCATAGATATCGAGTCGCTTCAAAAAGAGGTTCTACAAGAGGTTGAAGGTTTACAGGAAGCTTTCGTGGGTACAGTTGAGGATGGAAAGTTTGTCTACTTTGGAAAAAATGGTATAACTAGTGGGGCTCGTTTAACTACACGACCCATAAGCGGTTTTTTGAGTCAAAGAGGATTCGATTCTAGAGCTTATGTCGGATTTCAGGATAGGGACGAAGAGAAAGATAGACTGCTTCGGGAAAAAATGGAGAAGGGATCTTTTAATTAGATGATCTTGGTGGTCTTTCAGGCTTGTTCGGTCTGGCCGGTTTATCAAGATTCTGTCCTTGCTCGAAAGATTGATTATCTTCTGAAATATACGGTGACGGTGAGCAACAGCCATCAATTATCTTGGTTGGAATTGAGTCATCTTCACTTTGCGCCAAACTTGGGATTAAAAGGCCTTGTATCAGGAATATTGAAATTATGCCTGCAACCACAAAATTCTTCAATGATATTATTCCGAAAGATTTCTTTTTCTCTGGATGAAAGATTTGGTACATTTTCAAAACACCATTCAAATATTACTATAGATTATTAAATACTTTTTGGTTATATTAAACGTCAATACACTACTATAGCCACCTCGAAAGCCTTTATGGCTTCATCATATTTACCCTCACCATAAAGAAGATCAATCTTCTGCTGTTATTTGACCTAGCGCAGGAATGCATAATATTGTAAAAATTGTCAAACCTGATGCGTGATTCTTGGCAGTAATATTGCTTGGCATCAACAGCCTACTTCCAGAACTGCCACCAGCGTTTCTTGCTCCACTCACGTCATGGGTGGATCGACATTTTCTTGATAATCCATGATCGAATCGGATGCGACTGTACCTACTACACCACCAGTTTCCATATGATCGCCATAAACTGGCATAACCTGCACCATCAAAAAGAAGACAACAAGCTGCACTAACCAAAACCTTATAGAGCTAATCGGAAGTCCCTCCTGCAACTATCTTATAATGGGATATCTTAATATAAAATCATTAGGAAATGGAGTCAGGACTCAATAAATAAGTGCTGGTATGGTGCTAGTGCAGAGCGACTATAATTTGCTCGCCTACGGTTATTGGATGATATTGAAAAAAGGAGTGTTAAAGCATGATGACTTCAAATATTGCTACAGATAGGTACATCAAATTTCAAAATGCCTGGAGCATCGCTAGACGATCTAATATTAGACATATCAGACCGGATGTAAAACAATATCTCGATCTAGCACCATCAGACCGACTTTTGGATGAGTATAACAAGGGTCTGATGACTTGGGATGAATACGCCGAGCGGTATCAACGCGAGACTCTCGATAAGCTAGATCCTGCTAAAGTCTATTCGGAGCTAGGTCAAAATGCCGTGCTACTTTGTGTTTGCGCTAGAGGCAAACTGCCACAATGTCATAGAAGATTGGTAGCTGAATGGTTTGAGACGAATTTGGGCATATATGTACCTGAATTCGCAAAATAATAATGGGGACTGCCTGCATGGGTTACCTGCAATGTTTGCGAGGATTCCACTCCAGATTGAAGTGCTTCTTCTTTCATATTGTAACCTCGTTTTGCTGGAGCTTATTAAACAATTTTGGCTATTAGTGACCTTTCTATAAATCCTAAGTATTTTATAGCATATAAAAAACAAGATGTAAATTATCC
>JALHSR010000250.1 GCA_022865315.1 Methanotrichaceae archaeon | reverse complement strand
GCCTTATAAAATAATACATAGGATATAATATATCTGGCAGTATAATTGCTTTCATATCTGCTTCAGAAGGGCAAATAGCAAGGCGTGAAATATATAATAATTTTTCATATGATCGCTCAAACATATTGATATAAAAAATATATCTTCCAATTCCATGAATATTCGAATAATTAGAGAATCTTTTTTCAAACAAAATTCTTTGAAAAGCCTTATTTGTTAATTTTATAATGCTTTCTTTAAATCGAGTTTCTTCTTGTATATATTGGGGAACAGGTAACTGAAATAATTCTTCGACCAGAGATAGACCCAAAACGAGAGATCTATTATCCATAGTACCTTGCGCTAATTGAAAAGCCTTTTGGAAATTGATTTCTTTTGATTTTATTAAACAAGCTATATCACATACAAATGATAGCTTATCCCATGCATGTTTTGTACCATGCTGACATGATAATAATAACATATCCTCCGGAGAAGGGAACATCAGATTCTTATTTAAGACCGAAATCCGCTCGGACCTATCAAGAATTGAATTTGCATCGGGTCCTTGGAAGATAAGCCTTTCAGAAATCCGCCAATGCAACTCAACCATAAGTTTTAATTTTTTATTACATAATGGATAGTCGTATCCGTATTTTATTAAAGTCGTTAACTCTCTCTTTGTTAACCTCTCGCTTTCATAGCCATGCTTTTGAAGCAGATTCAGAGCGGTCTCAACATCCTTATCGGAGATCAGGATATCTAGATCCGCAAACTGCCGAAGCGAAATATCGCCGTATGCCTGAAGAGCCAAAGCTGGCCCTTTCAATGATGTAACGCGTATCCCTCTTTTGCTTAAGATCTCCAGAATTCCCAACAAACCCCTCAGCATCAATAAATTGTGTTCGGAATTCAGTCTGAATTCATTCCTCAGATGAGTCAGTACATTTTCTGGCACTGACTGAGGATTTGTCGCGATTATGGACCAGTAGAGCAAAGGCATTAATCCATGTTTTTTTGATAAATTCACAAGCTTCGACCAGTCCTGCTGCTTATAGAGCAATCTTTCAAAACGGCTAGAGTCTTCTGTCCCTAAAAAGAGCCGAACGGAACTGAGCAGAATCTCGAACTCAGTGGGAATATTTTCGGGAAGATTTGATGGCGTTTCATGCACTGAACTACCCTCTCAATAATTCCATATAGGCCTGTCGGAGAACAATTCAATCCACTTGACAAGAAGCCTCTGAGTTAAAATATGAACAAAAAGAATAGCTTTTTGCCCATGAATAAGTTGACCTTAATCTTTCTTTTCTGCCTAGCAATGGCTGCGAACTTTGGCTTCGTATTGTGTACGGCGGAAGATGGGCCAGAACTTATTGTATCCTCCGTATCAGGTGATTTGGAGACAGGCCGACCCAACGACTTTATGATTAGTCTTTACAATAATGCTAATGCGACATCACTAGAAGAGATCGAACTTGGTGCTGAAAGATCCAAAGCTTTAGGCATAATGGCCCAGCTCATGAGCCAAGACGAACGTATCAAGGTCTTATCAGATACTCAGCCGGCAGGATCTTTGGCCGCTGGAGAAAACCGAAGCATATTGTTTGCAGTCCAACCTGGAAAGGAAGCCGAGTTGGGCGTCTATCCTTTGGAACTGTTTCTTAGTTATAGCAATTTGACGGATGTAAGTATTTCAGAGGATCAATCCATATTATTCATTTATATGAATAATAGCAAGACTATACCGGTTGAGGCCAGAGTCTCTTTAGGCCCCCAGATTAGCATAGAAGATGTCAAAGGTGCAGTCATACCGGGCCAAGAATCCAATATCGAGATCATTATCAGCAACAATGGAGATAAAATAGCTCGAGATCTTCAACTCTTCATAGAGCCCCAGAACCCTTTCCAGAATCTAACTATTAATAGCAAATTGGGCGATCTAAAACCGGAAAAGTCTGTTTCAGCTAGAATCGAGATTGCGGCTCAAACGGGACTTGTCGAAGGATTCTATGCACTGCCCAGCAAGATTAGCTATACTGTAAATGGAATTGAGCGAACGGAGGATACGGCTCTCATTGTGGAAGTCAAAACTTCGTCCTGGCTAAGTAGCATGAGATTACCAATCCTGATCCTGATACTTGCTGCAACTGGAATTTTCATTGGTTTCAAGATATACAAACGACCTAAAGGAAGGAGAAAAAGGCGCTAAGCGGTTAGCCTCTCGAAACGTTCCTGGGCTTTTTCGAGAATTTCCTTCTCGCCCGGTATAATACCGTTACGCATAAGCACTTTGCCGTTAACTATGGTAGTATCCACACCTCCCGTCATGCTGTAAACGAGATGAGAGATCATATTGGACTGTGGACATAACCACGGTCTTTCTAAGTCAATTAGTGCAAGGTCTGCCAAAGCGCCCTCCTGCAAGCCCATATCAAGACCGAACGTCTTGTAAGCACCTTCCGTAGCGATACTCCAGATCTGTTCGGCAGAGAATGCCGCTGGAGTATGATATGCATTTTTCTGAACTATAGCAGTAACCTTCATCTCCTCGAAAAGGTTCAGATTATTGTTGCTGGAAGGGCCATCAGTGCCCAGGCATACGTTGACTCCGGCTTCCAGAAGATAGTTCAATGGAGCTATTCCCGAGCTAAGCTTGAGGTTGCTCACTGTGCAGTCCACAACATTGGCTTTGCGTTCTGCCAGCAGATAAGCATCTTCAAGGGATAGCCAGACACAGTGCACGGCAACTAGACGCTCATTCAGCATACCTAATCTATCTAAATACTCTACTGGGCTCATGCCTTTGCTTAGATTAAGTCCATCTACTTCTTCTCGAGTCTCTGAAACGTGGATATGGATTAGAGTGTCATATTTATCCGCTATTTCCTTAGCTTTTAATAGCGTCTCTTCGGAACATGTATAGACAGCATGTGGACCAACAGCTGGCGTGATGAGTTCATCCCCTGTCCAACGCTTTATGAATGGCTCCGTTTCAACCAAGAGATCCGGTCTCATGTCAAAGACAACTCCGGACAAGAACGCCCTTAACCCCATTTCTTTCGTAGCTCGAGCCGTTTCATCCGTAAAGTAATACATGTCATTATAGCAGGTTATGCCCATGCGTATCTGTTCCAGACAGCCTAGCTTTGCACCCCAGTAAACATCCTCCTTGGTAAGCTTGGCTTCTAGAGGCCATATCTTGTCGTGGAGCCAAGGAATTAGCTCCATATCATCTGCATACCCTCTCAATAAGGTCATAGCGAGATGTGTATGACAATTCAAGAGACCAGGAATGGCCAGTTTGCTTTGGCCATCTATGACTTCTTCGCCCCTTTCCTTCCGTAGGTCTTTTCCGATCCGAGCTATCCTAGTATCCCTTATTTGTATATCGCGGCCTTTGATTAGTTGCCCAGAACAAAGAAGGGAGACATTCTCAATTAGCATGAGCGGTAAGAGGCACAGAGAGTATTAAAATTGACTGGATGCAAAATTTGTAATGCATTATTTGCCGTAAGATCGTTAGGCTTAAGTGCTCTCGAGCCAGCAGTTTTAAAAAAAGCTGAGGTAGCCAAGTGGCCTACGGCGCTGGTCTTGAGGTCCTGAATATTGGACGGGAAAACCAGTGGTGCATCGCACCTCGTGAGTTCAAATCTCACCCTCAGCGTTCTTTTACCTGTAAGGTTTAAATACTCATAAGTCCATATGTTTTGTGGTGGTTCCGTGGTTAAACCCGATAAAACTCGATATGTTTGGGTTTACCTCCCTTCAAAAGCAGATAAAGATCGATGGGCCGAGCGGGCTGAAAAAGCGAAAGCCCCACTATCTAAATTTGTGATCGATATTGTTGAAAATGCACTTGCTGATGATATTGAAATTCAGACTCGCGGTGAGTTGATCAAGGAGCTGACTAAGGTTCGGGAGGAGAACAAGGAGATGGCTAAGGAACTTAAGCTTAAAAACATCGTGTTAGAACAATATGAAAAAGAGTTAAAGCGTTATCGTAGTGAAGCGTTTCTAGAGGAAAATTTCAAAGGGATCAGGAAGTATAGCCAGGAAATAATCAGTTTGTTCAAACGTTACCAGACAATAGATAGCTATAGGCTTCTTGAAGCGCTAGGAATAGATCCTAGCGACTCCGAACTCGTTAAAGCCGTATCAACTGAACTTGAGGGTCTTGAAACATATGGTTTGGTCATTCCAACACCCAGGGGATGGAAGTGGCAGGGATGATTCAAGCTAAAACTAAAGTCGCAAAGAAGCACAAAGAAAGTCCTAGCGAACTTATCGATAAATTTAGAAAGGATTGTGCCATTCGAGGTATGACACCAGAATCAATTACTAGATACATATCGACCATCAAGATATTCTGTAAATTCCTCGATAAAAAGAAAATTGGTTTAATGGATACAGATAGAGAAATTCTTCGAGAATTCGTCGAATACCTTCGATTCGAAAGAAAGGTTTCAGTGAAAACACTCGATAATTACTTTACTGAAATTTCTAGCTTTTATGAGTTTTTGGTTTTTGAAAGATTGATTAACTCTAATCCCGTTATCGATGTGAGGAAGAGATATCTGAGACGATACAAGTCTTCCAATGGAATTGAACAACATACACATAAACTGATCTCAATTGAAGATATGTCTCGCCTGATAAATTCTGTTGTAGATGTTAGAGATAAAGCCATTGTAACGCTATTAGCGAAGACAGGTATCAGGAGAAGGGAACTGATCGCTTTAGATATCGAAGATATCAATTGGGTCGATCAAAGCATACTTTTGAAGCCTACTGCAAAAAGGACAAATCGAACTGTCTTTTTCGATGCAGAGGCTGCTTTTTTGCTCAAAAAATGGCTTAGAATCAGGGAAGGGCGAAATAAGAAGGGATTAAATGCCCTTTTCTTAAACGCTGAAGGAGACCGACTTGAACGCACTGGAGTCTCTCATATAATTGTAGAAGCGGCAAAAAGAATGGATTTGCATGATTCTAATTCTAATCGATTAGAGGATCACTTCAGCCCACATTGTTGCCGTCATTGGTTCACAACCCATCTCAGAAGGGCGGGTATGCCAAGGGAGTTCATACAGGAACTAAGAGGTGATGCGAGAAGGGAAGCCATAGACATCTACGACCACATCGACTTAAAGGAGCTAAAAGAGAGCTACTTGGCGCATATACCGCAGTTGGGGATTTAACTTATTGGATGGATATGAAAAAGGAACATGAAATCGTCATCAGGCATGAAACGTCCGCAGATGTCGGGGCCATAACTGAGGTTACTGTCGCCGCATTCAAAACCCTGGAAATAAGCAATCAGACCGAGCATTTCATAATCTCTGCCCTGCGCGCAGCCAATGCTCTCACGGTTTCACTCGTGGCGGAATTGGATGGTCACGTGGTTGGGCATATCGCCTTCTCACCCGTGACGATTTCAGATGGGAGCCGAGACTGGCACGGCCTTGGACCTATCTCTGTTTTACCAAAACACCAGCGACAGGGCATTGGAAGCCTGCTCATCCAGGAGGGGCTATCGCTCCTGAAAGACTTGAATGCGCAGGGGTGCTGCCTCGTGGGACATCCTGACTACTATAAGCGTTTCGGATTCAGAAACATTTCAAGTCTCATTTATGAAGGAGTTCCTCAAGAGGTTTTTCTGGCCTTACCCTTCCGTGAAGATCCTCCACAGGGCATCGTGGTGTTTCACGAGGGATTCAAAGCGGATAGCTAAAACGCAATTAGATCGATAGAAGATCCAGATGGCCTATTTTAGTATTGGAGGATCATTAAGAGCCAAGTTTTGGGCATATTGAAAAACTGTGATTACATAAAAAAATTCATAACAGTCTTCTTATAGGCCTGTCGACTTTTTGAGCTGGTCCATCATCTCTCGGGCTGCTTTATAATATGCCTCCCGAGGCATCAGCTCCCTGCTCACTTTCTTTTGGATTTCATCTGAAATTCTGCCCTCTTTCACAAGCTGGCGACCTGCCTCTTTTGCAGCCTGGGTAACTTCATCCACTTTTTTCGTCTCCCCACTCTTAACCATTTCTTTCATACCCTCTGCCATGGGCCTGAGAAGCGCACCTGCAAACTCCGAGTTTGTCTCGGTATGGTCATAGATGGCCTTCATCTGAACTAAGAGCGGGTCGAACATAGAAAGCTCCCAGTCTCCACAGGTGGAAACGAGAACCGCTTTCACCTTCTTAGATCTCGCTTCCCCAATAAAGTGAAGCGGAAGTTGTCTATCCATCAAGTTCTTGAGGGGTCCTGTAATGCCTGCATAATAGACGGGGCTTGCCCAGACAATAACATCAGCATCCTTGAATTTTGGCAATAAAATTTGCATATCGTCTTTCTGGCCACATTGACCTGGATTCTTGAACCAGCAGCTCATATCGCCATTGCAAGGTCCAATATTCAACTTCTTAGTGTAGAATAGATCCACATCAGCACCAGCTTCTCTCATCCCCTCTAGGAAGGGATTTAGTATCATTGCCGTATTTCCTTCATCCATATGGGGGCTGCCATTAATAGCTAGAACTTTCATAAAGTATCTCTCCTAAATTCCTTGAAGTGAACGATTGTAATTGCATATTTACTTATTCAGAGGCTCCATCACCATGCACAATTCTTTGGCAATCTCCGAAGGCAAGGACTCCCTGTTTTCCCTGGTTACTGTTATGATTTTGAAAATCCTTCGGATATTCAGAGCCAGAGGATGGTTATATCCTAACTTGACAACCACCAATATTGACTTCTCGGACGCAATAACGTTTTCCACGGCCTGGATGAATTTGTTGGATTGAAGTTCCATTGGGCCAACTTCATCAACAACTATCAAATCGCAATTCAAGGCGTTCTCCAAAGCAGGGGTACCAATATTGTCCAAGTCGACCAGGTTTACACGATATTGGCCTACTCTTGGTCCCTTTCCCCATAGATCCGAGAGCTGGCCCGTTGCCCCAGAAGCTATATCCATGATCTCGAATCCAATTCGTTTCCCTTTGAGCCTCTTGTCACGGGTCAAGACACCTCCAATCCTAACACGACTCTTGCACAACTCGATTACTTTGTGCACAACAGTAGATTTGCCTACACCAGGCGGACCGGTAACTGCTATTCTGGGCAGCATAAAGACCTCAAGATTATCATAACAATTCGTATTGAATTTTGAGGATAAATATTATTAATTTTTCAAATCATTGGAAATTCGCATGTCTAGAGAGCTTGACGCAAAAGATATTGAGCTTGTAAAAAAACTTGTTCCAGAGATAGTCAATTTTCTGGAATCGGGACGCATGGAGATTGAATATATGAATATCCTTCCTCCTGTAGCGAACCATTACTCGCGGAACGCAAATGACTTTGAGAAACGCTTGCAGAGGCTCTCTGCGGAAGATGTCAAATATTTAGCTGACAAAATAATGGACGGTTCCGAGAGCATAAGCCATCTTGACCCTGAATATGCTGAAGCCTTTTTTACAATTGCTGGAAGAACGCTATCGGAAGATGTGGCAGATAAGCTTAGAGAAATCTACGAAACGGGCGAAGGATGTGGATAGTGAATAAAGGGAACGATTAGTGGTATTAAATCTGATCAAAAATACCGGAATGGAATATAGATGGATATGGATGCCAAATCTGTTGTCATCATCGACTCAGGTTTTTCTGGCCTCTCAGTTAGACCGACAACAAAATGAATTTTTGTCCTCTGTTGTCGTCATTGGGCCACCACCCATCTCAGGCGAGCTGGAATGCCGCGTGAGTTCATACAGGAGCTAAGGGGCGATGTGCGAAAGGAAGCCATCGACATCTACGACCATATTGACTTAAAGGAGTTAAAAGAGAGCTATCTGGCGCATATACCTCAGTTGGGAATTTGATCAACGTGAGGCAGATCTGTGACCATGCACAGAGCAACAATAGGCCATCCATTGAAGTAGCTGGGATAGAATGCGAAACTTATGGATAAGCAGGATAAGAGCACCTGGGCGAACGATCGTTTGCTGTTATTGAAGCGGTATTCAAAGCAGCTCATGTGCTTGTAACCGCAGTTCAAAGAGTCAATGTCAATATGGTATTCACCGCTATCGTCTACAACTTATATCAGCTCAGGTCTCTGCGCAAAACGGGTGTTGCTTAGCCCTAGCGTAAGCCATCGAAATAATGCTGAAAAAGAGAGAAAATTAGCAGGAATGGTAAAAATCAAGCTCTATTAGGAGGTTCTTGATCTAAAATATGAACGATTTTTTAATATTAGGTCGTGTACATTTTTGGGGCTAGGCCACCGCGACAATCTTCTTAAGGTTTCGAAACCCGCATCTCTTTCGGGCCCTTTCGCTATTTCAAAGTACGGGTTCATCCGTTCCGCTAAACATGAAGCATGACCCTTGAATTCCTTTTCAGTTATGAAACCTTTATTGCATGCTTCACTAGCAATTTCCATTTCGAAAAGGTAGTCTTGAATGTAACTATCGAACGAATTTTTAATAATACCCTCTAAGAAGTCGTCAATAATTCCGAAACCAAATTTTTTAATTAAATTGCCAGTATATTGAGAGAATATGAAATCCTGCAAGCTCTGCTTGTGTCTATCGAACTCCTGTTCATAAAAAAATATATTTTCTCCTTTATATAATGTGTTCTGGTATATTTCTTTGTCTACTTCATCAGGGCCAATTTCAACCATTAGTCTATTCTTCTCCCTAGTGCAAAGTCTGCTTATTTGACTAAGATCAAAACCAGCAAATTCTTTTCTATGCCTGAGATTATCTGCAATCGATTCAAATATTTTAAGATTATTATTTATATAATAAGGCATTTCAAGCTGGTTTGGATGTGCAGACCACTTTCTGGTTGTTTTCCTAGGAGTTCCTCTATATATTACTGACATTTTGCTTTTCATTATCTCATTTGGATATGCCTCCTCTAAAAGCAAACGATTCAAACGAAGAGGCTTCAATCCCATTGGAATTTGCTCGATTAGTCCTTTAGTCTCGGTCGTTAACTGAATATGCGCAAAGCGTTGCTCATCGAACAGATGTTGCTTTTTTATAATCATATCCAGACTAAAAGCTAAAGAGTATAGCTCTTTCGATTTATAGTCAAGTTGAGTATTTTGGGCCTTATAATTCTCCAGAAAAGACCTCAGTCCCTTAGGAAGCTGATCTTGGATGTAGCGCGATAACGGGTCTTTGGCTTCATGAAGTCTATTGGCTAGTTCGATCGGATCTTTTATATCCGAAATTCTAAAGCTAAGGGACTCCCACGATTCCCCATCTTCTTCGGTTTCTAAGCCTACTAATGGCTGTTTTTTTAGGTTGCCTTTTGGCTTCTTTAAGCGAGTTTCTAAATCATGAAGTGCGTGGCCTTTCTCATCCGATAATATCAAAAGAATGTCTAATTGAGTGTCGCTAAACTCTCTCATATGATCTTTTTACCAGATATTGCCTGTTATATTTTTCGCTAACAAGAACTAGTTATACTCATCATTTTTTCAGGATAACCAGTTATATTGAGAGAATAAAATTTATAACTAAATCCAAAAAATATAAATATATATTTCGATAATAGAGGGGGGTATGCTAAAAATTCCGTCAAAGGCAATACGCCTCAAACCGTTCGAGGAGATAGTTGGAGAGCTTCATGAGCTGGCGAATACAGATGGATTAACGGCTCGCATAGGCAACGTTTCTGTTATCCTTCCTCGGGAGATGGAGCCAGAGCTTAGACCATTTATAGGGTCGAGGATAGGCATTCTTCGCACAGATATTCCAAAAAAGGAGTTCCTATTTCGGGTTCTTGCTGGGCAGAAGGTTGCCCCAATGACTGCTGCTCAGGATCTTTGTGAAGACGAACAAATATCGAATTGCAGCGAGGTTATTTAGATGAATAGAAACGCTACTGAAAACCTAAATGATGAAGCCGCTAAAGCTCCACAGTCTTTTATTGATGGAATGGCGAGCGAGCATATCCAAGAGAGAGCTGAGCTGAAGATCGATGAGGAATTCCAGTTCCTAATACCTGCCATATCAGAAGAAGAATACTTGCAGCTTGAGCAGAATATACTGG
The DNA here is from genome assembly GCA_022865315.1 of Methanotrichaceae archaeon. Taxonomy (GTDB): domain Archaea; phylum Halobacteriota; class Methanosarcinia; order Methanotrichales; family Methanotrichaceae; genus JALHSR01. Next base: position 5,000 of record JALHSR010000250.1, on the reverse strand, counting down.
AATATGGCTGCATAGATCCTATTGTGACCTGGGAAAACACGATACTTGATGGCCACAATAGGTACAAGATATGTGGGCAAAATGAGATTGAGTACAAGATTCATCCGATCGCATTGGATAATAGAGTAGATGCTATTGACTGGATAATCGACCACCAGTTGGGCAGACGAAACCTAACAGATTCGCAGAAATCTTATCTCATCGGCAAACGTTATAATACTGAGAAAAAGGTTGCTTATAGGCCAAAAAAAGCTGATCACTCTGATCAACTTATTACTTCTGAAAAGATTGCCCAAGAGTCCAAAGTAGGTTCTGCTACCGTTCGCCGTGATGCTAAGTTCGCCGCAGCCATAGACAGCTTGAAGGATGATGCAGGGCCAGAATTCAGCAAGAAGCTACTGAGTGGCGAGATTAAGCTATCCAAGAAAGATGTAATCAAACTAGCGGAAAAGCCTATCGAGGAAAAAGAGGCTCTATTAAGTGAAATCCAGAATGGGGCAAAGCGGCTGTCTCAGGCGGAGATCGCTTTGCAATCTAGAATTGAGTCACAAAATGATACATTTGAAAGCGCTGGATCGGACATTGAATTCGCCGCCTGGTCATGGGACGTTAGGAAGTTGGAAGCACCACGAAATACAAGTGCGCCTCTTCTCGAAGGCCCAGAAAAACAAAGACTGGTTTACCTGAAATCAGACATCTTTGCGGAAGGCTTTCCTGTAGACGAAACGGAGAAGGTTCTTCAAGTGATGCGAGAGTCTCCGCAATGGATCTTCATGGTTCATACTGAAAGGCTTGAGCGGCTTGAAGAAACTGATTGGCCATTCAATGTGTTGATAGGGTGCGTGGTTGATTCTCAAGATAAAGCGGAACATTCTTGGGAATACTTTGAAGCGATAAGGAATGTAAACAAATTCGTAATTTGCGACCTTCATAAGGAGTCAATAGTCTTTGATGGCCTTTACGCATTCAATTGGATCATTATAAGAAATCCATCCAAGGTCCAACCAGAATGGCAACGAGTAGAATCAATTCTGGAACAAGCTCGCGCGGACGGTCTTTGGATCTATTGGATGCCAAATGTTACAGTTCGACCAAGAGATTATCCAAGGCGTCTGGAGCAGGAAACAGGAAGCCAACTAGAAGTGGTAGCCACAGAACCCGCTCAAATGGCAGCATAGTTTACGATTGAATTTGGAGTTGATTGGAAATGTAGACAATTATAGTGGATATTGTGGCCATCGAAGGCTTGAACCGTATTTGAATAAAAGCAAAGATTGTAGGAGAGTAACTCGATTCTCCTTAAGGAGATTTGTTAATGAAATGTATACAATGTGAGTTAGAAGACGTCGATTTCGACGCTTTGAATGATGAAGAGTTTAATGGAGAAGAACTTGTTCTTGTATGCGATTCATGTGGAAATCCGCTCGATGCAGTACTGGATCGATATGGTTTCACGCACATGAATTGTCCAGTGGATGATAGCGAAAAGGACACAATGCCTGAGCATGGCACAATTAAACCGTGGTGCAGCATTTGCTTCCAGCCCATAAATGGAGTTAGAATCAGTAAATTTGGTCGATTTTGTTGTCCCAATTGTTGCAGTACAGATTGTATGGACGATGACTCATTTGTTCGTGCCATGGCGAAGAGGGCTGCATCTAGCTAATGAATGGATAAGAGAAATGGAGTAATTAGCTCAAATTAAGAACAATATCTTTCGTGGAGTTGATTGGAAATGTCGTAAACAATGATAGTAGATATTGGGTCTCTCTTGAGACTTGAAAAGAGCATCAAGGAGCATTGTTAGTGAAATGATCGCTCCTTGATGAAAGAAAATTGTCAATTTGTTAGAGGAACGAAAAATGCAAATGTTAATGCAACCTAGAACTGAGGAACAGTTGAAAGAGATTGTGGATCGGAGAAAAACCGCAATTTATCAAGATGCAGCGCAGGAAAGCCTAGAAAGGGGAGGCAATTAAAATGATACTTAGCGCAACAGACTTTGCTAGAAAGCTATGCGGCGCGCTCGAAGTGAGCAAACTCAACTTGCCGGAACGGGATCAAACACTAATTGGGTTGTTCAAGGACGAATCAGGCACAATTGCAGTGTTGGATGGTTCCACCGTGGAAGACATCGAAATTGCGGTGACCTTTTTAAGCCAAGAAAAGTTGGTGGCAGGCGACCTCTTCACGAAGGCAATGCCCTTCGGAGAGGCCGTTATAGGCATAGTATTAGACAACGGCAACTCTATTCAAGAAGATAATATGATATTCTATCTTCTGATACTGGCATCGTGGCGGATGGGAGGCAGGCAAATCCTCGCCAAGCTGTACGAGCTGGAAGCAAAACCGCCAACTCTCACTTTAATGGAGCCAGGCGGGCCAAATTGAGGCAGGAGGCTTAGATGAGAATTGCCATAGACTTGATCAAACTTGATCCGGATCTACAACCAAGGGTGGCATTGGATCAAGCGACCATAAACGAATATGCTGAGGCCATGAAGGAAGGAGATCAGTTCCCCAGCGTGGTTGTATTTTATGATGGTGCCGCTCACTGGCTGGCAGACGGATATCATAGAGTGCACGCGGCAAAGCTCGCAGGAACAGTAGAGATTGAGGCCGATGTCCGCAATGGAACCAAGAAAGATGCCCTCTTGTTTTCTGTATCTTCAAATGCAACTCATGGCTTAAGGCGAACTCAGGCAGATAAAAGGCGTGCTGTCATGGCCTTGCTGGCAGATCCCGAACTATCCAAGGAATCTGATAGAAAGCTGGGCAAGATTGCACATGTTGACAACAAGACCGTTGCCAAATATAGAGCCGAATTAGGCAATAGTGAGGAATTCCTCACTTTGGCTGAGATTGCAAGACATACACCTTTGTCCATAGAGGCGTTGGAATTCTTCAGATATACCGATCTCCCCTATCTTCTGAGCATGTTTGGAGAGTTGCCTGATGACTACAAACAAAAATTGGTAGAGATCGCCGTCCCTGAGATCGAAAAGTTCGTTGTCGCTTTAAAAAAGAGTGGTATAAAAGAGATTAGTGGGGATATTGAACTAAGGGGCTGTGGGCGTGGGCTTATAATTGAGATAAAGCCCGCGCATGCTGGTGGCTGGTGGGTTCGAGTCGTAACATGGACACCCGCCGAAGAAGAAGTTGGTAGCTCCCATGATGATGAGATGGAAGCGGTATCCAATGACGATGACGATGATGAAATAAAAGTGGAAGAAGCAAAGGAACTGCACTGGGTCGGTCACACGAACAAAAAAGAACCCTTGTCTTTAGATGAACTGCCTCTCTGGATGCACAATGTTGGCCTAGATCCTATAGCAAAGCTCAGTATGATCGACTTTTGGGTAAAGAATCCTGCCAGCCGGACAGATTTCAATCCTTTCATCAATACGTCTGTCAAAATAGAGGTTAAAATGATAGAGGGTTGTCCTGAAGGCAGTTTCTGGACTTATCCGACGTTGATTAATCCGAGGAATTCCTCGGTTCCACCCATTAAAAATAATGAAGAAGGGGGAGAGGCAAATGATACTTAGCTATCGCCGATATCCTATGTTTTTCAAGGAAAGCGCTGCTACATGCTTGCTCCTTCAAGAGAACTGCATAAGGCAATAATATAGGATTCAGAGTTCACGGAACGCATCTACCAAGAGCTTGACGAGCGTGACCTCGTCCCTCGTGAATGCTTTGAATGGCTAGGCGAGGACGCGATCTTGCTTTGTTGGGAGCTTCCGGGCGAATTCTGTCACAGGCGATTGGTTGCGGAATGGTTCGAGGAAGCATTGGGCATTGAGGTGCCTGAATTAATCTTTTATGATTATGGACAATAGTACAAACCGCTTATAAAGGCGGTCTAAAGATTTTCCGTAATTGAGAACTTCATAGTTATAATGTAAGGAAGGTTTCAAAATGCGAAAATTTAGACGCGGCTTGTGCGATCGCATGGACGCGAGAGGATGTTGCACGAAGTATGTGACAATTCCTAAGAAGGTGTGGGAGTTCATCTGGCCGTCGGATAGCAAGTTTGTGGATATCGTTGTCGACGATGAAAGCGGTATCCTGAAAATGATTCCGGTGGCAGAAGGAGAGTAAAGAGTGAATTAAAATGATAAAAAAGGATAGGAACGGCGTGCAAGGCCGTTCTGGTGTTTCAGTATGTCTAATCAATGTATACTATCCGTAAAGTACTTGTACGTATTAGTATATAAAGCTTTTGGTAGCTATATATGCAGATCTACATATTTAGTGATATCTAAAGCTTTCGGTACAACGCCAAGTAAACAGCACGTGGTAGGAAGAACATAGCAGCAGGCGGATGTAGTATGCAACAATTCGAACTCGATCCCGCCAAAATAGCAGCCGCAGAGGCTATTGTAACCGGCCCTTCGGGCATAATAACAAAAGCCACTCGATGCGGATTCACTACTTCGGGGACTGCTGCTTTGGATGAGTTGGAGATTCCCGCGCTAATTGTGACTCCTACGAATAAGATTCGGGAGAGCACGGTGTCTCAGGCCACGTCAAGCTTTCTGCCAGTGCTCGCTCATAGGAATTGTGAGAGGGTGAAGAAAAAGCTCGAGGAAGATCCCTTCCTGGAAAATTTGCCAATTCCAATCCCAGACTGTCTCGATTGTGGCGAGATGAGTGATTGTCTCGTATTCGCCGCACGATGCGACTTTGCTATGACCACATCCATGACTTATTCGAAATTGCAGACCTTAATGTTAACGGACTCAAGGGAGAGCCAAGAAATCAGAAATGCATTGCAAGATAGAGTTAAAGCGGTCATTTTCGACGAATCACATGTCATCGGGCGAGGAAATGTGGCAAGTATCGAGTACGATGCAAGCATACGGATTCCAGAACCGATCCCTGGAGAGTACCCTCCGAACGAGAAGAAGCAGGACAAGTTCAGTTTTCTGCGGAAGATCTTTCACGGGAGGTTCTGGAGGTTGAAAGAGGAACACCGCGAACAGGCGCGCTCTCTC
>JALHSR010000249.1 GCA_022865315.1 Methanotrichaceae archaeon | reverse complement strand
TTTGAATTTCGCCAGGCTTAAAATTAGTGCTTAGCGTGAGCTGTCGAAAAAAAGGACTGAATTCAAGAAAATGAGGGTGTTATGGAGGTGATGAAGGCTTAATCCGATTGTTTGAATGGAAATAATGGACAATGTATCTCAGGAACTCTAGCGACCTTAAGTTAATCGGAATCCTCTTAAGAGGACAGATCAACTGATAATTCATGAAGGACCTTCTTTTCGATCCCTACTCTGGCGCCTCCGGCAATATGATTCTAGGCTGCCTCCTCGACTTAGGTGCCGACCTCAGGGAGGTGAAGTCTGCCGTTGAATCCGTAGGCTGCACGATTGAGATTTTCGAGGAGGAGATTAACCATATTTCCGCAATAAAAGCTCAAATTCGTTCTGAGAGAGGTTTCCACGATTTGGGTGAAGCCAGATCAATTATCCGTGGCTCGACCCTGAAAAGGCAGACTTTAGAAATGGCTCTGCGGGCTTTAGATACGCTTGCAGATGCAGAGTCGGTGGTTCACGGAGTGCCAAAAGAGGATGCAAAATTTCATGAAATAGGATCCTTGGATGCCTTAGCAGATATTGCAGGAAGTTGTTCTGCGCTCCAAAGCTTGAACGTGGAACGGGTCTATTCTCTTCCAATTTCAGTGGGGGGAGGCCTCATCAGTTCGGCTCATGGAATGCTGCCCGTTCCTGGGCCAGCTGTATTGGAAATCCTTAGATTTCACGAGATTCCTTGGCGGGGTGGGCCGGTGGAGCAAGAGCTTCTTACGCCCACAGGAGCGTCGCTTCTGGCTGTAATGGTAAACAAATTTTTGCTCGAGTATCCAATGCTAATAGTGCAATGCATAGGCTATGGTGCTGGAAGCAGAAAGCTGGCAATACCTAATGCGTTGCGTGGATTGGTTGGTCAATTGGAGATCAATTTGATTACAGATCGTATAGTCCAGCTAGAAACGAATGTCGACGATGTGACAGGTGAAGTGTTAGGTCACCTTATGGATCTTCTAATGAAAGCAGGAGCATTGGATGTCTCCGTGATTCCAACAATTATGAAAAAGGGCCGCAGTGGAAATATAATTAGGGTTATTGTCAAGCAAGATGAGATGAATAAAGCCTCTCGGCTGATTATGAGGGAGACCGGATCTCTCGGGATTAGGGTCTTTCCCAACCTTCATCGTTTTATTGCAGAACGGGAGTCCAAGAACTTGGAAGTGGAAATTGGAGGCTCGATCTTCAATGCATCGGTGAAAGTAAGCTGGTTGGATGGGGAGATCCTTGCTATAAAGCCGGAGGCCGATGATTGCCAGAATATTGCCGTTAAAATAAGCCTACCTCTGCGTGAGGTTATGAAAAAGGTGGATGAAGTAGCTCGTAAGGAACTGGGGATAAAATGAATCTTAGAACAGTCAGAACCATAATGTTTTATAATTTTTAATTCGAATTAATCAAGGTCCTTCCGCAGTTTATCGTAAATTTGATTAATTCGGAACTAGGTTGCATAATTGAGTGTTCCTATGAATCTTGAATCTTCGAAAAAGCTCTTCAATAAGGCTAGAGGCCTCTTAGCCGGAGGCGTTTGCAGTCCTGTGCGAGCCATTTCTCCTCATCCTTTTTATACTGCAAGGGCGGAGGGTCCTTATCTGTGGGATGAAGACGGAAATAGGTTCATAGATTATTGTTTAGCTTATGGCCCTATGATTCTTGGCCATCGTAATCCTATCATAGTTGAAGCAATTAATGAGCAGCTTCGAAAGGGTTGGCTTTATGGTACGCCGACAGAACTTGAAGTCAAGCTGGCTGAGAGAATAACGCGCCTCTATCCCAGCATCAATCTGCTCCGTTTTGTGAGCACTGGGACCGAGGCGACTATGGCGGCGATACGTGTGGCGAGGGGGGGTTCGGGTCGAGACAAAGTTATAAAGATCGAGGGCGGATTTCATGGGGCTCATGATAGCGTTCTTGTAAAAGCTGGCTCAGGGGCCACGACTTTGGGAATTCCAGATTCTAAGGGAGTTCCCATAGATACGGCTAAGAATACGTTACAAGTGCCTTACAACGACCTAGACGCTTTGGAAAAGGTTCTTAGAAGCTTTCCGGGCGAAATTGCGGCTATGATCATGGAGCCAGTACTTGGTAATCTCGGACCTATTCTTCCCAGAGAAGGTTATCTTAACGGAGTTCGTGACCTAACAGAAGAGCACGACGTTCTACTCATTTTCGACGAAGTGATTACTGGTTTCCGTCTAAGCCTTGGTGGCGCACAACAGTATTATGGAGTCAAACCTGATCTAACAACCCTTGGCAAGATCATAGGTGGGGGTTTTCCAATTGGCGTTTTTGGAGGGAGACGGGACCTCATGGAACAAGTAGCTCCTGATGGAGGAATCTATCAGGCAGGCACCTTCAACGGCAGCCCGATGTCTCTTGCTGCTGGCTTGTCTACCTTAGATGTTTTAGAAAGGGTTGATGTCCTGCAGAAGCTGAATTCGACGAGCGAAGAGATGCGTAGAGCTATGAGGGAGATCATAGAAGACATGGGGTTAGGTTATAGCGTAGTGGGCATAGCGAGCATGTTCAAAGTATTCTTCGGGCCAGAACCAACCGATTATTTCGAATCTCTTAGATGCGATAAAGTTGGTTATTTAGAATTTTTCCATAGGATGTTGGAATCAGGCATATTTTTAACGCCAAGCCAGTATGAGACAGATTTCCTTTCAATATCTCATTCTTCTGATGTGATCGAAGCTACCCTGGAGGCATTCAAGTTAAATCTGAAAAGTTGAGCGTTGGGAGTCGAAGTAGCCCGCTTGCTTTGCGACAGACTGAAATCGTCTTGGAGATGCTCGCACAATTCGGTGTCGAAACCAAACTCTGCTTGATCAAAACTAGCGGTGATGTTTTTCTCGATAAACCTTTGCATATGATCACCGGGCAGGGCGTTTTCGTAGCAGAAATCGATGATCGCATGCTATCTGGTCAAATCGACTTAGCAGTGCATAGCATGAAAGACATCCCTACTAAGAGACCAGAGCAGATAATTATGTCCGCTATCCTAAAGCGCGATTCTCCCTTCGATATCCTGGTGTCTCAGGATGGATCAAATTTGGATGAGTTGAAAGATGGTGCTGTAGTGGGCACATCTAGTATGCGTCGGTCAGCTCAGTTGAGGAGAGCTAGGCCGGATCTGATAGTTAAAAGCCTGCGCGGAAATCTTCAGACTAGGTTGCGTAAGCTCACTCAAGGAGAATATGATGCGATAATTCTTGCAGAGGCTGGTATGCAGAGGATGGGCTTGAAAGTGCAATATCATGTGCTAGATATTGATCGGTTTGTTCCGTCTGCAAATCAGGGGACTATAGTTGTTGTTGCCAAGAAAGGATCCAAGGCAGAATCATATTCTAGACCAATTGATGATTTGCATACAAGAATTGAGACAACGATCGAACGCAAGATCCTTGAGACCGTAGGTGGTGGATGTATTGTGCCCATAGCAGTATATGTTGAGGTTGACGGCCAAAATGCCCGAATTCTTGCAGAAGTTTTATCCTTGGATGGAAAAAGGTTCGTTCGCATTGATGAGATGATTGCTCTTGAGGAAGGCTTCTTGGATAATGCTTACAATCTGGGACGGAAGCTGATTGAAATTGGTGGTAAAGAACTCGTGGATGAGGCGGTGAAGACTTTTGGCCCGAGGTAAAGTGTACCTAGTTGGTGCGGGGCCAGGCAGTCCCGATCTCCTTACTCTAAGAGCTAAACAGTTGATTGACGAAGCGGAAGTGGTTCTGTACGACCGCTTGCTTAATCCTAGCATATTAGAGGGGGTGAACGCAGAGCTTATCGATGTAGGTAAAAGTGCAGGTCGTCATAGTCTAACCCAAGAGGAAATCAACAACCTACTTATCCAGAAAGCTGAGGAGGGAAAAATAGTCGTGAGGCTGAAAGGGGGCGATCCGTATGTTTTTGGTCGTGGGGGTGAGGAGGCTTTATCGCTACGTGAAAGGGGTATTCCATTCGAGCTTGTTCCTGGAGTGACCTCGGCGATTGCTGCTCCTGAACTAGCAGGTATACCAGTAACACATAGAGGAATTTCATCCTCTCTAACTATAGTTACAGGTCATGAGGAACCAGGCAAGAATAGCCCCCTCGATTGGGAGGCCATAGCCAGGTTGGGCGGAACCCTTGTTGTTCTCATGGGCATTTCAAGGTTGGAGCAGAATGTTTCTGCACTTATTAAAGGCGGAAAATCTCCTGAAACGCTGGCAGCAGTAGTAGAGAAAGGAGGTTGGCCAGAGCAGAAGTTGGCAACGGGCAAACTAGCAGATATCGTGTCAATAGCCCAAAAGGCAGAGATTAAGCCTCCTGCTATACTAGTTGTTGGAGATGTGGTCAAACTTTCCGAAATATTGGCTGTTAAAAAGATTGCAATATTGAGACCTAATGGCCAGCTCAAGGAATCCGCGGAGCTTGCAGAAAGTTACGGACTTAAACCGATCTGTGCGCCATCTATTGTCCTTGTAGAACGTCCGCTTCCAATGGATTTGATGCAGAGGGTTTTGGATGCGGATTGTGTGGCTTTCACAAGCGCAAATGGAGTAAAGCTAGCATTAAAGAATGAAACACTTCGACAGTGCTTGGCCACGAAGATTGTTGTATCAATAGGCCCAATTACCGGTATTGCGCTTAAGAGCTTCGGCTTAAGCCCAGAGATTCCAGAGGAATATAGCTCTGAAGGTCTTGAGCGCATGTTAAAGGGAAGATGCAAGCGAGTCCTTTTCCTCAGGAGCGCTCAAGGTAGTCAATATCTTTCCAAAGGGCTTATGGAATTTGGAATTTTTGTAGATGATATTCCGCTATATGATGTACATCCTTCTGCAGATCCTCGGTTGGACAAATTGATACGGGAAGCAAGAGAAATTGACATTTTTGCGTTTACTAGCACTTCTACGGCTAGATTTTTGGTCCAGAGGGCAAGAGAACTTGGGCTTGAAGTCCATTTGATGGATGCATTGAGAAATGCTACTGTAGCTGTTATTGGCCAGCCAACAGCAAAGGAGCTGGAAAGATTGGGAATTCGAATTGATGTGATGCCAAACAAATTCACATTTGAAGCTATGTTGAAAACGTTGAGGAGTTATTCATGATCATTTTCTCCAAAGCATTGGCAGACAACGCTACAGTCTGGGAAGCTTTGCGGGTTTCCCAGAATTGCGAGCAATTAACGCCAGACATGGTAAGATTCTCTACACAGCATAGGCCGGTTGTGATGTGGAATCTTACCAGACAATGTAATTTATCATGTGACCACTGCTACATGGACGCTGGTAATGAAAGCCAACAGGAGTTGAACCTTGAGGAAGGCATCAGACTAATAGATGAATTGGCAGATCTCAAGGTCCCCATGATTATTTTCACAGGCGGGGAACCGCTCATGAGCCGCAACTTTTATGCTTATGCATTTTATGCCCGTCAATGTGGATTGCGAACGGTAATATCGACCAATGGCACCTTAATAACACCTGAAGTTGCTAGACTAATGTTGGAAGCCGAGATTGGGTATGTAGGTGTGAGCCTTGATTCAGCTTTGCCAGAAAAACACGACAAGTTTAGGGGTGTTATAGGGGCATGGACTCGTGCCCTTCAAGGTCTAAGGAATTCCAGGGATGCTGGTCTAAAGACTGGGCTTAGAATTACTTTGACCAAAGATAATTGGCAAGAGGTTCCTGCATTGCTCAACCTTGCTTTAGAGGAGGGCATTCCTAGGTTCTGTTTATATCATCTCGTTCCGACTGGCCGAGGTGCTGGAATCGCAGATAAGGATGTTACACCTGAACAGAGACGTGCCATACTCAAATTTTTGGCGGAGGCCGCTATTGAGTTGAAGGATAAAGATATTGAGATATTGACTACCGACTCACCAATGGACGGAGCTTATTTACTAGAAATTTTGAAAGGCAATTCCAACTGGGAACATGTTCGCATGCTTCTCAAGAATGCAGGGGGGTGTTCGACCGGAACGAAAGTAGCGAATATAGATTATTGCGGCGACGTCCACCCGTGTCATTTCATGCCTCATTTAGTATTAGGAAACATACGGGAGAAGCACTTCCGGGACATTTGGATCGATGATCCTTCACCTGAACTCAGTATGCTTAGGAGCATGAGATCAAGCCTAAAGGGTGCATGTGGCAATTGCCAGTACTTGGAGCTATGTGGTGGATGTCGCCAGAAGGCCTTTTTTTTCAATGGTGACTTAATGGGTGAAGATCCGACATGCATATTGGCAGACCACAGCGAATAGCTAAGCAAAACCTTTCAGATTTGCTATCTTTATCTTTTGGAAACCTTAATAAACTTCAGCAGCTAACATTCATTCGAGGTGTGATCAATGGCTGAACCGGAGAAAAAGAAAGAGGAGAAAGAGGAAAAAGTAGCAAAAGTGGATCCCATAAAGCCTGGTGATAAGAGAGGCGGGAAGAAGAAAAGTCTATTGGATACGTGCGAGTAAATATCTCCACAATAGCGTGAATCCAAAAATTTTTTATTTTGGCTAATTATTTTGGACTTAGTAATCAATCAACTTACGGTTTCTATTGTGCTCGAACCTTCTTCTTGCTCTCAAATTCCTGCTGAACGTCACAGCCCAAATGTCCAATTGCATCAGACCGGCATTGTCTACAATGTCTCATCTGCCTGATGATCTTGCTCAAATCTTCCTGAATTTCTCTCTTTTCCGCAGGTGTGGGCGGCTTGATGTGCGCAAACTTATATTGAGGGATTAATGGCATAACATTGTGGATGAATACACCCATCGCCTTTAATCTTCGCGCTATATCAGAGACATGGTTGTCATTAATTCCAGGAATCAAGACGGTGTTTACTTTCACGATCTTCTTCAGATTTATAGCAGCAGCTATGCCCTTGAGTTGTTGATCAAGCAAAAGCGTAGCTCCTTCAAGCCCTCGGTATCTTTTTCCTTCATAAATCACGTATTCGTAGATCTGCTTCCCGATTTCTGGATCTATAGCATTCAATGTGACCGTGATATTGCATACACCAAGTTTGTCAAGTTCATTAATTCTATCCGGAAGAGCCAGACCATTTGTGCTAACACATAATATCATATTGGGATATTTTTCTCCAACTAGTCTAAAAGTCTCGAAAGTCTCCTCGTTAGCCAACGGTTCACCTGGACCAGCAATGGCCACTACTTTGATGTAGTGATACTTTTTCAACACTTCATCTACACGTTCCAGAGCATCCTTCGGAGAAAGAACTGTGCTCGTCACCCCAGGTCTTGATTCGTTAACGCAGTCAAAATCGCGGACACAATAATTACATTGAATATTGCATTTTGGGGCTACTGGCAAGTGCATTCGGCCAAAAGCATGGCAAGCCTTCTCGCTAAAGCAAGGATGTTCTTTAATTCTTCTGAGTTGCTCTGGATCATAAGGAACATCCTTATTATAGACGTTAGCAACTGGAAATGTTTTTTCGGCCATGGTTGAACTCCAAGGTTCTGTTTCCTAAAGGCTGCCTAACTAAAAAGATTTGCGTTTGTTAAGACCAAATGCATAACACAAGATACTTATTAGATGCTGTAGTTTTTGTATCATCCCATGCCGGAGAAAGATAAACAAGTAATTTGGCCAATTTATTTCGATTCCGGGCGGAGCCGTCGTGATGGAAGAATGGTACGTCTTGAGGAATCAATCAGCAGTCCTAACATAGACGATCTAATAAATGCCGTTCTCAAGGCCGGATTAAAACCTGAAATCGAGCGAGATAAGAGGCATCCCAAGATATGGCACGAAAGCTCGGGCAGGATACTAGTGACCAAGCAGGGATCAAAAAACGAAATGTTAAAGAGAATAGCTCGAAACCTCAAGGTCAAGAAGAAGCCTTAATTAGTGTTTGTAAGAAAAGGATTTTAGATTTTTGCAGTGTTGTTTGGATATTTGACCTTAAATTATTCCAAATTTCGAGAATTAATCTATTATAATTAGGCGAATAATCTTGAATCCGTGATTATTATCGGTTTGATGAATGATAGCTTCAAAAATACCAGGAACGCTTATTTAAGAATCGATTTCATATATTCACCATTTATGCAATGTTCAGGTGAAGAAATAAATAAGCCAATACGTGCGGCTGTTCATGCAGCGATGGAAAATGATCTTTTCAGATCCATAAACTTCGCGGCCCTTAAGGCAAGAGCGGGTCATTTAGAACCAGGTGAGACTTTATCTATTGGAGGGTACGAATTTCTCTTGGCCGAGGACGAGGAAGGAGAGGGAATTGTCGTTCTGATCGTTATAACCAGGCAGCATTTTGAGAATCTAGCTAGCGACTTAACAAAAAGTTTAGGTCTAAACTTGGAGGATAGAGCTGTAAAAGAGCGAAATGAGTGGCTTAGGATCTTTATGGAAGAGCTGAGAAAGGATCTCCAAAAATGGCAGCAGATCTGGATGCGATTTGGACTTGGCGATGATTTGACTTTTGAGAAGGCCGTCTACAGGAGAGGCCGTTAAAGTGGAAATGATCTTTAGCTAAAAAGTCATTTATCATCATTTAAGGTAAATCGTATTTACTATTTAAATAAATATCTTTAATATCTTGAGATCCAAGCAATCTATTGTATATTTTCAGATCGTATAGATAACCTCGGAACCACCTCTTATTATTTTCTACATCACAGGGATTGTTCCCCAATGACATCCATGAAGGTGAGGTAAGTTGGTTCCTTGAGGCGTTTCCGATTTCTTCTAAAACTCCATCAACATATAACTTGATAATTCCTGTTCTTCTTGAACGAGTCGCAGCTATATGGTGCCATTTCCCATCGTTAATTGTAGAACTCGATTTTATAGTAACATCTGTATTGCCAATTCCAAAACTAGCTCTTTTTCCCAGCAAGGCAACGCCAAAATCGTCCGAATTTCCACAAACCTTCGCATCGACTAATCCATTTCCGGCCCACCAATGTGCTGCAGCTTCTATATAGTCCCGAGCCGTTTGATCTGTCATTACCCAAAAGAGTATTGAGAAATCATCTTTGACAAGTGGTGGAATAGAAATATAGTCGTCTATTCCATCAAAAAAAAAAGCTCTACTCTTAGTCGTTGAATTTGTGCTTACAGCGCCTACAATGCGGCCATTTTGCCCATTTCCGGAAACGTCCATGGCAGTTCCATTCAATGGATAATAGGCAGCAGGTATTGCTTGTGGATCTTTGACTTTTATTATCCAAGCATCCCCTCCTTGCCCCATTCCACCAACCAGCCCAGCCAATATATATCTGCCATCAGACGTCGCTTTTACGGCATACGCCGCTTCTTCACCAGATCCTCCAATGGTGGCGTTCCAAAGCTCGCTGCCTTCTGGATCAGCTCTGACCAACCAGACATTAAAATCAGCTGGTTGGAATGACTTGGAACGACCAGCAATAATAAAACCACCTTCTGGTGTCAAGTCTACTGAAAAGGCTTCATCTGTATTCTTTCCGCCAAACGTACGATCCCAAATCTTATTGTTTGAATTGGCCTTGATAAGCAAGAAATCAGGATTACTTGGTGAAGATTCCGTAACGCCAGCAACCACATACGCACTATCGTTCGTTTCTTTGATTGAATATCCGATATCTTGAGGTGGTTTCCCACCCATTTTAGTATCGGCGCCGAAAGTCACTTCTCCAATCTTATTGCCCTTTTCGTCAAGTTCCAGAATCCAGAGATCCTTACCGCCTCCTCCAGGCAAAGTGGTATACCCGGTTACTGCATATCCTCCCTTGTGCAGCTCAGTGACATCTCGGCCTTCGTCCTCATAGGATCCACCATAGGTTTTTTCCCACTCTCTATCTCCTTGAGGATCTAATTTAATCACCCAAAGATCTTTGCCACCTTTTGAATTTGATTTTGTGTAGCCCGTTGCTATGTAGCCATAATCTCTCGTTTGATTTATTGAGAATGCTTCATCGTTATCTGTCCCACCAAAAGGCCGTTCCCACTGAACAGCTCCCTTAGAATCGATTTTAAAAATATAAGCATCCAAACCGCCAGCTCCAAACGACTTTGTGTTACCAGCAACGATATAACCTTCATCCTGGGTCTGCTTTATAGAATAGCCCTCATCATCTTCTTTTCCGCCAAAATATTTATCCCAAATCATGTTTCCTATTGGATCAGTTACGCCCACCCAGACATCCGATCCTCCTTTGCCATATGATTTCGTGCTTCCAACGAAAACATAATCTCCGCTCTTTGTTTCATGTACATCTCGGGCTATATCAAAATTTGAGCCGCCAAATTTCCTTTCCCATACCTTTTCTTGAGCAAAAGAAGATACACTCATAGATAAAAGCAAAACCAAAACCAATAGACATACAGTGACCCACTTCATTCGCAATTTCTCCGTAGTTGGGGGAAACTCATTATGTTCTTTTACAAATAATTCTAATCTATAAGAGGATTTCCTATCAAAGGGCAGGAACTATAGAGAATACAATACGCTTTCAAAAAGTTTTTTAAAAAGATAAATAGATCTATCTAATATAAAAATTTTTAAGAAAGTATAAAAATTTTTTAAAAATTTCGAAATTTAAGCCTATATCTAACAGAGTTCTCTACAAACTATACGAATCTCAGATTTATTGAGCATATCATATATAAAAATTGAAATAGTTATCTTTATTCATTTTTATTCAAGCCAAAAGTCAATTTTCTCGGTATGGGGCCGGGACCGGGATTTGAACCCAGCTCGTGGGATCCACAGTCCCACAGGATAGCCACTACCCTATCCCGGCATGACTGGCTTGCATTCATTCTGAAGAGATAA
>JALHSR010000248.1 GCA_022865315.1 Methanotrichaceae archaeon | reverse complement strand
ATATTAATTATATATTATAAGTAATTGATGTATCGGGGAGCTAAGGCGAGGGCTATGAGAGGCCGAGTTCAACATATGCGAACTAAGCGATTTGACATGCTAAAAAATCAGCTGCAATTGATATCCTCTTGAAAATTCATAGAATTATGTCTTTATTGCACTTACCTAATGCGTTTTAAAAAATTTGACGAATATCAAGTTCAAGATCCTAATTAGGAACAAAATGGTTTGATATAGATGGAATCTAAGTTTGATTTTGGAGAAAAATATACAAAGGCTAACATCGCCACAAGCTACCTAATCAACAGATTTTTCCTTAATGTTGAGAAGTTAATTAAAACTACTTCTCCAAAAAAAGTGCTTGAGGTGGGTTGCGGTGAAGGCTTTTCAACAAAACGACTCCTTTCTTCTCTCGAAGCAGATACATCTCTGGAAGCGATCGATATAGAAAAAAGGTTAATAAATGCCGCTAAAATTCGGAACCCAGATGTGCCATATTACCTAGGCTCAGTTTATAAACTACCTTTTAGGGACAATTCTTTCGACCTAATTATTGCACTCGAAGTACTCGAACACCTCGAATATCCTGAGTATGGCATTCGCGAGATACTGCGCGTTACAAAAAAATGGGCGATAATATCAGTGCCAAACGAACCATTATTTCGTATGCTAAATATAATAAGATTAAAGTATATAACAGATTTTGGAAACACACCGGGTCATATTCAACATTGGTCAAGACCTAGCTTCAAAAATTTTATGGAAAAAGATGCAAACATAATTTCAGTATGTTCTTCATTGCCATGGACTGTTGTTCTCGCTAAGAAATTTTTAAAATGATTATTATACAATTAAATGTCTATAAGGGACTTTGAACAGAATCGGTGCAAGCAACAAGGATGTTCAATTCTTGCGACAGGATGTCGCATTATTGAGAGGCTCATGGCCACCTGTTGCCGTAAGAGATCAATTTTGATCCAACCAGCTGGAGAAACTTTTCCATAGAAGATGATTTCAAAGAGCAGGATAACTGCTTTCATATGGATCTGGAAGGCTTTGCCAAAAGGGGTCTGCGCAGACGAGACCCAATAATAAAGGAAAAAATTATTGCCCTTATCAAAGAAGTTAAGGACTTGCCTCAAAGTCAGGCCGAAGTCCTGGCAGAAGCCGTCATGGAAGAGGCGCTAGTTACGTTAAATCCGCATGGCGAAGTATTCAAACTAGAGCCTGCAGGTGTGACTATGGGTGATTTTGGAGTGGGCTCTCGCGGTTCAGGAGATTTTTATACACACAAAAAAATTGCGGAAGTCATAGGTCCTACTGAAGCGATTGTTGATTCTAGTCATCTCGACGACTCAGGAGTTGTTAAAGCAGGCGAGAATTTTATAATAGTTACAGTGGATGGTATGCATTCGAGGCTGAGTGATTATCCCTTCCTGGCTGGGTTTCATGTTACGCGAGCAGCACTTAGAGATATCTATGTCATGGGTGGCAAGCCCGTAGCTTTACTTTCAGATATCCATTTAGCCGATGACGGAGATGTGGCCAAGCTGTTCGATCACCTTGCGGGAATAGCCACAGTCTCAGAACTCATGAATGTACCTCTTGTCACTGGTAGCACCTTGCGCATTGGAGGCGATCTGGTTATCGGAGACCGACTAACTGGCTGCGTAGGAGCTGTTGGAATTTCGAAAAGGTTAACACCCCGAAAAGGAGCAAAAACTGGAGATGTTATCATGATGACAGAGGGAGCGGGAGGAGGAACAGTATGCGCTGCAGCCCTTTATTATGGATGGCATGATGTTGTTGATGAGACCCTAAATATAAAATTCTTGCAAGCCAGCGAAGCCCTGCTAATGAATGACTTAGCTATCCATGCCATGACGGACGTTACCAATGGTGGAATCCGCGGCGATGCCAAAGAGATTGCTTTCACAGCAGGAGTAAAGTTGGTATTTCAAGAGGATAGGATGCGCAAACTTGTTAATCGTCGCGTTCTAGAGATGTTAGAAGCCCTAGAGATCGACTACTTGGGGGTCTCAATTGACGCGCTCTTAATTATCGCCCCAAAAGAGGCATCTTCAGCGATAATCCAAACCACAAGGAGGGCTGGCGTTAAAATAGATAGAGTAGGCTTCGTCGAAAATGGATGCGGCGCTGAACTAATAATAAATGGATTGCCAACTGATTTCGAACCTAGATTCAGGGAATCTGCCTATACGCCCATAAAAAAGGCCGTGGGACAAGATGCACGGCGTAATGAGTCAGAGATGCAACAGTTGGTAGATTTTGCCGCTAAGAATGCTGCAGAAAAGAAGAGACGATTTGTACAGATGATTAGAGGCAATTAATTCAAATTTTAACACTTTTATTAATTACTACAAGGTTGCGGCTATGTAGTAATAATAGTAAAAATTTATTTAACATAAATAAACTATTTATATGATAAAGTACATCTCTTGATCAAGGGTAAAATAATTTGGAGTGGATAACAATGAAGGAGACTTTTGTAATGAGGTTCGACGAAAAGGATATCGAAGTTGTGGAGACTCTTCGGAGCCTAGGAGTTCCTAGAAAGGTTTCCAATATGTTAGCCTACCTGGCTAACGGAGTGGAAGCTACGTCTCGTGACATAGAGCGAGGATCGGACTTGCGGCAACCAGAAGTGAGCATTGCCCTCCGAGCTTTGCGAAAGCACAACTGGATCGAGGAGAAAATAATTCGAAGTGATGGAACGGGACGACCTATGAAGGTCTATCGACTAAAGACACCAATAGAAGATATCCTTCGATACTATGAGCAAGAAAAAATACGAGAGGCAAATAAGGCAATGCAGTCCATTCAGAGACTTAAAGAGTTGCTTGGCGAGGCCGGAGCGGCCTAAAATAAAATTTTTTCCACGAACTAACCAGCGCAACACTTTTGAATCCTCGGAAAATAGTAATGATTTCAAAATAACTTAATTTGCTCCATGATAGTCGAACTGTGCTCGAACGAATTCCAAAATATCGAAGATTTTTTTTTAATATATTATTATCTTTTTCCTATATCAGAACTTGCTTCGAGTATCATCGGAGTTTGAAGCTGCGCGATGATGATATATAGAAGTAGAGCATAATTTATATGAGAATGGTATGAAAGCATTTCCATTCTAAGTGGCTTATGCTTCAGATAAAGCATGAGGTCTGTTTACCCTTGAAAGCGATGACGGTTAATTCCGAGATTCGAACTATTTAGAACTATAATTCAAAACTTTCACTGATATGATGTTTGGGCGTGAATCTTTGGCAGGCGTAGAGGATTTGATTCACAGGGCATACCTGAATAAGCTTGTGGGCGAAGAAGGCCTGAGAATTGTTGATAATATTCCGGAGGAGGAGATTACAGATGAACGTTTGGCAGAGATCACAGGAATTAGCCTCAATACTGTGAGAAGAACGCTGTATCTCCTCTATGAACATAGGTTGGCAAAATATAAACGCAAGAGAGATCCAGATTCCGGATGGCTTACCTATTTATGGAAAATTTGTCCAGAGAATTTTGACAAGGCGTTGGAATCGGAGACTAAAAGGCTTATAAGAAAGCTCGAAGAGCGTATGGATTACGAGAAAAGCAACATCTTTTATGCTTGCTCTGAAGGTTGTGCCAGGTTCGTATTCGATGAGGCCAGCGAAACAGATTTTATTTGCCCTTTTTGCCAAGGCAGTCTGGAGTATATGGAAAATTCCAAAGTGGTGGATACTATTGAGAAACAGGTAAAATATCTCGAAATATGCCTATAAATTATCTAAATCATTGTTCAATATAGCCGTCCACCACCAACGGGCCATATCCATAAGGTCACGGCTAAACATTCCCGAAAGCCTATACTCCCCCCCCTTGTTGTTTATGAGACCAGCTCCCAATAGTTTATTTCTCATGGCATAGAAGGCTGAGCGGCTGATCCCTAGTTCTTCCTGTAGCCGTTTCCATTCCGAAGTCTTTACAGGACTACCGCTTTTCTGTCTTACTTCCACAGTGTTGAGAAATTTGCGGCCACGTGCGGCTGTGGTTTCTTCCTGGAATAATCTAAGCATCAGCTCATGATACGGGTCCCTCGAATGGGAAATAGAGTACTCAGACTTTGATCGGATCTTAATGGTTGTTGCAGTCCTTGGAGCCTCTTTTACATTAGTCATACTGAAAGCACTAATCTAGCCAAATCGGCGTACTCCTCCTTGAGAATATACTTTCGCGGAGATCGATAGGATTTTTTGTTCAAATGAAGAATCCCCATGCGAGAGCATATATAGCCAATCATGGAAGCTAATACCTTCCTGGATACCTCGTACCTCTGGCTCACGGTCTCATAAAGTAAAGATATCGTGAACTCCCGGTGCTCCAAAATACATTGAAGCACGAACCGCCTCAAACCATCTGTATCTAGATCAAGAAACTTTAATAGACGGCTCATTATCTCGAACCGCTGTGGTCTCATATTACCCCTTCCGAAATACCCAAAATAATTGTTAATCATTTTACAGTAAGTAAGATATATATTTTGCCATGTTATCCATTACAATTTGGTCACTTTGTTTGCGCCTAAAATTCTGTTCAGTGTGCTAGTTCATGGCGCCATTGGTTTCAATAATTGGAGATAATAGGGTTGGGAGGATAAAGATGAACGAACAAAGTGATTACCAAGTTGTAAACGACCAAAACTTGTCCGTTTATAAGGATATCTTCAGATATAATAAGCAGGACGCGGCTGAAGATTCATCCAACGCGATTCTTTGGCTTGAGACAGGTATAAACCTGAGAAGGCTTGGCCGATTTAATGAAGCACTCGATGCGCTAGATAAATCATTGAAACTTGATCCATCGAACGCATACGCATGGATAAACAAGGCCATCGTTCTGAATTATATGGATAGATATGAAGAAGCAGTCGTATCCTGCAATAAAGCCATGGCTTTAGATTCTCAAAAATCTATGGTCTGGATCGTTAGAGGATTTTCCCTTCACAGTCTAGAAAAATACGACGAAGCACTCGGTAGTTACGCTGTCGCAATCAACCTCGATCCACAGGGCTCTGATGGAAGAAGAGCATGGAATAATAGGGGGGCAGCTCTGGATAATCTGAAGAGGCATGATGAAGCTATCGATAGTTACGATGAAGCTATATTGATTGATCCGTTCGACGTCTATGCCTGGAATAATAAAGGGGTAGCACTTGGCGCCCTTAAAAAACATGAAGAGGCAATAAAATGTTTTAAGAAAGCTATAGAGATCGAACCTACTTATGCTACAGCCTGGAAGAACCTCGGTTTGGCCTTGAAGAATTTGAACCACAATTCTGATGGAGAAAAAGCATTGAACCGGGCGCGAGAGCTTGGGCTGGATTAAATAAAATGCGATGCAATTTAATTATAAATTCAGATGCAAAAGACCGGAGCAATTTATTTAGTTATATCTCCCTCAATTATTAAGTTCATTATATAATCGAAATTTATTTTTTGACACCACCCAGCTTTCTCAAATATGCCCATGAAACATACACCTATCAGTTTTTTATAATTCATTTTGGCTAGAAATCCTTTCATATCTTCCGGAGTTACCCCGATTTTGGGCATGGCCATACCACCTAGTATCACCATCACGTTTGCATTTGCCTCTGCTTTTTCTCCCAATTCAAGGCCATAAGCTGTGGAAATAATCTTACGTGCCTCTTCTTTGGCCAAACCCGGAATGAAAAACATTTCCTTTTCGCGCACGGGGTACCCCAAAAATAAGGCAAAAGGAGTGCAAAAACCTGGAGAACCTACAAATGTTATTTTTTGGTCGTCTTTGACGAGATACCTAAAACCGTTCAACATTCCGCCGAGTCCTTTAACGTCCTGCACCTTCTCCATTTAAATCGTATCATGATCTACGTGAAAAGATTTCAATTTTATCATGACTATCAATCTAAATAGTCGCCATGGCCATAATATTTCTATATGCCTGATGTCGTTGTTGTAGGCGCCGGACCAGCTGGGCTATTCGCTGCACTTGAACTCTCGAGATCCAAGATAGATACTTTGGTAATAGACCAAGGTATGGATGTATCCCAAAGACTATGCCCTCTAAAAAGCAAGGGATACTGCATGCACTGTCACCCCTGCCATATAATGTGCGGCGTGGGCGGGGCTGGTACTTACTCTGATGGATTATTGAACCTTCATCCCGTTATCGGTGGTGATCTAACGAAGCTAGCCGGAGAAGATGCCTGGAATCTTATAGAAACTGTAGATTCGACATTTTTGAAGTATGGTGCCCCAAAAGAAGCAATGGAGCCTACGGCGGAAGATGCGGAAATGCTTAAGCGTAAAGCAGCTGCGGCTGGTGCCCGTTTCATTGCCATAAAGCAAAGACATATGGGTTCGGATAAGACCCCAGAAATCATTTCTGCTTTCAAGAAAGATCTGATGCAAAAAGGTGTCAAATTCGTCCTCAATGCCACCGTTATCGACCTAATAATAGAGGATCTAGATTGCAAAGGGGTTAGGCTCTCTAGTGGCCTGGAAATTTTCGCAGAAAGGACTTTGTTGGCACTAGGACGAATAGGAGCGCGATTCATCGAAGAACTTGTATCCCGGTATAATATTGAGTCTCGATATGGTCCGTTGGACGTTGGTGTTCGCGTCGAAATTCCTTCAGTCATAATGGATCCGGTGACACGCATAAATAGGGATCCAAAGTTCCATATTGTTACTCACAGATATGATGATTTTGTGCGGACATTCTGTACCAATCCAGGGGGCTTTGTTGTCAAAGAAGAATATCCTGAATTCGTGGCCACCAATGGCCACTCTTTAATAAGCGAAAGATCGGAAAACACAAATTTTGCCTTTATCGTCAGATTGGAATTGACCTCACCTGTAGAAGATACGACGGCTTATGGAGTTTCCATCGCCAAGTTAGTTACAACAATTGGGGGCAGGAAGCCTGTGCTGCAAAGGTTAGGCGATCTCCACCGCGGCCGGAGATCCACGGATGATAGAATAGCTAGAAATTCTGTGAAAAATACTCTTAAGGATATCACGCCAGGGGATATTTCCATGGCTTTGCCCCATCGAATTGTCATGGACATAATCGAAGGACTAGAAATATTGAATGAAATTGTACCAGGTGTTGATTCGGACTCAACTCTGCTTTACGCACCGGAGATCAAGTTTTATGCTCGAGAGCTTTTAGTGAATGAAGATCTTCAAACTAATATTTGTAGCCTTTATGCTGCGGGAGATGGCGCTGGACTATCTCGAGGCCTTGTTACAGCTGCTGCCACTGGCATTCTAGCCGGTAGAGGCATACGGTTAGATCTAAAGGCTTAATAGCAAATATTTAAAGGAGGTTTCAAAACTTTTATGAGCATGGAACAGTCTTGACGAAGCTCGATGACAAAGAGATCTGTGGATAAAAGAGAGAAAAGCAAAAAAACCGTCAATCAGGAACCAATAGATAAGACGGGACCAAATTCTATTAAGGAAACAACGCAAGGACGCAGTACTCAGCAAAAAAATGACGTCTGGCACATGTCTGATTTTTATTGGTATGCCGCCTTGTTCGCAACTTTCCTATTTTCGCTTTTTCTCCGGATCTACCTACCTTGGAAGGGGGTTTTTCAGGGTGATAAGGTCATATTTAGCAGCGAAACAGATGCCTGGTATCATATGATGCTAGCAAAAGGTACAGTCATCAACCTTCAGAGACTATGGTACGACCCTATGACCTATTTCCCCCAAGGTACGCCAATTCACTTTGGACCATTTGTGAGCTGGGCTATAACTATCCCTTCATATATATTTGGTCTTGGACACCCAACTATGCATACCGTAGAGGTAGTGGGTGCATTTCTTCCTGCAATTCTTGGAGCTCTATTGATCTTCCCTGTTTATTCTATCGGAAAAGAGTTGGGGGGAAAAAGCTGCGGCTTAATCTCTGCGTTGATCGTTACAGTTCTACCAGGACAACTCTTCTCTCGAACCCTTCTAGGTTTTACTGATCATCATGCTGGTGAAATCTTTTTCAGCACATTAACGATTGCTTTTCTCATCCTAGCCATGCGTCATGGCAAAGGTATGACATTCCAATCAGTGAGGAAAGATTGGTCATCTTTCAAAATGCCTCTGATATATTCGACTCTATCCGGCCTATCTTTAGGATTCTACATACTTGATTGGTCCTCCGGTTTCCTCTTTGAGGGAATCATACTAGGTTTCATACTCATCCAGAGTATTGCGGACCACTTGAAAGGTGTGAAGGTTGATTATTTGAGCATCATTGGATCAATGACCTTCTTTATTGCAATGCTGCTAGTGCTGCCGTTTGTCAAATCCTATAATGGTTTCAGCCACTATTTCTACTCCTTCTTCCACCCGACTATCCTTCTTCTTGGGATTATTCTAGTGATCATTGTATCATTGATCTCTAATTATTCGATTAGTAGAGATCTAAATAAATATTATTACCCAGCTTTCATAATAGCATTGGGCGTTATTGGTTTCGGTACAATTTACGCGATAATACCTTCGTTCACAAGCGCTTTTCTAGCTGGTTTGAATGTCTTTCAGGCCAAAACCGGTGGTGCAGCTACAGTAGGCGAAGCGGCACCATTGCTTTCTGCCCAAGGCCAATTCTCAACATTAAGCATTCTATCGAACTTTCCGGGATTTGCTAATCTGCTAATACTATCTCCCTTTATATTTGCGCTATTTGGATTAGCCTTAATTCTGTTGCGCTATAGAAAAAGACAGGCTCCAAGTTATTTATTGGTCATCATTTGGTCATTGATCATGCTGTTCCTGACCTTAGCTCAAAACCGATTCGCATATTATTATTCTGTTAATATAGCACTATTGACAGGCTACCTTGCCGTTTGGGGGCTCCAAAAAGCTGGATTAAATGAATTAGAGGATTCGATATCTGAAACCAAGAGCCTATCTAAAGCCATAACTTCAAATGTGAAAGTATTGATAGCGGCTGTTCTGATTTTCTTCTTTCTTATTTACCCAGGACTGAGCCTGTGCGTGCTTACAGCTAAGTACACAAGCGGTCCGGACTCCGATTGGCTCACATCCACTGCCTGGCTGCAGAACAACACACCAGGCACAGGTATGGAGCTTTACAAGATTTATCATTATCCAGGAAAAGGTCAAGAATATCCGTACCCTTCTGAAGCCTACGGCGTTATGTCTTGGTGGGATTATGGCCATTTGATAGAAACAGTAGGCCACAGGATGCCAAATGCTAATCCCTTCCAGATGGGTATAGGCAACTTAACCGCAGGCGTACCAGGCTCGTCGCCTTTTTTCCTAGCTCAGAATGAGTCTGAAGCAGAGCAGATCCTGGCATCTCTAGACGAGAACAGATCACGCTATATGAACACCAAATATGTCATGATTGACTGGGATATGGCTACAGGAAAATTCTATGCCATGACAGCCTGGAGCGATGTGCCCATAACCAATTTTTATGGATTCTTCTATCAGCCCCAAGGCGATAAGCTTGTGCCTGTTGGTGTTTACAGAGATCCTTTCTTCAAGACAATGACATCAAGGCTCTTCTATTTCGATGGGAGTGAAATTCCAGTTACTGATGCATTCGCTATAGCTTATCAAATTGCTGAACAAAATGGAATACAGTTCCCGGTAATTGTTGAAGCACCTAAGATCTCTAAGAACTATACCGAGCTCTTAGATTATGTTGCAGCAAGCAAAGAGAAGGGATATTTTGCCGAGATTGTAAGCAAAAGGGATCCACAAGCTCTCACAACAGCTACGCCTCTGGCGGCATTGCAGCACTATCGTTTAATTCATGAATCAGAAAACACGGTAACTTACGATGGTCAGAAGTTTGTAAAGACCTTCGAGCATGTTCCGGGTGCTATCTTGAAAGGTAATGCTGCTCCTCTAACACAAGTTTCATTGGCTCTACCAATAATGACAAACAGAAATAGGGCCTTTATATACAGACAGTCTAATATAACAGATCCAAATGGCATGTTCACATTAGTAGTTCCTTATTCTACAGAAGGCCCTTCGCTAAATAGCACAAACTTCGATACAGTTCCCGTTGGACCATATCAGATATATGTAGGCGACAGAACTTTTGAGGTTAATGTGCCTGAAAATTACGTCATGACGGGGGGCGTAATTAACGTATGAAGTTGATAGAAGAGCTGAGCTGGACGGAGATCGAGGCCGGGCTTAATGAGACAAGGACAGTCATATTGCCGGTCGGAACCTTGGAAGAGCATGGACCTCATCTGCCAGTATTCACAGATACAATTCAAGCTGTTGAAGTAGCAAGAGAAGCATCCCGGCGAACCCAAATATTTCTGGCCTCACCTGTATACTATGGTGTATGCCGGAGCACACGCGGATTTCCTGGAACCATAACTGTGAGCTTCGATAGTCTAAGAGCTTATGTGTATGATATCCTCATATCCTTTTACGATTCGGGCTTTAGAAAAATCCTATTGCTCACAGGCCATGCCGGCGGACAGCACATGGCTGCTTTGGAATTAGCTTGTCAACAGGCTATCGAAAAGCGAGATTTTCGATTAAGCTTAGTGTCGCTTTTTGACCTGATCGATCGAAATGCAGTGGACACTTCCAATGATGGTCATGCCGGAGAGATTGAAACATCTCTAATGATGGTCATCCGTCCGGAACTAGTGAAAGTAAGGCCAGGTAGCTTCCAACCCCTCAGACCAAGATTCCTAGTTCTAAGAGATGTTAGACATCTCATGGGCAATGGCATCATAGGCGATCCCAGCAAAGCCTCATTGGAAAAGGGAAAAGTCTTCTTTGAGATGGCTGTTCAAGGCGTAATGATAGCTTTAAAGGAGTTGGAGTCATTTCCCGAGAAATAAAAGTTATGCATGGCGAACCATGATGAATCCGAGCATACTTAACATCATTCGATTAGCGATTCACTTGAAATAGGATTCTTAGCCTTAGACTGTTTCCGATGAGGTTAATATCGATCAATTGTAGAAAGGTGCTCCGAAAAATGTTTGCCTATATCGGAGATTAGGCCAATGGTTAGATGTTTGCTGAAAAAGTTACAATTTGAGAATCTTCACGCGGTTTTGTTTAACTTCTTGTTAATTGATGAGCAACATGCAGGTTAAATAAGGTGCTGTATTAAAGTTCGCCTGGCCAAGGGAATGATATAATGCTGTCAGAAAATGAAGCAAATGTGTTAAGAGCAATATCTGAAGAACATTCTGACCCACAGACCATCGCCAAAAAGCTCGGAGTAAAAGTGGAAACTGTTCGAGCCTCGGCTGACGTCCTGAGCGAAAAAAACCTTATTAGAGTTCTCAAACATGTTGATGAGATCGTTATTCTGACGGAGGAAGGAAAAGAATACGCTAAAAGAGGGCTCCCAGAGAGATCTCTTCTAGAGTCAATTGGCAATGGAAAACCAATGGCAGAGCTGAAGGATCCTTCCCTAAAAATTAGCTTAGGCTGGCTCAGGAAAAAGGGTTGGGCGATCATTACTGGTGGCGTTATCAAGCCAACCGGAATAGCGCCAAGAGGTACAGATGAAGAAGTTTTGGAGCAACTCTTGGATAATTCAAAAAGCAGTTCCGATCTTGATCCTGATGGCTTAACAACGCTAAAGAATCGCAGTTTGGTCATTATCGAAAAGAAAAAGTCCTGGAAATACGAGATCACCATTCAAGGCATGAAATTAATCCCAGAGCTTGGAGAGATAACAGAGAGCATAGCACACTTAACCCCACAGATGATCAAGTTTGGTGAGTGGAAAGGGAATAATGTTCGTTTTGATGGGAGACTTTACTCAGTCCGGCCTTACGATGTTGCTCTTGAGGCGGAGAAAATCTTCCCAGGAAAAAAGCATCCATATCAGCGCCTGATTGACAAAATGAGAGAAATTATGCTCGAAATGGGCTTCATTGAAATTAAAGGAGAAATCATCCAATCCAGTTTTTGGAACTTTGATGCCCTTTTTCAGCCACAAGACCATCCAGCCAGAGATATGCAAGATACATTTTACCTAGATAGTGAAGCAGAGATACCCAATTATGCGAAAATCAAAGAGATGCATGAATGCGGCGGCGACATAGGCTCGACCGGATGGGGGGGCTGCTGGAATCCTCAAATTGCCAGACAAGAAGTATTGAGAACGCATACTACGGCGGTGACTATCAAATATTTGGCAGATCAGCCTCACCCTCCCATCAAAGCCTTCGCTATCGATAGAGTCTATAGACGTGAGGCCATTGATGCTACACATACTCCTGAGTTTGAACAATTGGAAGGTGTTATAATGGACAAAGACGTAAGTTTCAGGCATCTTCTTGGCGTCCTGCAAGAGTTTTATGCCATGATGGGTTTCCAAGAAGTCCGCTTTCGTCCGGGCTACTTCCCATATACTGAGCCAAGTGTGGAACCAGAAGTTTTCATAGAGGGATTAGGTTGGGTTGAGCTAGGGGGTGCGGGAGTTTTTCGCAAGGAGGTAACAGCACCTTTTGGTATAGATCATCCAGTCCTAGCCTGGGGATTAGGTGTAAGTCGTGTTGCTATGCTAAAATTGGGCCTCAAAGATTTGAGGGAACTTTACCAATCAGATATTGAATGGTTAAGAAAGACACCTTTGTCCATTAACATTTGAGGTGAAATTAGTGCCAGTTGTCAGACTCTATTACGAAGATCTTGAGCAAATGGTTGGAGCTTCACGGGATTACGTAATGAATAGAATAGCCATGATGGGCGCTGATATAGGTAAAATCGCAACAGAAACCTATGTAGATGTAGAGTTCTTCCCAGACAGGCCAGATCTTTTTAGTTCTGAGGGCGTAGCAAGAGCATTGCAAGGATTTCTTGGCATTAAGACGGGATTAAGAGAGTATCAGATGACTTTTGGAAATATCTTGGTAGAAGTAGAGGACTCCGTTAAGGACGTACGACCCATAATTGGCTGTGCCGTTGTTCGTGGCTTGGAGTTCTCTAATGAAGCAATTGAATCTCTCATGAATCTGCAGGAGGACCTGCACTGGGGTCTTGGAAGAAACAGACGCAAGGTAGCTATTGGAGTGCATGATATCTCTCGCGTCAAGCCGCCTTTCCGATATCTGGGAGCGGATCCCGAGCATAAATTCGTCCCACTGGACTTCACTTCGGAGATGTCAATGAGGGATATACTAAAGAAGCATCCCAAAGGTATCGAATTTGGCCATATTCTAGCGGATTTCAAAAGATATCCGCTAATCCTTGATGCGAATAATGCAGTGCTTTCTTTCCCGCCCATTATCAATGGCGAGCTGACACGAGTGCGTGATGACACACATGACCTATTCATTGATGTTACAGGAACAGATCCAGTTGTGCACAAAACGCTGAATATCGTGGTGACATCTCTGGCCGAACGAGGTGGAATCATAGAGTCAGTGCATATCAAAGATGATAAGAGCCACTTCATATCTCCCAATCTCGCACCGTCCAAATGGACTATACGAGCAGAGGAGGCAAACGCCCTCATTGGCTTTCAGCTATCATCAGAAGAACTCGCTGAATGCCTAAGTAGAATGAGATTTGGAGTTTCAGTGGTTGGTGATAAGGTCGAAGTTCAAGTGCCTGCCTATCGGGCGGATGTAATGCATTCCTGGGACATTTTTGAAGATGCAGCTAAAGGCTATGGTTATGATAAGCTATTAGCTGAGCTACCTAGAACAGTAACTATTGGAAAGCCACATCCCATAGAAATAAAAAAAGCTGAGATAAGGGAGATAATGTCTGGGCTCGGCTACCTGGAAACTATGCCTTTCACGCTCACAAATGAAGAAATCCATTTTCATAAGATGAAGCGCCGTCCAATAGAGGTGACGCGGATTATGCATCCCATAAGCGAGTTGCATAATATAATTAGGATATCAATTCTGCCAACCTTAATGGAGATATTCTCCCTCAACCAGCATCACCCTCTTCCACAAAGAATTTTTGCTTTGGGCGAGGTGGTAGAGAATGGAAAAACCAAGATTAATTTGGCTGCGGCCTCGATCCACAGTGCAGCCGATTTTTCTGAGATACGCTCCGTTGTTGATGCCATTCTAAGGGAAATGATCGTTGAAACTTCAATAAAGCCTTCTGAAGACGCAGCATTTATGCCAGGCAGAGGCGCTGATCTCATAGCTGAAGGCCGCAATATTGGCTGCTTTGGAGAATTACATCCTGAGGTAATACGAGCATTTAACTTGGAGCAACCTATTGCGGCATTGGAATTAAGATTGGGCGACCTTCAAGGCGCCTGGATAGCTTAATTTGAGAGATTTTATCACTTATACAGAATAGATTCAAAAGGGTGGGAAATCCAATAATTTTTCCTGACCTATCAGTCAAATTTTCCTTATTCGCAGAAAAATGGAATTCTTTTTTTGCGGATTATTAGTCGTCGTGTCTGCTTTCATTCAAGATCTAAAAGGATATTAACTTTGGAAATGTATCTATTATTATGAAGGTCCGAGACCTGATGAAATACCCTATAATTACTGTTAGGCCGGAAGCAACAGTGCTCGATGCCATCAAAGTAATGGCCCACGAAGGTAAGGGTTGCGTGCTGGTGGCAAAAGAAGGCCTCTTGAAAGAGTGCATGGGAATCGTTACTACTACTCAAATATTTCGTCGGGTCTTCGCAGCCGGACTAAATCCGGGAACCGTTAGAGTAACAGAGATTATGACACCTGCTCCTTTGATAACAATCGGACTCAATGCAACTACAAGGGAAGCAGCTGAACTAATGATCAGCCATTGCATAAGGAGACTCCCTGTAGTAGAAAATGGCGCATTAGTCGGGATAATTAGCAGCAAGGATTTGCTAAAGTGTGTAGAATGAGATAAAAATATTCACTAAATCTGGGATCAAATTTGATAATAGCGGCTAATTTCGGTTTCCATCGAAATTTTTCCCTCTTTTTGGATTTAAAAGAGCTAATGTGTCCTGTTTTCAATCGGAATTAGCTGATAATTGGTTAGATTTTGGCTTATATTTAGCTATTAAGACATGACAAATCCAATTAACTTTGGAATTTTCACCACAGACATCTATTGGATATTGATTATATATAATATATATAATATTAGAAAAATAATCGCATACCAGATGTTAGATGAGATAAAACTCAACACTTTGCAAAGGGAGCATTAAAATTAAGGGAGCCAATTTAATGAAAATTTATCTTTTTTTTATGCTGATCGAGTAAATCGTTTATTATTGAAATTTGATTTATTTTTGGCTTCACAACTTTGTATCCCTTGCCTTCATCACTGAATCCGTTTCTATCAAATATAAAATAGTGCTGCAATAGCGTCAACTACCACGGCCTGAAGGCCGTGGCTTGTAGCTAGTGGTTAGCCCGCTACGATTGGCTGGTTGACAGGCCGCCTGCTACGATCAGATCTACTGAAGGTGGTGATGTTTCTGGATGCATTCAAATCCGCGTCGATCTGGAAGCCACAACTTTTGCATTTGAAAGTTCTACCGTTGCGGTTTTCCTTCTTCTGAAATCCACATCTGGAACAGGTGCGAGAAGTATATCTTGGATCTAT
>JALHSR010000247.1 GCA_022865315.1 Methanotrichaceae archaeon | reverse complement strand
GTATCTTGAACATAACAATAACGTCACAGTTTGGCTTTCTACCTCTCTCACTCTTATTTGTATACAAATCTCATCGAGGCTCTGACGAAATGGCATCCAATCGATCAAATCAGATATCTGGGATAGCCTGGTCTTTCCTTGTTTCTCATGAAGTCCTCGCAGTATCCAGGCAGTAAAGTAATCCATAATGATATATAATATTGTTAGTATATAATATTTCCGATATCAAAATGAGATGTTGGTTTATAGGAATACTCATGCAACGAGATACATTTTAAACCATTTACCAATTTTTCGGACTTCATGATATTTATGATCCAGTTTATATATGAGATTATAAATGTTATCTTAATAAAGTGGCAACGACTTTCACTTTTTTTTGTCATCCAAGTGATGAATTGCCTTTATGGAATTTCGGTCTGCACGCTATTGTTTTTGAAGTTTCATAATTTTTATTATTTGATCTATTTCCTGAAAGATAGGACTGAACTGGCCTATAAAGATCTTCTTGAATCCTAATTATTTCTCTGGGGGTTATTTCTAAAGGTTTATTGTTGAATTTATAAAGGTATTTGATTTAGATGCCTAAAGCTAAACGCAAGGTATTTCTCACAGCTGGGGCGAGTCCGAGGGTTACAAGTGCAAGCTTGGCTAGATTTCTCAGGCGTTTATCTTCCAAAGATTGATCTATGAGGCTTAAAACTGGCAGAATTATCAATATCTTCAGAAGGAACATTACTCTTGCCGACCCAAGAAAGTTGATAAATAGAGTTGGAACGACGTGCATTTCGTGATAACCGAACCAGTCAATTCCAATATATGTAGAGCTGGCATCTAGCATATGTGCGTAAAGAATAAACAGATTCAATTTTATATGCAGAAATTTCAGCCATCGCGATAAATAGCTTAATAAATAAAAGCATGAAGTAATTGTCGAGCCCAATAGAAAAACGGCAATAATTACCCCTGGATAGGCGTAGCCAAAAGAAGTCAAAATAGCCAAATTTAGTCCGAACCAAATGAAGCCTATCGAGGCATAAGGTCTATCGAATTCGTCACCAAATATCTTCCTTGTGACCAGAAGTGAAGTTAAAGTGACGGAAAAAACAAGGAAATAAATGATTGGAGTTATAAGAAGATATTTCGATGGCGGGATTAAAATCTCGGTATCTTCAATGACACGAAGGCTAGCTCCAGCCAAAATATACGGCAGCGTATAGAAAACTAAATTCTCATCTATATTTATCTCGAGCCATTGGAATAGCCTAATAATTACAAAGATCATTATTCCTAGAATTAAAGCCCAAGTCACCGTATTGATAGGGTTATATCCTGCATCGAATACTATAGGATCCACATAATACTTGAATATCCAGCCATTCAAATCGAAGCTCACGCCATCATCTTCATCTAGCTTATATTTTTATAGTTTGTTGCCAGACGGCGGAAAGTATTTATATCGTCGAAGATACGTGAAATTGGTTCATTTTCTGATTTTAATTGAGGTAATTAAATGGTCGAGGTGTTCAAAGGTACAACTACGGTAGGGGTACTTTGCGAGGGGGGCATTATCCTGGCATCGGAAAGCCGTGCTACGATGGGCAATTTCATAGCTAGCAGTGCAGCCAAAAAAATCTACCAGGTTGACGACCTTGTTGGATTGACTACAGCAGGAATTGTAGGAGATGCTCAGTCTCTGGTCAGGATGATTCAGGTAGAAGCAAGGCTCTACAAGATGCAACGGGGCGAGCCATTGACAATCAAGGCCGTAACGACATTGCTTTCCAATGTTTTAGCCGCAAGGCGATACTTCCCCTTCCTTGTGCAGCTCATCCTAGGAGGAGTTGACAGGTATGGTCCCAAAATGTATTCTCTTGATGCTTTGGGTGGACAAATTGAAGAGAGGAAGATAGTCTCTACGGGCTCCGGTTCGCCTGTGGCCTATGGTGTCTTGGAAGCCATGTATAAGCCTAATTTAAGCGTTCAAGAAGGAACTATTCTTGCGGCTAAAGCTATTCATAACGCTATGAAGAGAGACTCCGCTTCAGGCGATAAAATTGAACTAGTTAGAATCACAAAGGAGAGATATGAGGAGATAGGCGAAGAGGAGTTTCAAGATATAATGAAGCTCCTTTGATTTCTTTTTGGGTGTGTTCTTTTGTCAGTTGAAGAAGTTCTTTTCGAGTTAAAACGCATAATTCAGAGCAAGCTGCCTGCAGATATAAATGTCACAGGTCTTGAATTCGAGGGTCCGGAGCTTGTGATTTATACGGATGATCCCAAGCGCTTGGCTGATGATGGGGAGATTATTCGTTCGCTTGCAAAGGAGTTGCGCAAACGTGTTGTTGTGAGACCCGATCTAAAGGTATTGGCTGAGCCGGAAGCTGCAATCGAAAAAATAAAAGAAGTAGTGCCCAAAGAAGCCGCTCTTACCGACTTCTATTTCGATGGTGAGACTGGGGAAGTTGTTATTGAGGCCGAGAAGCCTGGGTTAGTGATAGGGCGGCATGGTGCTACTTTAAGAGAAATAACGAAAATGGTCGGATGGACTCCAAAAGTTGTACGAACGCCTCCGGTTCGTTCTTCCACAATCGCCAACATAAAGGATTATTTGAGAACTTCCCAGTCTGAACGAAAGAATATTTTGCGCACTGTAGGTAGAAAGATTCATCGTGATCTCTCCTCCAAAGATCAATGGGTCAGGATATCCACCTTGGGAGGCTGTCGTGAGGTTGGAAGAAGCTGTATGCTTCTATCTACACCAGAATCCAGGATAATCATAGATTGTGGCATAAATGTAGGTTCTGATGACTCGGCCACGCCATTTCTCTATGTTCCTGAGGTCTACCCACTAAATCAGATAGATGCTGTGGTTCTTACTCATGCGCACCTAGATCACGCTGGTCTTGTACCAATGCTCTTTAAGTATGGTTATGAAGGTCCAATTTATTGTACGCCGCCCACTCGAGACCTATTCGTTCTCTTGCAGCTTGATTTTATCGAAGTGGCCGGGCGTGAGGGCAAGCGGATGCCGTATGATTCAAGTATGATTCGCAAGGCGTTGAAGCATACTATAACTCTCAACTATGGAGATGTAACAGATATTGCTCCAGATACGAAGCTGACTATGCATAATGCAGGGCACATTTTAGGATCGTCAATCGCCCATTTCCATATAGGAGATGGTTTATACAATGTTGCCTTCACCGGAGATTTCAAGTTCGAGCGTACTAGGCTATTTGATCCTGCCACGAACAGCTTTCCAAGATTAGAGACATTAGTCATCGAGGCAACATATGGCGGGGTCAATAGCATACAACCCTCACGGAAAGAGGCGGAGGCTAATCTCGTCAAAATAGTGAAGGATACAGTCAGCCGTGGCGGTAAAGTTATCATACCTGCTTTTGCCGTAGGTAGGAGTCAGGAGGTAATGGTTGTATTGGAGGAAGCAATTCGTCGCAAAGTGATAGATGAGGTTCCTGTTTATTTAGATGGAATGATTTATGAGGCTACGGCCATTCATACAACCTACCCCGAATACTTAAATAATGAACTCCGTGACCTCATATTCCATAAAGGGATTAATCCTTTCCTTGCAGGTTGTTTTGTGCAAGTGGAGACAGCAAACCAGCGTGCTGATATCATAGATGGACCGCCGTGCGTTGTATTGGCCACCAGCGGCATGCTCAATGGTGGACCTATCATGGAGTATCTTAAGAAACTAGGGCCAGACGAAAGAAATACATTAATTTTTGTAGGTTATCAGGCCGAGGGTACTCTGGGAAGGCGCATCCAAAAGGGCTGGAAGGAGCTTCCACTTTCAGTGGAGGGCAAGACCCAAACTGTTAAAATCAATCTGGAAGTAGTTACAATTGATGGCTTTTCGGGACATTCCGATAGGCAGCAACTGATGGAATACATTCGAAGGATTTATCCAAAGCCTGGGCGTGTTCTTTCAAATCATGGAGAAGAGAGCAACTGCCTTGACTTAGCTAGTTCCATTTATAAGAGGTATAGGATTCCCACTATGGCTCCAATGAACCTCGAGACTGTTAGGCTAATCTAACCTTATAGTCATATGTCCTGTTGGGAATTACAATATGTGGATATAAAACACTCCAGGAATGACGAATAAAAAGATTATTCATTTATTAGTTTCCCAATCCAGGGGCAATTTATGTGACGGATCTCCCAAAGTGCAATCGTTCTTCAAAAGCTTTATCAATTTTGAACGATAATTGAGTGGACGGATTCATGTGAATGGTGGAAAGAGGACTCGGATCATAAACGATCCTTCGGATTTAGTTCCCTTGTTGCAAGCTTTTGGTTCGATAACTCATAAAAGAGTATTCGACGAGCTGAGCAAGGAATGGCGAACAGAGCGGGAGCTCGCTAAAATGTTTGGGGATGAAGGGAGCGTGCATAGGAGCATTGCGTTATTGCGCAAAAGTGGTTTAATAGAGACTAAGTGGAGAGCGCCCGATCCCGGCAGTTTCCCTGAAAAAGAGTATCATTCCACCTACTCTCGCATCCAGGCTAACTTTGGGGCTGCCATGGAGGAGGTAAGCCAGTTTATACAGCTAACTTTCATGTCAGAAGAGGAATTACGTGATGCGTCAGAAAGACTCTACAAAGAAGTTGTTGGCGGGAATACATCGCTTTCCAATCTCTCTCGAGAGTTAGGATTAAGCCAGACATTTATTAGAGGCCTCGCTAAGCGGTTCGAGAAAATCAACGTACGCGGCCAGCGCATTGAGCTCTATGAAGAGGAGCGTTGATGGTCAACGTTTTGCAGAGCAAGCGAGAAAGCTCTCGTTTTCAGATTCTCGTTGAAATAGCTGCTCATCAGCCAAACCTCAGGCAAAAAGAGGTGGCTGAACGATTAGGAGTAACGCCACAAGCGGTTTCAGAATATATCAAAGAATTAGTTGCTGATGGCTTGGTTACCATGAATGGCCGGATGAGGTACAGCATTACAAAAGAAGGCGTGGAATGGCTCCTTGAAAGTGCTGCTGAGCTAAAGCGATATGCTCGGGTAGTGATGGAAGAGATTATTTGTCACGTTGCAATTTGGACGGCTTTAGCGGAAGTTGATTTAGTAGAAGGCGAGCGGGTATCTTTAGAAATGAGAAATGGTTTGCTGTTTGCCAATAGGAAAAAAGGGATTGAAGCAACAGGCGTTACCATTTCTGATGCCTCTGAGGGCGAAGATGTGGGCGTATCCGATTTGAGAGGTTTGATCAGTTTAGAAGAAGGTCGAATAACAGTATGCAAGGTTCCACGCATTCAGTTAGGCGGCTCTAGAAAAGTCAACTTAGACTCTATGAAGGAGTTGCTTGAAAAGAATAAGATGGTCTGCTGCTTGGGTATTGAAGCTCTAGTGGCTTTGCGTAAATTAGGGCACGAACCGGATGTGATGTTTGGCGCCAAAGAATCCTCCGTGGAAGCAGCTTATCATGGCGTCAATTCCGTAATTATTAGTGTGGACGAGCAGGTGCCCAACATTCTTAATCGGCTAGAAGCTGGAGGTTTGAAGTACGAACTTGTAGACTTGAGCACGATTTAAAATGGTTTTTCAAATTTTGGCCCAAGCCGACAAAACCCGCATACTGTTACTTCCGATAAGAGGAAATAAGACGCTTTTCGAGAGCCATATCCGGCTTAAGGAGATGCCGCAAGGGCCAAGAGTTTTTAAATTTCTAGTTAAAAAGGATATAGAGAAGTATTTGCCGCCGGATGATGCGATAAAGCTTCTGCGAAAGGCTGATACTATATATTTAGCGCAGGGATATGAAGCGCTTGAGAAGAAGTTTGTTGAGCTTTTGGATGCCTATCAGCTTCGCAGCCGTCGGCTCAGTGTTTGCAGTCATTGTCTTTCCGAGAGAAGGTTCAAGCCTCTTGGAAAGGATGCTATTACCTACAAAGGCGCCAGGATATGCGAGAATTGTGCTGCTGCAGAGCTTCTACGTGAATCTGATTTTAGAGGTTTGAGTCGCCCGGCCAAATCGCATCTTCGTCGGCTTCTTAAGAAGAGGCGAATCCTTGATGACGTTCTCGGATTGTTATCATTGGAGAGATTGGACCCGGAACTAACTCGTTTTGACGTTATACCTGCAAGCAAAGAAGAGGACGAAATGGATTTGGATGAGTTGGAGTTGCCAGAACCTTTTAAATCGATTCTCCGAAGAAAGTTATCGAGGCTATTTCCTGTCCAATCCCGGTCAGTACAGGCAGGCTTACTGGCGGGCCAGGATCAGCTTGTGGTTTCTGCCACGGCAACTGGCAAGAGTCTTGTTGGAGAAATGGCTGGCGTAAAGAATCTGTTAGCGGGAAAAGGGAAATTGTTATTCTTAGTTCCTTTGGTCGCCTTAGCTAATCAAAAATACAATCAATTATCAATTTACGGTGAGCTAGGCTTCTCTACCTCCATTCGAGTGGGTGTTAGCCGCCTAAAGCTTGGACATTCTCATAAAATTCGGCAAGATCTTAATGCCGATATAATTGCAGGAACTTATGAAGGAATTGACCAGGCAATAAGATCCAGGAAGGACTTGGGGAAAATAGGCACGGTGATCATCGACGAAGTTCACATGGTTGAGGATGCGGAACGTGGTCATCGTTTAGCAGGATTGATTGCGCGGCTTAGACATGTAGCGCATGAAGCGCAATTTATTTTTTTATCTGCTACGGTGGGTAACCCAGCTGCATTAGCCGAACGGCTAAAGGCAGTACTGGTTGAATACGAAGCTAGGCCGATACCTCTTGAACGCCATTTGATTTTTTCGGCTGGGATCGAGAAGAGAAGACTAATGAGAAAACTGGTGAAAGAGGAAGGATTAAAAATATCCTCAAAAGGTTATAAAGGTCAGACTATAATCTTTACTAACTCTCGAAAAAATTGCTATAATTTAGCGCACTTTATGCCGGGAGCTGCAGCTTATCACGCAGGTCTTCAATATTTCGAGCGTAAACGCATTGAGGACCTCTTTGGCCAGGGAAAGATAACGACAGTTGTTACCACTGCAGCTCTTGCGGCAGGTGTAGATTTTCCAGCATCTCAAGTGATCTTTGAATCTCTGGCTATGGGTATAAACTGGTTGAAAGTGCACGAGTTTAGCCAAATGATGGGGCGGGCCGGGCGTCCAGGTTATCATGACAAAGGGGTAGTATTTATTTTGGCAGAACCGGGTAGGAGGTTCTCTTCTGCAAGAGGGGAATCGGAGGATGAAATTGCGCTTTCCCTTTTGCATGGAGTGATGGAGGACGTTGCCCCTGAATTTGATGAGGAGCAACAGCTAGAAGAAGTATTGGCAAATGTTGTCACGGTTCGATCTAGGGAGGAACTTGAAAGGTTGAATAAATTGACTCTAGGTCTGACCGATTTGGACAGAAATTTAGCAACATTGGCCAGGGCGAACTTGGTCAAAGGCATTGAGCCGAATCGTCTCGGTTTGGCTGCTGCCGCTCACTTTCTTAGCCTTGGTCAAATAGAGATTATTTCATTAGCTTTGCAGAACGGAGTGCCTCCACTGAAGGTAGCGGTGGAACTGGAGAGTTTTAAAGATTTATATTTGAAGTTCGCTGATAGCGTCTCAAAAACGCTCAGGTTTAACATCTCCCAGCGAGCTTTGCATGGCTCTTTCCTTGATTTGTTAAGTAGCCCTGAGTTGAATAATTTGGAAAAGAAGATTCAAATGCAATGTATGGACTTTGCCAAGGATTTTCTTAGATGCACCTGCCTTGATGCTCCTTACTGCAGTTGCGCATTGAATGGTATATCACTGCGTATCATAGAGCTAAGGATGGAGGGCAAGAAGCCTTCGGATATAATCGATGAGTTTTCCGATAAGTATGGCATGTATGCCTATCAAGGAGACCTTATCAACTATCTTGACCAGGTAGTGCGTTACTTAGATGCAGTTGAAGCAGTAGCTAAAGTGCTAGGCAAAATTGGAGCAGCGAACGAGTCGAATGAGTTGAAACGGAAAATTGAAGGTGAGTGAGCTTAAGATTCTTTTATAAATAAAGCAAATTTTCTGTTCAGAACATCACATGCAACTGATTGTATCACGATTCTACACTTTGAATGAGATCCCAAGCCCTGATTATTTCAGCCGCAGACCCTGCCTGGGAAACGCATTCACCAGGCTTATGCGGTATTTCTGCATCAAAGACTTCAGGTATTGTGTTTAATCCGATAATGCACAAGCGTGGTGTTCTCACCATGTATCATCCGGACAGTCTTCTCGACCCGAATATTATCTATTTTGAAAATAAAATAAGGCAAAGGATTGAGCCCGAATTCGCTAAGGAACCTGAAGCCTTGTAGATGTATGGCGCATGAATATTGGTGGCTGGCAAGCACATAACTGCTCAATTCCTCATCCAAATAAGATAGAAGTAATCGTCTATCTGTAGGGGGTGTGCAAGCTGCAACAGAAGACCGTGGTAAGCTCGCGTGTTGCATCCAATGATGGTAGATGAGGCATGGTCCCCAAGCCATTAGCAATTAACATTCGCGTTTTTTTCCTGATTCATAGTCTTTGGGCTTAATGCTCGATTGTATCATATTTCCCCCTCAGCCCGAGTTGGACCGCTTTCAGAAGTTCTTTTCGAAGATCCTCTCCATTGAGATTTTCGAGTCTTTTGAATCTCTCTGCTAGCTCATCATCTCCTAGGCTCGTCTCCGCCCACAAGGCTAAATCCCCTCTTTTCATGTGATACTCGATGGATTCCAATTCTGCTTGAGCCAGCTCGCTAGCTAAGCCCTCTAGGCTCCATGCTGATCCGCCTGTAAATTTATCGATTTCTTTGGCAAATTCGAATGGCGCATCGGCAAATTTGAATCTCTCTTTAAGTCGGTAGTGGAAGTCAGTAAGAATGCTGAAGTAGGTTATGGCTGCGTCAAAGGGATTATTATATGGGCTGAAGTAACTGTGAACTTCACCTGGTCCGCCGCCATACGAGAAAAGATAGTAAAGGTGATCACTCAAACTGAGCTGTCGCCAGATCTCAAGAAGTTTTGAATCACGGCTCTCTTTTACCGGACGCTCTAATCTCCTCAAGTAAAGGAAGCAGGCTTGTTGCAACGCATTGCCCAGCCAGCAGCTCGTATCCCTTTCCAGATCAGCCCACGAAACTGTCTTCTTTACGCTGAGATCTTTTATTGGATCGTTATTCTGATTTATTTCTGTTGGAGTGGCAAAACATAGGTTATCATGTTTCATCACTTCGATAGGAAGTGACTTCAGAAATTCGAATATTCCTGTCTCTGCCCATTGATGCTCTCCGAATGTTTCGTAGTCGCAAAAAATGTTTATGCATTTTCCTGGCGCGGCCGATAGCCAGGCTGCATATTTATCTGCTGTCAAAGGATACTCATCCCACAATTTTGATGAGAACCTAAAGCCAATATCATCTGTCAGCTGATAATGTCTTAATAGAAGAGAAATTTCTGTATCTTTAGGTCTGTAAACGTAATTTGGGTCAGCCACAATTCCCTCTGTAAAAATACTTTTATAACCCAATCCCTCGATTAATTTGGCTATCTCATCGTTATAGATTAATTCAGTATTTTCAAAAGTGGTTGGCTTAACTCCAAAGATCTCCCATACCGCTTCACGGTGCATAAGAACTTGATCTTTGAATTCTTGTTTATCCTCAAAGAGGCTTGTAAGAGAGTGATAATAAGTCTGTTCCATCACCTCCACTCTGTTCGTATTAACAAGAGAAACAAACGAATCCAAAACTTCCGGACGATATTTCTGACATTGCTCTAAAAAAATACCTGAAAAGCTATACGCAGCTTTGAAGGGCCTTTCGGAATCCTCAAACTTTTTGATAGCTTCGAAAATAACATTGTTAGCAGGAAGATAACATTTGCTCGAGATGCGATCAAATATTTTCTTGTCCTCTGATTTGTCGAAGTATGCGTTAAAAGGATCAGGAGATACTTTTCTCAGAAGTGAATTGTTCCAAAAGAAATCTCTCTTTAATCTCGTGGGCTGATGGACTTCAAAGGAGAGGGATATATCCGTCATATAACGTAAAATATAGCAGCAATATATTTACCTTCTTCGAGTCAACACAAAATTAAATATCCTAGTGGGCAACAATTAACGGCTATTGCGTTTGCAAGTGTGGGAGTGGTTTTCGTGGATGCAATTAAGAATAGGCCAGCTAGGGTTAAGTCGGGCATTTCCGGTTTTGATGAGCTTGTGGACGGAGGCTTTCATCACGGCACTGTGAATACGTTAACCGGTCCATCGGGCACTGGCAAGACCGTGTTCGCAAGCCAATTCATTTACCACGGAACTAAGCTAGGCGAGAAATGCATGATCATAACTCCTTCAGAGAGTTCCGACCAATTGAAGAGGGAAATGAACGCATCATTTGGCTGGGATTTTTTTCGGCTTGAACAAGAAGCTATGTTGAGCATTGTAGACGTAACGGATCCTGTACTGAGGCTTCAAAAGAGCATAGATGTCGATCCAGTGGAATTTCTTATTAATTTTCGAAAGCTAGTTGAGCGTAAGTTGCAGGAGCTCAAGCCGGCGAGGCTTTTCATTGATGACCTTATGGCCTTCTTCATGGCGATAGAAGAACCTTTCAAGATACGTTCTTTAGCTGATGATCTATTTGGAATCATAAGATCGAGTAATACAACCGCCGTCAT
This sequence comes from Methanotrichaceae archaeon, assembly GCA_022865315.1. Taxonomy (GTDB): domain Archaea; phylum Halobacteriota; class Methanosarcinia; order Methanotrichales; family Methanotrichaceae; genus JALHSR01. The sequence goes on along the minus strand of JALHSR010000247.1, from coordinate 21,107 downwards.
AACTCTTGGCACAGCATTTGGCCTGAATCAAATTCTCGAATATGGAGCGGATTCAGCAACTGTGCTAAATCGTGAGAGAATAGGCAACGTGCTTATAAGATCCATTTACATTATGAAGATGCGGGGTTCAAAAATTTCTAACAGCATCAGACTATTGGACATCTCCGATGATGGCTTGTTTGTTTCATCACTATCTCCTTACCCCTGAGGTCTAGATGATCGAGAGATGGATTTTGTTGGCCGGTGAAGAGGCGGGCCCATCCTCTAACAAGCTAGGTGGTATCTGGAATGTAATCGATGCAGAAGCCCAAATGTTAGCCAGGATGGCATCCGAAGGTGCGATAGATAGCAAGCTCAAGATTCTAGTTCTAGGTCCTTATTATCCTAGCCCTGGTTCTGACTGGAACACGAGCAAAAACAGAGTTACTAATGTATCTGGATGTCTAAAGCTGAATATGGGTCAAGAACTTGATTTTGTTCTATCAAGTTTGAAATCTTCAGGCGTGGAAACAGCGACTGGACAGCGCATAATTGACGAAGTGCCAGTTGGTTATGTTCTTTTCAATACTAATTATTTCCAGTCTCACATGACCCGTTATAAAGGCCAAGAAATTACACTTAACAACGCAGTAAAAACTGAGGCTTATGAACTTGTGGGCTTGGATTCCATTCAGTTCGAAAGGGCACACTATGGATGGGAATACAATCATTATCTTAATCTATCCTATGCCATATCTGAGATTGTCAAAGAATTAGCGCTTTTTCAGGAAGAGACCGCAGAAAAATATGAGGACAAGGCAATCACGGAGTTTGCCAAAGCCATAATGCCGAAGATGCGTGTATCTCTCCATTGTCATGAGTTCGGCGTTTTCTATAGTATAGCTAGGTTAAAGAAACTAGGCATTCCTGTTAGGACTATTGCCACAATGCATGCTACAGTTCCTGGAAGAACTGCTGGCTATAGGACACTCCAAAAGATCGCACAAAACGATTCAATAATTGAACTCGGAACGCCCTTAGGTTTTACTTCTCTAGAATCTTTGGCCAAATACGCTGATGTTGTCACTTGCGTAGGCGATTCCACTATGAAAGAGGCTATGCTCTTCTACAGGATCAAAGGGATCGTTATAAGGAACGGCATTGATGTCGAGGTTGAGGAAATAAATTGGGCCAAGAAAGACGATTGCAGGGCTAGAATTCAAAAATTCGTTTCTGAAACCCTTTACAGAATCCACGATGGTCAGAAAATTGATCCACATAATGTTATCCCAATATTCACAATATCCAGAATTGAAATTGAAAATAAGGGCTATCCTCAGCTTCTGGATGCTTTAGTTCTCCAGGACCACTTGCTAAAATATAGGGTTATGGGCCAACGTCATGCTGAAAATTTTCGTGTAGCTTGCTTTTTGATAACAGCTCATGGGCCTAAGAGCAAAGATAAGCTTCCAGAGGGTTTCCCGGTCAATCTGACTCATGAGGTTCTGATAGGTGATGAGATTCGATTGGAGAATATGATTAAAGAGCGCAGCCTTGACGAACGAGAGCTAATCTCAGGCAAGAGACGAGTAGCAGCCTTGTTATACCCTCAATGGGTGGGGCCGAATGACGGCGGTTTGGGGATGAGCGTCGATGAGATCATGGCAGGTTGTGTGGCGGGAGTATTCCCATCTCAATATGAACCTTTCCTGCTCACATCCTTGGAGGCCGGCAAGGAAGGAACCCCGAGCATAGTCAGCAGGGTAGCAGGGCTTAGTGATGCGTTGAGGAAAGTCAAGCGTCGCGTGCCCGGTCTAGGCGGGGTAATTATTGTAAACAATTTGGAATCTGAGTATCAGGAAATGGTAATAGATTACTCCTTGGCCATGGACTATTTTGCTTGGACTTATATAGAGGATGAAGTCAAGTACAGACTTCTATGTGAGGAGTCATTCTCTTTGGCTAAACAGTTTGGCTGGAGAGAGCCTGTGCTAGAGTATTACAGGAATCTAGTAGTGTGATCACACAGAAAACGGTGGGGGGTGATGACTTGAAAGTTGCTTATATTAGCACAGAGTACCCTCCATTAGTTTATGGAGGTTTGGGAGTCTACGTAGACAATATATCTCGTGAATTGAGGGCGCTTGGCCAGAAGGTATCTATTTTTGCTTGGGGTAATGGCATTATCAAGAAACACGAGGACTATGTGGGCATAGAAATATTTCGTAAAACGCCAGTGCCAATTAAGGATGGACTAGAGATTTTTCTATCCTCTCAAAGCTTGACCTGGGGAAGCGGATTGAATTTTTTGCTGGATTTCTTTAGTTACAATCAGCTCACTGCAGCAGATATACTAGATGAAGGGCCGTTTGACATTTGTGTTGCTCACGATTGGCTTGGCCTGCCGGCTGGCATGGCAGTGAAACGCAAAGGATTTCCAATGATTTATCATGTTCATGGCCTGGAGATGGGCAGATCAGATAATCCCAATCCTCAGTTGGTTGAACTCGAAAGGAAGGGGGCAGAATTGGCAGATCTAGTGATAACAGTTTCTCAGGCCATGAAACAAGAAGTTGCTGAGATGGGAGTCGATTTAAATAAGATTCGAGTCTGCTATCATGGTGTCGACAACAAATTTTTCAATCCCGCCAAAGTTAAGCCGGAAAATATCCAAGCGTTGCGATCCCGATATAATATAAATGAAGGCGATTTCATAGTTTTATTTATCGGGCGTTTGGAACCGGTAAAGGGTGTAATCCCGCTCATTCAAGCGATGTCGTCCGTTGTAGGGACCTATTCACAGGCTAGGTTGTTGATAATAGGCAGTGGAAGTCTGGAAAATAATGTAAAGGCGGCTGCAGGGCGTCAGGATTTTATTACTTTGGTTACAGAATTCTTATCCCCCGAGGATAAGAGAGACCATTATGCTCTGGCAGATTTATGCGTCTTCCCGAGCTTTTACGAGCCGTTTGGGATTGTAGCCTTAGAAGCAGCAGCTATGGGCAAGGCAGCCGTTGTGGGCGCTAGAGGTATATCTGGCTTGAGGGAGATCGTGGAGCCTCCGACATCCGAAAAACCTACTGGTATCCATGTAAATGGCCGCGATCCTGAAGATATTGCTTGGGGTATCTGCCTTGCTTTAGAGAACCCACAGAGGCTTGTGGTATGGGGCGAAAATGCCCGAAAGAGGGCTCTGCAAGATTTTACCTGGAAAACGGCCGCGGAAAAGACTTTGGATATCTATAAGGAGGTAGCGTTATCTCAGAGCTAAGGCGTCATTATTTTCTGGATGAATATTGTATTATATCCACAGAGCGTGGCAAGAGGCCTTCGGATTTCATTAAGGTCAAGCCAAGTCTCTCAGAACCTAAATCTTGTTCGTTCTGTCCGGGCAGTGAAAGTATGACGCCGGCAGCATTAGCCGTATACACTGATAATGGACTATTTTATGATTGTGAGAATCGAACTAGTGATTGGAAGATTCGTGTATTTCCCAACCTCTATTCAGCATTGACTCCTACTCCAAAGGAACCCATTGCAGAGTGGATCGCTTTGCCAGGCTATGGTAACCATGAAGTTATAGTTGACTCACCATTACACGAGGAAAAACCAGCGGATTTCAGCGCGGAGCATATGCGATTAGTTTTCGAGGTTTACAGAGATCGATATGCCAATCATTGCAGGAGGTATGGCATTAATTATGTTTCGTTATTCAAGAATCATGGAGAGGCTGCTGGAGCCTCTTTGAAACATTCACATTCTCAGCTTATTGCTCTGCCAATAATACCTTCACTTATAGGGAGGGAACTTTCAGCAGTCTTATCGTCCGATGTCTGCCCTTATTGTGATATTGTGGAACGTGAGATAAATTCACGCAGGCTTATTGCTCAGAATCAGAATTGGATTCTTATAGCACCCTTCTTTTCCAAGGTGCCTTATGAGATATGGGTGCTCCCCAAGAGGCATATAGGCAATTTGAAGAATCTTGATGAGAATCAGCTTGATGAGCTAGCCAGAATTATGAGCGATGCTCTCAGGAGGTTGAGATCATTGCTTGACGATCCACCTTATAATTACATGCTCTTCCAGCTTTCATCAAGCTACCATTTCAACATCCGTATCCAGCCTGTTCTTTCCGATATAGCAGGGTTTGAGAAAGGAACGGATATATATATTAATTCCGTGCCGCCTGAGCAGGCTTCGGCCGAACTGCGTTTAACATAATTAAGAAAAAATTTAATATGGAACTATTGCAGCCCCAACTCTTTATATGAAAAATAGACTATCATCGATTATATATTCATAGAGGGCCATGCAAGTACCAATTGTATTAAATGCAATAATGAATTGTCACCAAAATGAGGTAAGTCCAATCGGTGAAGCCGATGCGTGTTGGAATGTTTTCTTGGGAGAGTCTATATTCAATTAAGGTTGGCGGGGTAGCTCCGCATGTCTCTGAGTTATCAGAGGCTTTAGCAAGAAGAGGTCACGAGCTACATATCTTTACCAGGCGGGGAGATTTCGACTCTTATGATAAGATCAATGGTGTTCACTATCAAAGGATTGATTTTGATTCTACGGGGGATCTCCTTTCGCAAATGGTCAAGATGAGCAGTGCAATGTATGATCGATTTAGAGCTGTTCAAGCCATTTTTGGAAAATTCGATGTAATTCATGCTCACGATTGGCATCCTGTCAATGCCTTAAATAGCATAAAGAGCGAATATGGACTCTCATATATTCTCACCATGCACAGTACTGAATGGGGACGAAACGGCAACAATTGGGGTGGCGGAATATCAAAGGAAGTCTCCCATTTAGAATGGCTGGGCTGCTATTTGGCTTCAGAGATTATTGTTACAACACAACGCATGAAAGATGAGCTTAGTTGGGCATATAATGTCCCTGATTATAAGCTCAACATAATTCCCAATGGGATAATAAAAGGCAAGATGCGAAGGATGTTAGATGCAGGCCGAGTAAAGGAGCGATATGGAATTCATCCGTTGGCTCCCTTAGTTCTCTTTTGTGGTCGCATGAGTTTCCAAAAAGGGCCGGACCTCCTAGTGGAAGCTATACCATATGTATTGAGGAAAAGAGGCGATGTGCGCTTCCTTTTCATGGGTGAAGGCGACATGAAGGCATATTGTGAACGAAGGGCGCAAGAGTTGCATGTGAGCAGAACATGTCGTTTCCTGGGTTATTCTTCAAGCGCCGGAAAAGAGGAGTTGATGAATGCTTGCGATCTAGTTTGCATACCTAGCAGAAATGAGCCTTTTGGTGTTGTTGTTCTAGAAGCTTGGGATGCCTGTAAACCAGTAGTTGCGACCGAATCTATCTCCATCATAAAAAATTTCGAAGATGGTTTATTAGCATATGTGCAGCCCGAATCCTTAGCGTGGTGTATCAACTATCTTCTCGAAAATCCGATAGAAATGAAAAGGCTTGCACAATTCGGATGTGACAGAATAGAATCTGAGTTCAGCTGGGATCGAATTGCGAAAAGGACGGAGAGGGTTTACGAGAAATCTATGCTAAGAATAGGGAGTCATCGATCAGAGGCTAAATATAATCCTTCCACCGAAAACTACAAAAATAGTGAGCACAAGGGGCTTTTGACGCCTCGATAGCTTAGCTCGGTATAGCGCGTCCTTGGTAAGGACGAGGTCGCGGGTTCGAATCCCGCCCGAGGCTTATCGAATTTTTTTTAAATTATATATCAAATTCTCAAATTGCCGAACAGTATCTAGTGATCGATTTCTAATATTAAATTTAGCAGGTGACGGTCTTAGGAGTGTATGCAAGGCGATAGGCATCCCGCCTGTGCTTCATATGGGTTCATGCGTTGATATAACTAGAATCTTGGTAGTCGCGGCAGCTATAGCGAATGCTTTGGGCGTCGATATAAGTGACTTGCCTGCGGCAAGTGCAGCGCCTGAATGGATGAGCGAGAAGGCTGTATCAATCGGAGCCTATGTAGTAGCCTCCGGTGTCTATACTGTATTAGGTACAATACCCTCCCATTCTGGGTAGCCTGGAAGTAACGGGACTCTTAACAAGTGGTGCATCCTCTATAGTAGGCGGATCGTTTGCTGTAGAGCCAGTACCGTCGCAAGCTGCTAAGTTGATGATCGATCATATTGAAGGCCAGCGGCAGAAGCTGGGGCTATACAAATGAAGGAGATTTTTATCCATCTGGATAGGTGCATGGGCTGTAAGTCATGCGAAGTTGCCTGCGCAGTAGAGCATTCTCGTAGCAAGAACCTCTTCTCAGCCATGGTTGAAACGCCAGTGCCACGCAAGCGACTATATGTAGAAAATCCGGAAGGTGTAAGGATGCCGATGGTTTGCAGGCATTGTGATGACGCCCCATGCGTCTTGGTCTGTCGAACAGGTGCCACGAAAAAGGACGCTATCTGTGGCATTGTCACAAAAGAGGAGGAAAACTGTATTGGATGTCGGATGTGCGCCATGGTTTGCCCTTATGGGATGGTTGGTCGGCATAAAGAAGTGAAAGTTGCAGTAAAGTGTGATCTCTGCCTGGATAAAGCTATTCCAGCAAGCGCTCACGGCTTGTCCAACCGGCACATTAATTTTCGCTGAAGAAGAGGTGTTTGCAGAAATCATGCGTCGAGATGCTGCATTACAGATAGCAAAAGGGCATAAGGCTAAAGCCTGATAAAAATGAGGACATAATTGGGGGGCTAGACTATTGGTATCAAGCCAATTCTATTCTTATCCTCAAAAACAATATTGAAAGGTTCTGTTCTCGGGATGATACCATATATGCATAGCCCTCCATTAAGTTCGTCAATAAGTAAATAGGTATCTGCAGTGTGGATTGCCATGTTTAGGCTTTCTTGTCCTGTCTTTACTATGAGAAAATTGATATCTTTAGTCTCTTTCCACCTGCGGAACATCATATTGGTCATATTGAGCAATTCTTTGTAGCCAAAAGCGAACTCGAGAGCGTCTAATCCAATGATATTTAATATAGGCCTTCCTGTTCTAGTTCGGAGTTCATCCCATCTCTCTAGAAGATTATTTCCCCACTCCTCTGGAGTCTCTCCTTGTGGTTGGGAGATTATTACATTAGTAGGAACGAAGATATCGCGGGTGCTGAGCTGATAACCAATACTAGGCAAAATGAAGACGCCTCGGCCATTCTTTATGGCATTGGAAGCTAGCGCAGTTAATATTTGGTAGTACCTCTTGCCAACCCCATGAGTAATTTCTAGGACATTACAGGAGCCATATTTCAAGCCGTTAATGACTGTGTCCAAGTCTGGTATACCAGTGGAAACCCACTCCTCTCCCGGATCGGGTATGCGCGCCATATCTCCTGCTATTTGGGGATCTTTATATTCCAGAAAGGGTTCGAAGTACCTGAACCTACCGCCGTGAAGCGTTGCTGTATATGTCTTCTGTCTTATGGCAACACCACGCAACTTATCCAGTCGAATTTGCCTAGCATAACGTGCTCTCATAGAGTTGGGACCTTCATCTTCATGGAGCCTAAGTTGTTCCATGGTTACAACACCATCTGCGATGTAGTCCAAAGGCATTATGTCACCAAACTCGCTGACAAGAACGAGATGAATCCCCAGGTCACGAGCGAATTCACAGATATTTTGCTCAAAGCAGTGTTGAGCATCGCCTATTAAATTAAAAGCATAGTTCATAATGGCGTCCCAGCTATCGATTGCTATCATTGGATCATCCATTTCATCAGCTTCTTCGAAAAAGGCTTTAAAGAAGTCCAATACCGCATAATAGCTGGAAATCTCATTCCCAGTACTCTTGAGACTCTGCAATAGTTTGGTCTGTGTGGCATTAATTATATTTTTAGAAGGAATAACATCTCTTATCCAAGGATGAGTTAAGTAAAGACGCTTGGGATGCGTACGTGTAGAAATATATAGTCCGTTATCTTTTTTGCAGAGTGTCTTCATTATTTCAAAGGCCAATGTAGTCTTTCCGGTTCCTGGAAGCCCTTTTATGAGGAAAGTTTGGCCTTTTTCGATTTGGAAAAAGTCCCTAATCTCGCTTGGTATAAGCATTCTTGATCTCAACGGGAGTTCACCACATAGCTACATAAGCATTTATTAGCTCTTTTCATCAGCAAGCAAATATGCTCTGGTTTTACCCGGAATGAGAAATAGATCGTTTTGTCATCGCCATTGCAAAGATCTATATCTACTATCGGCAATCCCTCTGCGTCCAGCTTAGTCTCAAGTTGTCTATGAGCAGTTTTTTCAGTAGATCTATCTTCTGACTTAAGCTTCCAGAGCTTGGATGGTCCTACCTCTACGAACTCAACTTGGCCCTCAGAATTGAGCACTGATAAATATTTTATAACTGTTGTCTTGCTGATATCGGCATGTTTGGCTACATCAACTGTTGTAAGTCCCACTTTAGAGTTCCTTATTGCTTCCAATATACGTTCCTTATAGGATGCCATCTAAAGCCACCCGTTTTTAGATCGATTGCCGTAAGAAAAGCCCCGACAATTAAAGATGTATCTTGTTATATCTATTTTCCTGGTCTTCTATTTCTATTTTTCATATGGAGATTTGCATTGTGGTTTCATATAGGAAATTTTCTTGGTCTCGAAAAAATTTAAACCCCATGAAATCCTTCGCTAGATAGCCGCTTTGAACGCAAGATGAATACAATTTAACCGGGATCATGTCTATGAAGATGTATGAAGAAGGTAACTGGCCACCGTTTCGTGGTGATTATTTAGTAGGCAGTCCTAAGAGCAGGATAGCTGTGGTTACCTTGGCAAGTAATCTTCACATAGAAGGCGCAGCCATCTCAGGATCCTGCAAAACGGAAAATCTTGGTGTAGAGAAAATCGTTGCGAACATAATATCTAATTCAAATATCAGGTTTCTCCTTATCTGCGGGGCTGAGTCCAAAGGACATTTGCCGGGAGATTCAATTTTGGCTTTGCATAGGAATGGTATAGATGAGAACGGCAGGATCATAGGTTCTCATGGGGCCATACCATTCATTCAAAATTTATCTGCAGAGGTCATAAATAGGTTCCGTGATCAGTTTCAGGTCTTGGATAGGATCGGTTTAGAGGATGAAAAGCAGATCAATTTATTAGTTAAGAAATATAGCGCTTGTGGTGAGCCCTATCCGATTGAACCTTTCCAGGTCGTAAGAAGGCCGATTAAACGGATGGATCCGATAATCGAGGGCGGAGATCTGCTTTTGGGTGCGGGAGTGATCATGAATACATCGGCTTGGATGGTATTGACACGAGGTGAAATTGTTCCGATTTGATAATAGGCAACAAGTGGTCAATCTTGCTGGGGTACGTTTTGGCGGCCAGCCAGGGGAGTTTCCAACAGTTCTCTGTGGCACTATTTTCTATCAAGGCCATAATATTGTTCAAGATGAGGATCATGGTGTATTCGATAGACCTAGAGCAGAGGCACTTGTAAATAGGCAAAGTGAACTCTCCGAAACTACTGGAAATCCAGTTGTATTGCATATATACGGACGCACCTCCAAAGCTTTTGAACGATATTTAAGTTTTGCGGACGAAATATGGAATGGCCCTATCATAATAGATTCTGCTGATGTAAACACTCGCATATCGATGTGTAGCTTAGTCTCGGAGCTTGGGTATGCGGACAAGTCAATATTCAATAGTATCAGCTTAGCTACTAAGGCACATGAGGCAGTAGCTGTTAAAGATTCAGAGGTAGATTCCGCCATAGTTCTTGCTTTCAATCCCACGGATTCCAGTGTCGAGGGATTATTGAGAGTTCTGCAGGATGGAACAGGCGACAAGGATAAGGGGCTTCTTGATTTGGCAAGAGATTTGGGAATTATCAATCTTCTCGTTGACCCAGGTGTTGTGCCCTTAGGGAACGGGTCTGGTTCGGCTCTGAGGTTTTCGGTTGTGTTCAAAGCAAAGTTTGGACTGCCAGTGGGTTCGGGGATACACAATGCGGTAAGTGCTTGGCCCTGGCTAAGAAAAAGGAGTCGGGAAGAGAGATTGTGCTGCGGTGCAGCGGCGGCAGCCATGCAAGTTTTATCCAGCGGAGACTTCTTGCTCTACGGCCCAATAGATTATGCTGATTTCATATTCCCTGCAGTAGCAATGGCCGATATTATGATAGCAGAGGCCGTTAAAGATCTGGATATCTGGCCCGTCTTCGAGCATCCCTTTCACAAGTTAGTCTGAGGCAGGAATTTATATGGGCGTTTTAGAGGTCTAAGCATGTACCTCACCAAGTAGGAGGAACTAATCTCTCAGGGGTGTCGAGGGGAATCTCTACGTCGGGCGATAGAGATACTAATAGCTTTGGGGGATATCTATGGTGCGGAACGATTAATTCCTGTCAAAAGTGTTCAGGTGGCGGGCGTCTCCTTCAGGAATATTGGTGAGGCTGGTTTGGAGTGGATATCTGATTTGAAAGGCCACGTTGTAGTTCCGAGCATTCTCAATCCAGCTGGTATGGACCTGCGTCGATGGAACAACATGGGTATCGACGAAGAGTTTGCCTCGAAACAAATGAAGGTAATTGAGGCCTACGAAAGATTGGGAATCTTCGCAGCTTGTACTTGCACACCTTACCAGATCAATTCTTGTCTAGCCAACAGGAACGACCATCTGGCTTGGAGTGAATCATCAGCGGTCTCTTATGCCAATTCCGTTATTGGTGCTTGTACTAATCGGGAAGGAGGCCCTTCGGCATTGGCAGCAGCACTAGTAGGTAAGACTCCTCTTTATGGTTACCATCTGGATGAAAACAGAAAGCCTACTCATGAGATTTTTGTCGATATGGAGTTGAATGGCTCTTCCGATTTCGGAGCTCTCGGGTATCTCATTGGAAAGATTGTGAAGGCCGGCAATCCTTCCATCCATCTGAATAAAATGCCGGATACGGACGAGTTAAAGGCTTTGGGGGCAGCAATGGCCGCCAGTGGTTCAATTGCCCTTTACTATATAAAACGCATCACGACTTCGCCTTCCAAATATTCCGGCTTTAATGAGACTATTTCTCTAGATAAAAAAGATATAGATAGTGTCTTTGAAAAAAGCGTTGGACTAGATGCAGATATTGTAGCTCTCGGCTGTCCTCATTGTTCGCATTCGGAACTTGCCCAAATCGGCAAGATGTTAGAGGGGAAGAAAATTTGCAGGGATCTCTGGATTTGTACCGCTCGGCAGATTGCAGAAACAAATTCGGATCTTGTTGAGAAGATCGAGAGAAGCGGAGCTAAAGTCATATGCGACACATGTATGGTTGTCTCTCCGGCTACTGACCACTATAAAAAAATGATAACCAACTCGGGGAAGGCACTGGTATATTTGCCCACTCTCTGTAATGTTGAGGCCGGGTTAGCATCCATGGAGGAATGTATCCGATGCGCCACTGAGGAATGATAATTGATCGAGATTAGTTGTCATAAGGTTGTTTCCGGTTGTGCGATGGGGGAAGCTCTTGTCACAACACAGCCCTTATCGTTTCTGGGCAATGTTGATCCAGGGACTGGCAGGGTAATAGATCAGGATCATGAGCTCTATGGAAAATGCATTTCCGGAAAAATTCTAATCTTTCCGGAAGGCAAGGGTTCAACCGTTGGATCTTATGTGATTTACCAGCTAAAAAAAAGAGGTAAAGCACCCGCCGCTATGATCAACATCCACTCTGAACCAATAGTAGCTGTTGGGGCAATAATAAGCGAAATTCCTCTGGTGGACAAAGTGCCAAAAGGTCTGCTGAGTGTTAAAGATGGGACCAAAATTATGGTAGACGCTGACAATATGTTAGTCAGGATATTTCAATGCTGAGCGAACAACTCCAGGAAGCGGTTGTTCTCTTCCGTAGTGCCTACCGTAACCCTTATGCAATGATCTCCACAACCTGGAAACGAGGAGCAATCTCTAATTATTACTCCTTGGCTGAGTAGTCTCTCTGTAACTTTTTTAGATTTCTCTGCTGTTTTGATAAATAGAAAGTTAGCTTGAGATGGACAGGCTCCCCTTATTCTATTGAGCAATCGATTCCGTTCTGAGATTATCTTAGCGACAGATTTTCTCATATGAGATAAATCCTTAAGGGCAGCTACACCTGCTGCCAATGAAGGGCTGGAAATGCTAAAAAGGGGTGCAACACACCGATATTGTTTTGCGATCAATTCAGGAGCAATAGCATAGCCTAAACGTAGGCCGGCCAAACCGAAGGCTTTGCTTAACGTTCTGCCCACGATAAGATTATCATATTTTTCAACTAGTTTAATTAAATGTTTTTCTGCAAATTCTACATAAGCTTCATCTAAGAAGATTATCGCCTCCGTACTCTCGGCTATTCTGCAAATAGTTTTTTCAGGCATCACGCTGCCAGTTGGATTGTTTGGGGAGCATAAAAAGATTATTTTCACTTTTTCAAGAACTTCTGTGCCGATATGAAAACTGAAATTGTCTTTCAAATAAATAGGTAAAGCGCCACAAAGCTTTACAGCATTCGAATAGTAACCATAAGTCGGACTTGGGATCAGCGATTCATCGCCTGGCTTTAAGAAAAGCCTGGTAATGGTTGTGATAACTTCGTCCATGCCAGCGCCAACAACAATGTTCTCCACGGGGTACCCTGAATATATGGATAACGCTTCTATGAACTCTGTTGGATTGGGATATCTATTAAGCGAAATACCATTCAATACCTTCAAGACCTTTGGACTTGGCCCGAACGGATTTTCGTTGCGGCTAAGTATAATGATTTTTTCAAGAGGGATTCCGTACTTAGCAGATACAAAGCTCGGATCTGGGCCAGCCTCGTCAGGTTCAAGTTCCTGTATATATGGGATGAGAATGTGAGAATAATCCTTCAAAGATATCCACTGGATTCTAGTTATATCAAGAGAATATAAAACCTAATCCCGATAAATTAAAAAAAATAAAAATAAGATAAAATCGGAATCCTTTTATTTTCTCTATTCCTCCAATTGTGCATGTTCAAGATTGGCTTTATCAAAATGGGCAACATAGCCTCCTCATTGGTTGTAGATTTATCATTGGACGAGATCGCTGAACGAACAGACGTAGAAATGCGAACCTTAAGTTCTGGGCCTAAGATGACCAAAAAAGAGGCTGAAGCCTCAGCTGACCTCAAATCTTGGGAGCCACAACTCGTAATCATTATTGGACCAAACGCAGCCACACCCGGCCAAATGGCAGCCCGTGAGCTCTATAAAGGGATGCCAACCATTATTATTTCCGATGGTCCTACCAAGAAAGAAGCGCGAGATATAATAGCATCGGATGGTTTTGGGTACATTATTTTGCCTATGGATCCTCTCATAGGAGCCAAGCGAGAGTTTCTCGATCCGCCGGAAATGGCCATGTTCAACTCTGATGCCTTAAAGGTTTTGTCTGTTTGTGGTGCAGTTCGTTTTGTGCAGGAAGAAATTGACAATGCAATTGTGGAACTAACTAAAGGCGTTGTTAAACTTCCCCAAATACTGGTTACGCCGGAGAAATGTGCTGAACGTATGGAATTCAAGAATCCTTATGCAAGAGCTAAGGCTATTGGTGCTTTATATATGGCCCAGACAGTTGCAGGCATTGATGCGCAGGCCTGCTTCAAGCTGAATGAATTGGAAGCAATAGCATTAGCTGCAGCATCTGGTCACGAAGTTATGCGAGCTGCAGCTAGTTTAGCAGACGAGGCAAGAGAATTAGAGAAAGGTGGCGATGCTGTGTCGAGAAAGCCCCATTCCCGATCAGGAGAACTTATGAGAAAAATTGGACTATTGGATAAGCCAGAGAGGATCTGAACACTTTCATTTGAGCCGACAATTTTAGTTAAAAAGAATATCTAAATCAAATCTCGTATATTGATCGCACGAACTCTGGGAAAAAGGTTGGTTAAGGGTGATCAATATTCTTTATTCTTGTTCGGCAGTCTGAAGTGAATAAATACCAAATCGGGATTTTTTTGTTGAGCTGCCTACCCTGAATAGAAAAAGCTTTACCTGTCAGCATCTATATTCGGTTTTTTAGCATGGCTCTACTCGAGATTAGAAACCTATCAAAGCTTTACACTTCCGATGGTAAAGAGCTGGTAGTTTTGAAGCAGATCAATCTCGACATCAAGGAGAATGAGTTTATCTGTTTTATTGGTCCTTCAGGCTGCGGCAAAACTACGTTGCTCAGAATTATTGCAGGCTTGGAGGAGCCAAGCTCTGGGGCTATTTACCTAAACGGCGAAATGATTAAGGGTCCCGGGCCAGAGCGGGGTATGGTATTTCAGGAATACTCTCTATTTCCGTGGCGAACAGTTCTTGGCAATGTTGCTTTTGGTCCAGAGCTAAATGGTGTGCCAAAGCAAGAACGTTACGAGAGAGCCAAACAATATATAGAAATGGTAGGTTTGGAGCGTTTCGAATCGCGGTATCCTCATGAGCTTTCTGGCGGCATGAAACAGCGTGTTGCTATCGCAAGGGCTCTGGTTAACAATCCGAAAGCGCTCTTAATGGACGAACCTTTTGGTGCACTTGATGCTCAGACCAGGAACATTATGCAATCTGAACTTCTAAGGATATGGGGGGAGGAGAAAAAGACCGTGGTCTTCGTTACGCATAGTGTAGATGAGGCAATTTATTTGGCAGACCGCATTGTTATTTTATCTGCTCGCCCAGGTAGCATTAAAGATATTATCGGGGTCGATTTTCATAGACCTAGAGTCAGGACAAGTTTCGAGGTTAACACGATCCGCGACCGCATACTCTGTGACCTGCGTTCTGAAATCGCTGCCACTTGCTGAGGATACATCTTTAATATCGCAGATAATATCTTCTCAAACGATTTGTTTGAAAAGGTGAAGGCGTTGAGCAGATCTCGGTGGATGGAGCTTCCGCGCATGGTGGCCGTTGGCAGTGGCATCATTTCAGAAATAGCGGAGATATGTCATGATCTTAAGCTCCAAGGTCCGGCTTTGATCGTCACTGGGCCAGCCACCTCGGAAATTGTAGGTCAAGATATCTGTGCTCATCTGGCACAAAGCGGGTTCGAGTCGGAAATGTTCTTATCTCGTGCATCGCGACTAGATGAGGTGGATCGGGCAGAAAGGTTGGCCAGAGAGGCGGGAATAAGTTTCCTCATAGCTGCAGGAGGTGGGAGATCCATCGATATAGCCAAATTGGCTTCTATGAGGTTGGACGTTCCTTTCTTGAGCGTACCCACGGCCGCTTCACACGATGGAATCTGCTCAGCCCAAGCTGCCTTAACTCTGAATGGAGAAGCAACCTCCGTTTCTGCCCGCACACCTTCGGCCATCGTTGCCGATACTAAGATAATTTCAAGGGCTCCTCCTCGGTTGATGGCCGCTGGATGTGGTGATGTAATATCCAATTATACTGCTTTGCTGGATTGGCAGCTTGCAAAGCGGCTCAGAAACGAGGAATATAGTGAGTATGCTGCTGCCCTTTCAGGCATGACAGCGCGTATGATAGTGGAACTCGCTCCAACATTAAGGCCAGGTTTGGAGGATTCTGCTAAGACCGTGATCAAAGCTCTCATATCGAGTGGGGTAGCTATGAGCATTGCCGGGTCATCCCGACCAGCTAGCGGTTCCGAGCACAAGTTCGCTCATGCGATGAACCGCATTGCACCTGGAAAAGCGCTACACGGAGAACTCTGTGGCTTGGGGACTATAGTGATGATGTATCTTCATGGAGGCGATTGGAGGATGATCAGAGAGGCATTAAGTCGTTTAGGTGCACCTACGTCAGCGGCTAAGCTTGGCATAGATCCTGAAACAATAGTTCAGGCTCTCATAACGGCTCATGAGATAAGGCCAGAACGTTATACTATTCTTGACAATGGTCTGAACAGAAGAGCGGCGGAGAAAGCAGCTGAAGCTACGGGAATAATATAAGGTATAATACTTATAGAAATATTCTTTGACAAGGAGAATAAGAAAATGTCTGAGGCATTAACTCAAATCACTTTAATTGGCACAAAGCTTGCCACAGTAGGGATGGAGTTCACTTTTGTTGGTTCCACACCAGAGTGCGAACCCTGCAAGCTCAGGAACACTTGCATAAATCTCGAACCAACTCGCAGGTACCGCGTATTAGGGGTAAAGGGTGAAATCGTTCACGAATGCCCAATTCATGAATCTGGAGTGCGTGCTGTAGAAGTGGCGGAGAGTCCTGTGATCGTGGCCCTCGATGCCCGCAAGGCTTTTCCAGGTTCAAAATTTGTTTATGAGCCTATCATTTGTGACGATAAGGATTGCAGCATGTTCGAAATTTGCCATCCAATTGGAATCAAGGCGGGAGAAAGGTATACAATAGTCGAAATAGCAGGTGAGGCCCCTGAGGAGTGCCCGAAAGGTAACGTACTGAAGCTAGTCGAGCTCAGACGCTGATGCAGCTGGCTACTTTATCCAATAACATTTTCATTCCCGTAACCGATTTATGTCGCAATAGGTGCAGCTACTGCTCTTTCCGGCGAGATTTCGACCGTGCTAAAATCATAACTAGACGAGAAGCTCTGAAGCTTCTGGTTTCAGCTCGAGAAGCTGGTTGCACTGAGGCTTTATTTTCTTTAGGAGAAAATCCCTGGGATGTAGACGGTTTCTCAACACTAATTGCTCCAATTGGGCATTCCGATCTGATAGATTACTTAGTGGAACTTTGCGAATTGGCTTTGGAGCAAGGCTTGTTACCTCATACTAATGCTGGCATCCTTTCGGATAATAAGCTAGCTGAATTGGCTCCATATAATGCCTCGATGGGCCTCATGCTGGAAACCACGGCAGAAGTGGATGCACATAAGAAATCTCCTGGAAAAAAATCGAATTTAAGGCTTGCCTATATAGCTAAGGCTGGCGAATTGAAGATACCATTTACAACTGGCATTTTAGTAGGCATTGGGGAGAGTTTGAAGGATCGAATAGACTCTTTAAAATCCATCTCTAGACTTCATGAGATTCATGATCACATCCAGGAGGTGATCATTCAACCTTTAGATCCCAAGCCTGGTACGCCAATGGCAGGATTATCGAGTCCGCACATCAGTGAACTAATCGAGCTTGTAAGTCGGGCCAGGACTATTCTCCAGCCTAGTGTAGCCTTGCAGGTTCCACCTAATTTGGTGGATCCTCTGCCCTTGTTGCGAGCAGGAGCAAATGATCTCGGTGGATTAAGCCCTCTGACTCCCGATTGGATCAATCCGGAGAGACCATGGCCATCTATCGTTGATCTCAAACACTATTTGAGAGAATTTGACCTTCAGGAGCGATTGCCCGTCTACCCACGTTATGTCAAGCGTGGATGGTATGGACGAAAGACTGCAAACTTGATAGATTCTTTGGGAGGACCTGATGGTTTGCGGCGCAAATGATATCTTCTAGATCGTTTTATTGAGGAACCGTGAAGAGAGAATGGATTGAGATAGGCATAAGCACAGGTCTTGTGTTTCTTATGATAGTGATGTTGTTAGTTGTAGAGCTGAACGTTTCAGCTGACTTGAAGTCTGCGGGATTCGCTCTTGTAGTGATATTATTTATAATTGTAATGGGCCTAGTTGGCATCAAACTAGCCGATATATCATGAAGTTAAATATAAATATAATAATACATATTGATCGTCGAGGGGTTAGGCATGGGTGGATTCCTGGAAAAGCTTAAATTCATTGGTCGGTCTGCGGAGGACGATTATGTGGAAGTCGATCTCGGGCAGTTCGAAAATGTAAGTGGGTCGTCACAAGTAATGCTTAGGATGGCAGACTTGGAAAAGATTGAGGTTTTGCCCGCGATCAAGCGTGAGATATATGCTGGAAACATCGTCCTGGTTGATATTGCCAAAATAAAACGCGATAAGGTTGCTCTTGATAAAGCTATAGCAGAGCTCAAGAGCACAGTTGAAGAAGTCTCAGGAGATATAGCCGGTATAGGTGACGATTTGGTGGCAGTAGTGCCAGATGGTATAAGGATAGACCGAGAAAAGATAGTCGGAGGCACAGATTGAAATTAACTACAGCCGCAAATTGCCCAGTTTGCGAATGTGTCATGGAGTGTAATTGGGAAACTACAGAGATTCCTTATTTTGGCGAGGCTATGATCATTGCAGGATTTTGTCAATGCGGATTCAAGCATAGCGATACAATTCTGTTAAGCCAAAAAGAGCCTGCTCGGTACACTTTAGAAATTAGGGATTTGGAGGACCTCGATGCTCGAATTATCCGTTCATCTAGTGGGACTATTCGTGTGCCAGAGTTGGGCGTGGATATAGAGCCTGGTTCGGTCTCAGAGTCTTATGTATCCAATGTAGAAGGTGTTCTGGACCGAATAAAGGGAGTAGTTATATTTGCCACCAATGCAGCCAGGAGAGCGGGAGATCTTGATAAGGCGAGCAGAGGGGAACAGATCCTGGAGAATATTGAAATGGCACGTCAGGGTCAGTTCAAGTTGACTTTTATGATCGAGGATCCTCTCGGAAATAGTGCCATTGCCTCAGAGAAAGCTGTCAAGTCTTCTCTAACTGACGAGGAAATTGTAAATCTAAAAACTGGCATGATACTCTTGGACGCTTGCGATGTTGGTTCTTAGTGGCGGAACTGGCACACCAAAGCTTCTTTTAGGACTCAAGCAGCTTCTTGGTTCATCCGATCTTAACGTCGTTGTAAATACAGCTGAGGATTGTTGGATCTCTGGAAATTATGTCTCACCCGATATTGATACAGTCCTTTATACATTCTCAGGGCTGGTAGACAAGACTAAGTGGTGGGGGATCGAGGGAGATAGTTTCCTTACGCATGACTTTCTGAAAGTCCTTGGCTCCACTGAGCTCATGGCTTTGGGTGATAAAGATCGCGCGGTGCATATCTTTCGGTCTGAATTGCTCAGAAATGGCAGGAGCCTGAGCGAGGCAACAATGGCCTTGGCTAAGGCATTGGATGTCAAGCAAAGAGTAGTGCCTATGACTGACGATCCTGTGGCTACAATTATTACAACATCGGAGAAAGATATGCATTTTCAGGAATTTTGGGTAAGCAAAAGAGGTGAGCCGGACGTCCTTTCTGTAAGAATCGAAGGTATTAAAGAAGCACAGCCTAGCCCTGCTTTCTTAGAGCTTTTGCATAATGAAGAATCTGTAATTCTGGGACCCAGTAACCCCGTGACAAGTATAGGAGCGATTCTTGCCTTGCCTGGAGTTCGAGAAAAGCTAGAAGGAATGAGAGTAATAGCAATTAGCCCCTTGGTTGGTAATAAACCGGTCAGTGGTCCAGCAGCAAAGTTTATGACCGCTTGGGGGGTGCCGGTTAACGATGATGGTGTAGCAGCCCTTTTAGGAAAATTGGATGCCTTTGTGGTTAGCCGGGACAGTAGCTTCTTAGGAAAGTGTGTAAGGATGGATACTCTTATGAGGACTGAATTAGATTGCTATCGTCTTGCCAGGAATATCATAGAGCTATGTTCGTAGGAGTTGACCACGGAACCCAAGCAATAAGATTAGCCACGTCAGAAGGACGATGCTGGGAGTTACCAAGGAAGGAAGCCAGTCGGATTTCGCCTAATGGGCTTTTAGTGTTGATCAAAGATGAACTAGCATTATCCAAAGTAGATATGGTAGCGCTTACATATTCCATGGGAGATGGGTTGACGAAGATCGTGCGAATAGAAGATAGCACGAATAGAGGTTTGATTCAACAAGACGGCGCTGGCTTGCATATAGGCGGAGGAACCAATTTATTTGAAGCCATTAGAATTTCCGGTTGGCCATGTGTACTTTTACCGGGCATACATCGGGGAAGCGATATCGATCCCAGGTTGAAAGTATTTTCACATGGCATGAGTCCAGAGAAAGTTGGCTTGGCATACGGAGTGTTTCGTCAAGGTGAAAACAGCATCATTATAAGTGATGCGAGCTCTAATACCGTTACTTTTGCGGTACTTAAAGGCAAAATAGTAGGAGCCATCGATGCAGCCATATTTGCTCCAGGATTGATGCAAGGTCCATTGGATGTCGAGGCTATCAGGGCTGTAGATGCCAGTAAGATGACGGCAAACCAGGCTTTCAATCAAGGAGGAATCTTGACTAAGATCGGAAGATCTAGCTTACAAGATTGTAGTCCTCACGAGAAAAGTCTTGCTTTGGAGACTTTAGCGCTTTTTGCCGCTATGGAGATCAGCGCACTCCAGGTTTTTATGAGAGACCTTGGCGAGCCCGAGCCAGCCATCTATGTGGGTGGAGCCCCCTCATTATTGATACGGAAAAGAGTCGCTCAGCTGCTATGCAGAGAGGTACGATCTTTAGGTAGATATGCAGCAGCTATGGGTTGTGCCTTGATCGCCGAGGATATCTTCAACGGTGCTGATAGCATTCTGAATATAGAGGTGGATGAGAGAGCTAAGAGAAATCCCAAGCAAGATTCTATTGATATATGAGCTCACAATTGCCATTTTCGGACCTATACAGAGTTACAGCAGATCTCGAATATAGAGCGCGAGAAAGCGAGGTATCCAAGAGGTCTAAAGCAAGATGTTGAATGTCTTCTGGATTGGGCTGAGGCCAATTCGGCTCCATTAGACCTTCTAAACAGATTGGATAGTCTGCTTATAAACCTCACAGAAGCCTCACGCGAAAACGTTTGTACTAATACAAAATGTCTTCATTACAATACGAAATGCAGAATGAGATAGTAATTGATTAACGGTAATGAGAAATCCTGGCTTAAAGGCCAGGATTAGTTATAAGATTTATCTAACACCCGCCCTTCCGTCAGACCATTTATTCATAGCATAGGGAAGAACGACGACCAAAACACCGAAGATGACTATTGCGTAAATCTGTGACATCAAGTCCATCTTTTATCACCTCCTGGATCTCTGACAGGATTATGGCGCTCTTTCCGCGCTGGACCGAGATAAACTTTATGCTTCCTTAGCTAAAATAGAGACGCATTTTGAAAAATTTTCTTAAATTTATTTCATCATTAATGATTAAGGTTAATGGAAAACCATCTAAGAGCCATTTTCCCACCCAAACCCAATTATATAAATAAAAAATAGAAAAAAAAAGATGTGGCGTTTTTAGCTTTAATGTTCGCGCCTTCAAGTTCATCCGTAACTTTAGGGTGTAAATGGATCATC
>JALHSR010000246.1 GCA_022865315.1 Methanotrichaceae archaeon | reverse complement strand
GTAAGATAAAATTCTCTTATTTAAAGAAATCGATATGCTTAGGGGTAATTGGGAATCACTCAAGGGACCCCCGCACGCGTTTACGAGTAAGCTCTATCTAGCTCTCCAAAGCGTATCCCTGAGATCGGGATGAGGAAGAATACCTTCTTAGCCGCTATTCTCGGCAGCATCCATCTCTTCTGCTCTCATCAAGACAGCTCTGATTCCTGAATTCCGTAGCATAGAAGTCTTGATGAAGAATCACTTCCAGTACGTCTTTAAGTTATCAAGTGCATAGTTTTCATTCTTGAAATAGGGCGAATGATAGCAGCACGCCACTAAGTAGGCCGGCTTCAGCCTAGGGTTTGACATAGTTCTTCTCAAAGGAGGCCGCCCAAATATCGCTTTTCCTCGTTTCCCTCGACCAATTTGTGTCTACAATTTCGCAGCGGATGTATATTACTTTGGTTAAGAAAATACGCTTACGAGGATTTTCAGCAACCCAGGTTAACGGATTATGGAATCAAATTTTCTGCTGATTTGGCTGAATCAAAGCCGATTTTCTTCTTATTCGCTAGAAATCTCTCCAATTTAAGATTAATTTCGATGGCTTACGCTAATGCACTAAGATACCTGCCTTCTGAAGAGTCCTGAGTTGATATAGATTATAGGCAATAGCGGTGAAGACCATTTTGACATTGACCCTCTGAACAGTGGTCACGAGCACATGAGCAGCCTTGAAAACAGTTTAGCAGAATACGCCGAGGAAGCGTCTCCCTTCAAGATAGCGCTATCAAGATCCTCACGAGAGGAGGATTGGAAGGGGATTTCATAGTTGTAGTTTGCAGGGGCTGCAATGACCCGCCATGCGTGCGAGCTTGCCCAAATGGCGCTTTAGAACAAAGACCTGATGGCGGCATTGTCTTCCATGAAGAACTTTGCATTGGCTGTGGAAAATGCGAAAAATCGTGTCTGATAGGTGCCATATCATTGGGCAAGGATGGCAAGCCCATCAAATGCATTCATTGTGGGGCTTGCGTGGCTTTCTGTCCGCACGATGTTCTGAAATTAGAGGAAGTGCCAGCGTAAATGCTTAGAAAGGTACTATACATCGATCTCTCCAAAGAAGAGACATGGATCGAGGAGAGACATGATCGTATTCGAGCAATGGATGGGCGGTACAGGCGTAGGCATTCAGCTCCTTCTAGAAGAGTGCAAGCCTGGCATAGATCCGCTTTCGCCAGAGAGGTCCTCTAACGGTATGTTCCCAGTCGCAACAAAGGCAGTGGCCACTTTCAAATCATCTTTGACCAAAGAGCTGGGAGAGTCGTATGCAGGAGGAAGACTTCATCTTGCCATGAGGTTTGCAGGTCATGAAGCTATCGTAATTCGTGGAAGGTCGAATCAACCTTCCTATATCAGCATTAACGATGCAGAGGTCAAAATTAAAGATGCCACTTCAGTCTGGGGTATCGATGCCCAAACCGTGGGGATGATATTGCGGGAGCGCGAAACAGGCGTCGGACGTCGCAGCATAATACGGATCGGCCCAGCGGGGGAAAACCTTGTAAGATTTGCAGGAGTCGTCGTTGATACCTATAGACACTTCGGCCGACTAGGTTTGGAAGCATCTTTCGGATCCAAGAACCTGAAAGCTATGGTAATTTCTGGCACAGAGCATTTCGATATTCCAGATCCGAAAAGATATAGAGAAGTTTATAATAAGCTTTACCGGGAAACCGTACAGACTGACGCAATGGAGAAATATCACGACATGGGCACAGTACGTAAATCGATGTACTCGGAAAAGTCTAGAAATCCTTGGATGTGTTTCGAGCTGGGAATCATATGCTTTTATGTCCTTCTCAGGCTGATAGCTCAGACAATTTCCGCTCACATTTCCATAAACTAGCCAATACGTTTGGCTCTAACACCAGTCATGTTCTCTGCGGTTTCGCTCTCCTGCACAACCACCGCCTTGCCACTGGCAATAAAATCTGCATCTAAACCTGTTACCTTTTTCGCTTCTTTCATTCTCTGGATAATTATTAACTCCGGCCCCATATCAGTTATGATTTCCCGTAACTCTTCACGAAGATCGTTATTTGTTTTTAGTTGTTCGTCAAGTATATCTTTGAGAACCGGATGATATCGGTCAGGATTTTTTTCGAAATTCTCCAATGCCAAAGATGCCTCTTTATCTCCAGACAAACTCTCCTTCAGCCAATTAGCAAACCCTTTTGCTTTTTCGTATGCATCTTTGCCAGCAGTTTTTATAAATTCATCTGCTCCCAATTTTGCGTAAGGCATTAAAATACTAATAGCTGTAGAAGCTAGGCCCATTGTTATTGGCTCCATTTATCTCACCTAAACCATCCTGTGGATCTCGAATATCTATAGATCTTTTGTCCGGCTGATGCTTATGTTGGCTTGCTATTTAAGTACCATCAAATATTATCGGATATTATCATGGATTGCCCGGTGTGCGGTGACGAGAGGATACCCCACTTGATTGGGTCTTGCCCTAAATGTGGAAGGAAATTCGAAGAACATAAACCCCTTATCCAGATTGAAGTCACACAGAATATCGGAAAAGCCAATGGTAGAATTGTTGGCGTATATATTGAGAATGTTGATGGCAATTTGTCATTCCAATTACCTCGTTCATCTAGGAATGTTTTAAGTTTGAGAGGTAGAATTATAAATGATCGGGAAAAATTGAAACTAATTTTATCTTTTAAAAATGATAATTCAAATCCGATACAGATTGATGGGTATCGGATAGAGGTCACAAAAGGCGATAGACCCAAATACTCAACAGGTTATAAAAATGGTTTTCCTATTTTTCATACATATGGTCGAATAATTGACGTTATTGAAGATTGGCAGGAGAAAGAGTTTAGCTGGATTAATGCCGAAGATTGGAAAATCATTGAAAAGGGAGAATACCAGATAAAAATAAAAATTGTTTATGAAATTAATGGGGTCTACGAATTTTTATCGCATCCTATAACATTAAATTATTAGATGAATATTTGAATAAAGACATTTTAATGTTATCATCTGCCTGGTCTTGTCAATTCTTTAGCTAGTCTCTTTATCACTCAATCTCTCTCTATTTCTTCAAGGATTGGTGTCGAGATCTCTTCGATTTAATTAATTGAAAGAACCTAATATTATCTTGCAAATGAGTTTACCATATCAAATAAATATGATATAAATGATCTCAAGTTATTGAAAAATATTTCCAACCATTACTTTCTGAGCAAAGTCTAGATGCCGACTGCTTTGAATTTGAGTTCATAGAGGACGCTCCCTAGACATTTCAAGCTTTAGAAAGTGAATGCGGCCAGCGGATTCACCAGCTATGATCCTACAATTTAAGCCAATAGAGCAAACTGCTATGGGGCCTTCACCACTAAAGGAAGCTATGATTTTGCCGCTCTCAAGGTCCCATACTTTTAGCGTCTTATCATCCGATGCAGATACGATTCCTTTACCATTTGGAGTAAAAGCAACTCCTAAGACTGAGCCATCATGGCCTTCGAGGGTCATTAGTTCTCTGCCGCTCTCAAGGTCCCATACTTTTAGCGTCTTATCATCCGATGCAGATACGACTTGCTTACAATCTGGGCTGATTGCGACAGCATTAACGTTGCGTCTGTGACCTTTATAAGTCCTAAGCTCTCTACAACTTCCAATGTCCCAGACTTTGAGCGTATTATCCCTTGATGCTGACACGATTCGTTTGCCATCAAGAGTTATTGCGACTCCCGTAACACTATCATTGTGACCCACTAGAGTTCTCAGTTCTTCGCCTTTCAGTAGATCCCAGATTTTGAGTGTTTTATCATCAGATGCTGATATGATCCATCTGCCATCCGATGTGACAGCAATACCATTGACACAGTCAATGTGCCCTGCAAGACTAACTAATTCTTCGCCGCTCTCCAAATTTAAGATTTTAAGCGAATTATCCCATGATGCCGTTATGGCTCGTTTGCCATCCGGCATGACAGCAACTCCCAAAGAGGAGCCTGGAGAAATCTTGAACGTCATCAGATTTTTACCACTTTCTGTATCCCAGACTCTGAGTGAATCATCCCATGAGACCGATATGGCCTGCTTGCCATCTAATGTGACAGCGATCCCAGTGATACAGTTACCGTGGCCTGCAAGAGTTATCAGCTGCTCCGCAACATTCAAGTCCCAAACTTTGAGCGACTTATCTTCTGAAGCTGATATTGCCCATTTGCCATTCGAAGTCACTGCAACGGCATTGACATAGTTTGTATGACCTTCAAGAGTCTTCAGCTCCTTGCCGCTCTCTAAGTCCCAGACTTTGAGTGACTTATCCCTCGATCCTGATATGATTTGTTTACCATTAGGAGTTACAGCTACTGCATCGATCCAATTGCTATGGTCCCTTAGCGTTCTCAGCTCCTTGCCAGTTCTTAGATCCCAGACTTTGAGTGATTTATCTTCTGATGCAGATATCGCTTCTCTGCCATCTGGAGTCAGAGCAACTGCATTGACAAGGGTTTCATGGCCTCTAAGTGCCATAAGCTCTTTGCCGTTTTCCAGATCCCAGACTTTGAGCATACCGTCATCGGATGCCGATACAGCTCGTTTCCCATCAGGAGTCACTGCAATGGCATTGACATAGTTTGTATGACCTTCAAGAGTCTTCAGCTCCTTACCGCTCTCTAAGTCCCAGACTTTGAGCGTATTATCCCTCGATGCCGATACAACTATTCGGCCTTCGGGAGTGACGGCAACTCCAACGACAGGCTCTATATGTCCCTCTAGAGTTCTTAATTCCTTTCCAGTTTCTAGATCCCAGACTTTGAGCGTATTATCCCATGATGCTGATATAGCTTTTTTTCCATCCAGAGTGACAGCAACTGCATCGATCCAGTAGCTATGCCCCCTAAGAGTTCTTAGGTGCTTACCGTTCTCCAGGTCCCAAACTTTAAGTGAATTATCTCTGGACGCGGAAACAGCTAGTCGGCTGTCTGGAATCACGGCAACTCCCTTAACAGATTCCGTATGGCCTTCAAGAGTCCTCAATAGCGGCCCCCCTGCCTGTACAAGACTCGGCGTCAGAGGATGAAGCCAAGGATAGGTCTTGAATTCAGTAATCTGTTTCAACATCTCTTGGATTCTAGGTGATTCTTGGCATATAAGTCGGCCGTAGAGTTGGCTAGGAAGCTGTTTATTGTCTTGAGCCAGGACATGGGCCGAAAGTTGGATGGCTTCTTGCACATATCCCAATTCAGTATCCGAGGATAGAAGATCGTAATCCAAGAGCAAAGATTGCACGTTAGTTTTTTCGAGTTTGGCTCGAATCCAACTAAAATCCAGTAAAAGATCCTTTAGCTTTTGATGCTGTTCGGCCTTAAATAAGTGATTAGGTAAATAATTCAGTCCATAGATGTCACAATCAATCCATTGATTGGAATAAGTTCCCAGGTAAAAATTAATTATTTCATTATGAAATTCAATTGCATTAATATGATAGTCTAAGTTTTCTTCATCTTCTAATAAGAAATCTGCAAATGATCTATGGAATGGACGGAAAGGTCCTTCGGGCAATTCCCCCTCAAGGTATTGTTTGCATGCTCTAAGCGAATATTCCAAATCTTTTCCGCTAATACGATTAATTTGCGACCGGCTCAATCCTTCACCATAAGCCACGGCAATGAAGCCCAATAGTGGTTTGAAGTCATTATACCAGCGTTTTTCATCTTTACCCAATTCGCGTGTCAAAAAATTGTGATAGATCCCGCTGAGCCCTTTTGGCAGATAGATAATCTCCCAATCTTGGGCATTAGGGAAACGTTCAAGCATATCGCGTACAACAAAACTTGTATATAGAAAGTTGCCATCAGCAGCCCTCGAAATCCTTGACACTAACCTTTTTCGAAGCCCACTTTCAAGCCCAAGAAATCTCCCCTCTAAATAGAGTTCTATATCATTAACATCAGGAGGAGCGTCCTTTATCAGGTCGTATTTTCTGCTGTCCGGAAAATATTTGAGTACCCTAGGATCAGGACGAGTTGTTACTATTAATCGAATTTTATCTGGTAGATCCTCAAGCTTGGCGAGCAACTCGATTATCTTTATGCTGCCGCTATAGCTCATTGCCTCGTCTAATGAATCCACAAGCAAGATAATCGGCTCGTTGAATCCACCATCATATAGCTTTTTGATGGGATCGCGTAAAATTCGATCGAAGCTCAGCTCATCACTTAGTCCACCCAAGTTGAGCTTCTCAATGTAAACTCCCGTTACATTGCCTTCGCCCACATGCACATTGACCGAAATTTGAATTTGATCCTTCAAAGTTTCAGACATGGCATCAGAAAAGCCAATGACCTTTTTAGTTAGTTGGCTTGCCATCGCTTCAGCAAATGCTCTTGGCGAGTTCATCCCTGTCTCTGCAATGCAGAAATGGGAGGCTTTGATGGAGGAACGAATTTTTTCAAGTTGAAGTTTTGAACCTGCCTCGTTTGGTTCAGGTCCTTCTCCCGTAAGCCATGCGGCCAACATGCTCTTACCAGCTCCTGGCCCACCAATTAAGATAAATATGCGATCATTGGTTTGCTCAAACCAATTACGGATAACCGGAAGTAACCATGTGCGGCCTGTAAATTCCGAAATATTTGCTATG
>JALHSR010000245.1 GCA_022865315.1 Methanotrichaceae archaeon | reverse complement strand
ATCAACTAGATACTACCGCTCGGCTAAAAGATGTGCATGATGCAGCAGGAAATTATCTAAAAATCCAAGCAGATCAAGGGCATGCGAAAGAGATAGGGCTATCACGATTAGATTGTTTTCTGGAGAGTCGATGGCATTACATCAGCGGCGGGAATCTTGAGAAAGCAAGGGAGGTTACCGGTCGTATTTCAGGCTATCTGGAGAGACGAGGCTACTACCGCGAGATAATGAAGCTCAATCGAGAACTTCTGGAGAGAGAAGTCCATACTGAATATATGAATTGGATTGCTTCAGCGTACATTGGAGAAGGTGATTACAGTCGAGCTCAAGAGTGGTATGAAATGGCCCAAGAGATTAAACCGGAGGTTGTCTCATGCCACGGATTGGGTGCCGCTCTATTCCATCAGGGGAAATATGACCAAGCCAAAAAGAGTTTCGAGAAAGCTTTGGAGTTATGCAGGAGTCTTGGCGATTTAAAAGGAGAAGCAATTGCATTTCATGCTTTGGCGTCCATCGAAATTGAGCAGAAACAGGACGACGCAGCTTTAGAGAAAATGCAAAAAGTGGTTGAGCTTCAGGAGAAGCTGGGCGATCTTAGGGGAGAAGCGGTTACTCTTAGCCAGATGGCTTCATTGAACCTCCGCCGTGGAAAGTATGAGATGGCCCATCAGATTCTGATAAGGGCTTTAGAGATTTTGCAGTTGACAGAGGATAAGTCCGGACAAGCCTCTATTCTTCATAACTTGGCCTCCATTGATTTGGAGAAAGGCGATTTCGATGAAGCATATAAGGAGTTTCAACGATCATTAGAGCTCAAGATAGAATTGGGGGACAGAAAAAGCCAGGCTGAGATCTTCCACCAGCTTGGGTCGATTGAGGCTCATAAAGGGATCATGGTCAAAGCGAACGAGAGTTTTCTAGAGGCTTTGAAGATTTATCAAAGTCTGGAAAATAAATCAGGCGAGGCCGGGGCCTTATTCCAATTAGGTGCTTCAGCTGTGCAGGGCGATCGTGTTGAGGAAGGTTTAAGAGTAATGGTGCTGAGCGCCATAATCCTTCGTACAATCGGCAGCGATGAGATAAAGAGCGCAGAGCCGGCGGTTGAACGACTAGCATCACAGTTGAATTATGGTCAAGATCAGTTTTTAAAGTTGGTTCGTGAGGTATCTCAAGCTTACAGGAAAGATAGGGGCCGGGGTCTTGTTGAGACAGCTCTAGGGAGCTAAACCTCTTATCCGTGACTTTGGTCTCGGGGAAGGCTTAAGTGGCCTTCAATGATACTAGTTCTATCCATGAAAAAAATCCTTTATTATAGCACTAATGGCCGCTCGGAAAAAGTGGATTTCAAAGGTGCTTTGCTTAAAGGCCAGGCTCCAGATATGGGTTTATATATGCCTGAGATTATTCCCACTATACCCCTGGCCAGAATACATCAATTTTCCACGATGAACTATCCTGAGATATCATATGAAATTATCTCACCTTATGTAGGCGACCTTGTTCCAGAGAAACAACTGAAAGCCATGCTTCTAGATGCTTATGACTTCGACGTGCCGGTTGAGAAGGTTTACGATGGCAAGTATATTCTCCGTTTGGATCGTGGCCCAACATGTTCTTTCAAGGATTTTGCAGCCAGACTCATGGGTCGGTTGATGCACTATTTCTTGCGTCAAGAAGGTAAGAGCATAATTATCCTAACCGCAACCTCAGGCGATACGGGTTCCGCTGTTGCTCATGCTTTTTATGGCTTAGATAACATTCGTGTAGTTGTTTTATTTCCTAGAAATGAGGTTACTGAACGTCAGCGTCGGCAAATGACAACCCTGGGTGGGAATGTAAACATATTGGCTGTGGATGGAAAGTTTGATGATTGTCAGTCTTTGGTCAAGCAAGCCTTTGTTGATCCAGATCTAGAAGGCCTAAACCTTTCATCAGCTAACTCGATAAATATTGGGCGGCTTCTTCCTCAGGCTATTTATTATTTTTATGCGTTCTCTCGAGTGGCACATAAAGGGGATGAAGTGATTGTGTCTGTTCCAAGCGGCAATTTCGGAGATCTTATGGGAGGGCTAATTGCAAGGAAAATGGGGCTTCCTGTCCATAAATTTATTGCAGCTACTAACGAGAATAACGAATTCCCCGAATTTATGAGGACTGGTTTATATAAACCCATCAAGCCGAGCAAAAATTGTATTTCCAATGCCATGAATGTTGGCCATCCTAGTAATCTGGCCAGGGTTTTTGCCCTTTATGGAGGGCAGATGGACGAGTACGGCGATGTGAGTCAACAGCCTGATATCGACTCTATGCATCAGGATCTTTATGCCGTTTCCATTACAGACGAGGAGACTCGCAGAACAATCAAGACATCCTACGAACAGGACCGCATTCTATTAGAACCTCATGGAGCTGTTGGCTGGGCGGGGCTAACGAGGTATCTGGACGAGTTCGGTGATTGGAGCCCTTGTATTTCCCTGGAGACAGCTGATCCGGCCAAATTTCCGGATGAAATCATTAGATTAACCGGAGTCAATCCACCACTGCCCGAGACTATGGCTAGATTGGGTGAGCTTGATGAGCATATATATGAAATAAGCGGAGATTACAAAACTTTGAAGGCTTACCTAAACGAGTTCGGCAGGAGAGGTACATGAATGTATTCTGATGGGGGAATTTTTTTTGATGACATAGGAAGCTTTCCATTGCCTGAAGGAGCAAAGCTGAACGACATTTCTCAAGAACGGTATATTGAGATTGTTAAAGATGCTTTCTTGAAGAAAATCTCAGCTGGTGTAGAGGTTCCAACTTATCCACAGTTTAGAGACATGATACATATGTTCATGGACCTCATTCAAAATCCGAAATTCACAGAGAGTCCTTATCTCATAAAGCGGGAGCATGCACAAATTTTTGAACTTCAGGCGTTGAAGGCAAACAGAATGCGTATTTGTGTTACAGGTCCTTTAGAGCTATATCTTTCCATATTCGGGGCGACAAGCTATACGGACATTTTATGCAATATCTCGGAAAGTGTAGCGAGGTTCCTAGAAATGGCAAAGGAAACAGGCGCAATGGTCGTGGCGTCAATTGACGAGCCTAGTTTAGGCATAAGCTCTAATATCGCATTCGACCAGGATGAGATCCTCGAGGCCTTGGAGATAGCGAGTCGACCTTGCCGAGGTATGGACTGTGAATTGCATCTGCATTCGCCAATATTTGCTGAGTTATGCAGCCAAGTCTCCGGGATAAACATTATGGGCATAGAATCTGCGGCAAATCCAGATTACCTCAGACTCATTGATAAAAGAGTTCTAGAGGAAACCGATACGTTTTTAAGAGCTGGCATAGCCAGAACGGACATTCTTTCGATGACTGCTCAGCTCAATGATAAATTAGGTGTCAATCTCTGGGAGAATCTGCCTAGGATGGAAAAGGAGATTGCAAATATGGAGTCCTGCGAAATGATTGAGAGAAGGCTCTCTAATGCTTATGCCCTATTTGGTGAAAGGATTAGGGCGGTAGGTCCTGACTGCGGTTTGGGTTCATGGCCTAGTCAGTCTCTGGCAGTTAGACTTCTCTCAAATTGCGCTAAAGCATTAGAATCCTTCCGCAGGAAATCAACTTTTTAAATAATTCGAAAATTCTTATGACCATTAATTTATTACAAATGAAATTTAAAAAATACTAGATATTTTTAAAATCATTTGCAAAACTTAATATATATCTATACATATATATCTATTCTTGGTATTTACATAAATATTTTCCGAATTCAGTTTCTCATTCGGGTATATCGTTAATGATATTACTATGATTACCATTATCTATAAATATTTATAGAGCATTAGTAAGTGTCATGAAATTGAGGGTAGTGAGTTCAAAGAAGGAAATAACCGATCTCAATAGAAATGAACAGGTTGTCCATCTGGCTTTCCGAGCATCAAATATGGATGTAATGAACTTAGTCCAGTCCTGTCCCCGTCTCAGAGCCGTGCAGATTCCGCCCTCTTATCATGAGACAATGTCCAGGGCAGCTCAACAGTTTCTGGAGATACAGGGTGTTGAGCTATTGAGAGGGGACGTGTGGGGTCACAGGAAAGATATCGATGAGTATTACGGCATAAGTGAAAAGATCATCCAGAGAATTTCGAGCCTGATGTCTGAGGGTTATAGTATAGATGAAACCGTGAAACGTGTCCAGAGGGAGACCAAGCTCTCGGAGGATCTCATCAAGTACATCTTAAAAGAGCAAGTTATGGTTTAAGTTGCAATCTACTCTGCCTTCAGGGATCATCCCTTTTGTCAGATCGGTAAGATCCTATCATTATTTTGGGTTTCGAGTAATTCATAGAACGACAAATATTGTGATCCGAATATAAAAGATTCGTCGCCAATGGACTTGTAAAAACCCTGATAATACATTTGCCCAGCACCTAAGGCAAAAGCGGAAATCTTTTAAACCGCCAGAGGTCCTGCATTTTGCCCAAGCTATTTAGAAATGCAACGATCTCTGCAATAGATAGCAAAGTGGGCTATGTTAAGCCGGGCGGAGTTGACTCAATCAGCTTTTTTTTTTATGTCATGTCCGAATATGAGATGTGGCTATCACTTGGGCGGGTACTATTTTCAAATAATGGCGAGATTAAGCGCTATCATCAATTAATGGTCTAAGTGCGATATTATGCATAGCCATCGTCGAGCGCAAGCCAAAATATATATTCCCTCTGAGATTACCCGGACTCATAGAGGGAGATTGTGACATTAATTGTACTCAATTTCAAGACGTATCAAGAGTCCACCGGAAAGGAAGCTCTGCGGTTAGCAAGTATTTGCAGGGATGTTTCTGAGGAATATTCTATCAAAATAATAGTTGTTCCACAAGTGGCCGACATCTATGCTATCGCTAATTCAGTAAATATCTCCGTCTTTGCCCAGCATGTGGATGGCGCAGGGCAGGGTGGTTTCACTGGTCATATCACTGCCGCTTCCTTAAAGGCAGCTGGAGCCGTTGGATCGATCATCAACCATTCTGAGAAAAGATTAATGTTGGCGGAGATTGATGCGTCTTTATCAGCTTGCAGGATTGTTGGGCTTGATACAATTATCTGTACTAACAATATTGCTACTACAAGAGCAGCGGCTGTTCTGAAGCCGAGGTATGTGGCCATTGAGCCGCCAGAGCTCATTGGAAGTGGCATCCCCGTCTCAAAGGCAGATCCTGAGGTTGTGCGAGGGGCGGTAGATATAGTAAAGAAGATTGAGCCTTCAGTGAGCGTATTATGTGGCGCAGGGATTACTCATGGGGAGGACTTAAAGGCAGCCTTAGAACTTGGTTCGGAAGGAGTGCTATTGGCCTCTGGTATTATTAAAGCCAAGAATCAACGAGCGGCGTTGGATGATCTAGTTTCATGCATTTGAACGGTTCGAAAAGAGGATTAAGATGATCTGCGTTCACATTAGGTTATCGGGCCGAGTGCAAGGCGTATTCTATCGGGCTTTTACACAGTCTAGGGCCAAGGAGTTGGGAGTAAATGGATGGATTCGCAATTTGCCCGGCGGTGGTGTAGAGGCCGTGTTAGAAGGAGAGAGGCAGCAAGTGGGGGAGCTCCTCAAGCTTATGAAGACAGGGCCTTCTGGGGCAATGGTGGCTGGCATGGAGCTCTCAGAATTGAAGTGCAAAGGCTATGATAGCTTTGAGATAGTACATTATTGAGAGGGATGTGATGCTCGCTGTTAACAGATACAAATGTTGTTATTGTGGCGCTTGCGTAGGTGTCTGTCCAGTTTGTGCATTGGAATTAGTTGAAACTTGGCTTGAAGTATCAGCCGATTGCACAGAATGCGGGCTATGCAGCAAGATTTGTCCAGTGGGCGCTTTGGAGGTCCAATCGTGAAATGCGATTTAGTCATTGTAGGAGCCGGGCCAGGAGGATCGATGGCAGCAAAAACTGCCGCCAAGGCGGGTCTTGACGTTATTGTGGTTGAAAAGCGTCAGGAGATCGGTGATCCTGTGCGGTGTGCTGAAGGAGTGGGTAAGCGAGCGCTTTGCGAAATTATCGATCCAGATCCACGATGGATTGCAGCTGAGGTAAGTGGCGCCAGAATCTATGCTCCTGATGGAACGAGTATTGTCATGTCAGAGGATAGGGCTGGGGATGAAGTCGGCTACGTGTTGGAGAGAAAGATTTTCGATCGAGCTTTGGCCATGGATGCAGCGAGGGCAGGCGCGAAAGTAATGGTAAAGACGAGAGCATTGGGCCTGTGTACCAAAGGTGGCAAGTTATCAGGCATAAGGGCTATGAGGCTTGGGGACGAGATCGATATTCAGGCACCTTTGGTTATTGGAGCCGATGGGGTTGAATCCAAGGTAGGGCGTTGGGCAGGCATCGACACCGTTTTGAGGCCAAAAGATATCGAAATTTGTGCTCAGTTTTTGGTTCATGATAAGCGCATAGACGATATGTATTGCGAATTCTTTTTTGGTAACAAAATGGCTCCAGGAGGGTATATTTGGTGTTTTCCTAAGGGAGAAAATCTCGCCAATGTGGGGATTGGTATACAGGGTTCTAAATCAAAAGGTGGCGAAGCTATTCGGCTTCTAAGGGAATTTATGAAATCCCATTTTCCAGATGGACGTATTGTGGAGATGGTAGTAGGAGGAGATCCCTGCGCTGGATTGATGGAAAAAACTTCAGCAGACGGCATGATGCTAATTGGAGATGCAGCACGCCAGACGGATCCTATTACCGGAGGGGGAATACTAAACGCTATGCGTTGTGGAATAATTGCAGGTGAGGTTGCAGCCAAAGCTCTAGGAATAGGCGATGTAAGCGAGGCTGGCTTGAAGGAATACGAGGATCGATGGAGGGCTGTGCTTGGAATACATCTGGAAAGGAGCTATCAATATAAGGAATTTTTCGTAAAACTTACAGATGCCGATCTTAATCAGCTGATTAGTTCGTTGAGAAATGAAGATATATCGAAGATGGATCTGCGTGGTATGCTTCGAGTGTTATTTCGGCTTAATCCAAAACTCCTCTGGGAGCTAAGGCATTTAATAATTTAGTGCCCAAATCCATAGTTTCAATGTGAATTTAATCCGATAAACTATATAAATGCCCTTGAGAAGAATGAAATGATTTTATATACTCAATATCAATATTTTATGAGGATTGAAGATGAAGCACTCTGACCGAACTTTCAGCATAAAGGGCATAGAAAATGAGGCAGACCTTGTAGAGGTAATGACCGGTCATAAGTGGCCACTTTGCCAAGCCTTCGATTATGGTGGTTTTTTGTTTTTAAACGACGGGGATACCGAGAGCAAGCCGGAATATGTGGCTTTTAAAATTGATCATTTGGAAAATACCTTGGCCATTGGAAAAGAGGTAGGCAAGATAGAGCCTCTTGGAATGGAGTTATTACAGGTCAAACGTTTCATTCAAGAATTGAGTCAAGGGCAATGGGAGATAGAATCGCCCCTTAAAGTCATGGTGGAGCCAGAATGGCATCATACTTGTGAGTTCTGTCGGTTTGAGGAGGATTGAACCATCAATTATTTAGGAAGGTTTAACTATTCAAGCGCTCCTGAGCCATCCGATTTTTTGGGCAATCTATTCGCATCAAAGCCGATTCTGATAAATTCTTGTTTAGCATCAATTGAGACTATTCCCATATGGAATATGTAGCGAAGCGTCCGTCGACCATCGGGGATTCGAAGTTTATGCTCCGATCTCAGCTTTATAGTGCAAACAACCTGGATTGATGGGCTACTCTGCAAGAATAACAGGCCAGGTAAGTTTAGTCGTTGGTGTTCTGTCGAGGGATACTTTACATGCATCATGGCAGTCAGCTCATCCCTGCAGATTTCGACTTCTTTATCGTAGCCTTTTACAATAATGCTTGATTCATTTGCATGGATTTCAGATATATGGGATTGCAGCGCAGATGGAATATAATTATCCCCTTTACCAGCACCATCTGGTGGTAACATGCATTCCAGCTTTTTCATGAAAGGCTTCAGCAATGGGCTAGTACCTACGAAAAATGCTCCTGGTAGGTTGCGGACATATACCTTAGTCAGATCCATGAGATCCTTTTTGTTGATCTCGAAGGATATCATAGCCCTCATTTGGCTTGCTACAAGATATCTATATCGCTCACAAGAACGGACTTTAAATATGATCAGCTCGAAGAATTTTTGTTTGTCAATCACAAATTTAACGAATGAACACAATTTTTTTTAAAAAATTAATTATAAATTTTATTATTATATGTGAATATACAAAGCCCTCATCTTATTATACTAGACATTAGTTTAATTGGGTTAATTTAAAGTATAGGCCTTTCAAAACAAATTATTTATATGATTGAGTATTTGTGAAAAAAAAATATGGTGACAATCATGAAAGAGTCTACCGTAAAAATACTTGACGATAAGGATATGGAGTTTGTTGAAACACTTCGGTCATTGGGTGTGCCACGAAATGTCGCAACGCTGATCACATTCTTGGCAAATGTTGATGAGGCATCCTCTCGCGAAATTGAGATGGGGTCGGATCTTAGACAGCCTGAAGTGAGCATTGCAATGCGAAGTTTGCGTGAAAACACTTGGATCAACGAGAGAGAGATTAAGAGGGAAGGTAAAGGTAGGCCAATGAAAGTATATTCGCTAAAAGCGAGCATAGATGAAATTATAAAATATTACGAACAGCAGAAACTTAATGAATCAGCACAGGCCATGGAGAGCATTCAGCGGCTTAAAGATCTCATATCTTCCTGATTCGAATTTAGTCTATTCGGGAAGATGATTTTGCACCTTACCAGGATCCAGTGTTAAATGCACTTCTCTTCCCGAGAGATTTTTGTATTGATTGTTTTTTTTCAAATGTTTCCATATAAAATTGAAGAGCGGCAATCCGGGTGCATTCTCGTGACTTCAGTCATGAGTTAGCCCGTAAAGATAATTATTTTAACCTTATAATACATATCGTAGATAGATGGTTAAAACGTATCGTTATAGGCTCATGCCCACAAAAACACAATTAGGCGTCCTAAATAGGCAACTTGAGATTTGCCGATGGGTCTATAATGATGCTTTGGCTTATAGGAAGAATGCTTGGAAGAATGATCAACGGCAAGTCAACCACTTCGAGACACAAGACCGGTTTCCTATGCTTAAGGTGGCTAAACCAGAACTTAACGAAGTCTATTCTCATGTCCTTCAAAATGTTACTCTCCGGGCGGAGTTGGCT
>JALHSR010000024.1 GCA_022865315.1 Methanotrichaceae archaeon | reverse complement strand
CATGAAGAAACTCATATCTGACCAATGGAATGCGCTCTCATGTTCGATCAGTTATGCCAAAGGCTGGATAAGGAGATTCTTAGAGGGGACTAATTACAATACAATCTGATTATTAGAAATTGTGCGGAAGACTATAATCTCAAATTATTTATTATACATCGAACTTCTCGCGGCAGTAAATGAAAGAGTTGAACCGACTGTTCTTTGATATTTAGCTATCGAGATCGATAAACTGCGTTATCATATTTTGTCATTGCTTGCACCCCCTCTGGCCTCATCGCCTGAACAATTTCTGTCTCCAATAATATCAAAATCTATTAGCAGGCAAAAATTCACCACAGCTTGAATAGATTCCTTCAGAGAGTGAGTGAAATGAACTGTAAAGAATAAACGACAATAAAACTGTTATCCTCCATTCGGACAAGATCAGTAGTACCGAAGAAATTGGCATGCTCTGCGTCATAAAACTGATTAAAGATACGTGGGTAAGTGTCTAAAAAAGATGCTCATCACAAAAATATGCTCCCTTGCCAACTTCCGAAATATGAACTTTTTGATTTTTGATTGTCTCCTGAAGGATTGACAAAACCTCTTTTTGGTATCTTCGAAGTGTAATTATTACCGGATTTGGCCCTGCGTCAAATGTATATGCAGCTTGTGTTTTTTTTGCGTTCAGCTCATGTATCGCATTAATTATATTTATGCTCTTATCGTTCAAATACATTAAGGGGGGATATGCTCCAAAGCACATCGCATGAAGGCTGTTGCTCGACCGCATCATCAGTCGAGCAAGGACTGAAAACCTCCTCTTCTTCACCGAACTAATCATAGATTCTTTAACTTCATTCTCTTCGTATTCAGCCCATGTTGCATAAAGTGGATTAGTTTCAGCAGTGGCTTTCATCCCTACTCTGCTTGAGATTTTTTTTTCTTTGGGCTCGATTTCAATATAAATAATTGACAACTCAGGCCAATGATCGGGACCAAATAGTGTTTCAGCATAGCTACTAAATGCAATTCTTTCGAGTTCATTTTTCGGTAGATCAGCCGGATTCGGGCAATTTCTGAAATCGATTCCTCTTCCCCAAATAACAAAACCACCGTTAGAAGGTATGCTCCTTGCTGCTGAACCGGACCCCAGACGTGCAATTGCAGAAACTCTAACATCGCTCCCACAAATCGGTTCGAATTCAACAAGTTCGCCTACTATTGCCTTCGTAAGTGCCGCAAAACCACTTGCTGAGCTGGCAAATCCTGCAGCAATTGGAAAATTATTTATACTCTCGATCTTGTAATCGTGGAAATTTACGAAAGAGAAAAATCTGCCAACTTTTTCGAAAAATTCGATAACATATGCGCTTTCTTTGCTTGATTTTTCCTTTATTTTGCCATTTAGCTTAAAAGATATTTGTCCGCTTCCTCGTTTTGCTTCAACACTCGTAATTGTATATAGGGATTCGATAGTAAATGAAAGGCTGCTTTTTGTGGGAATATTGTAATCTTCCCAAAGCGGATTTTTTCCCCAATACTTGAGAACAGCAATATTGGTTGGGGCAATTACTGTTGTCGGCATATCTTTCACATTTTATTTATCTTTAGCAAATAAATACTTTTCTAATAAATTTTCGTGGCACTTTATTTAGCAGATATCGATATCAATTTAGGTTACAAATTACATCCAGCCCCGCACAATTCCAAGGGCTTTTATCCAAAGGCAAATGGGTTATGTATTATGAACTTTGAGTATTATACGCCACGTCGCCTTCCACGAACGATTCCATTACGTCATAGTGGCCCATGGAGCGCATTTCATAGCATGCTCCAACCGCAACCTCGACCTTCAGTAGGGGTTTAAAGTTCTATTTATTATTTGCTAACTATTCTGGCATACTGAGCTGTTTCCAATGAAAGGACAGAACTTGAGATCATGCGGGCTTCACCATCTCTTGGGAATAAGGTCCAGGCTCAATAGGGGTAAGCGAAAAATTCCAGCGTTCCTCCATTATTAAGTCGATATCATTTTCCGAATTGGTACATACGGCGGCCGGATACTGATGTACTGTAGAGAATATGACAGCATTGCCAGGATCAGGATCAAGGGTGATGTCAACGTCCTTCTGGATTACGAAACGGTACGCATCCAAGTTACCAAAGTAGAAGTCTTTAAAACGGTTCCGTTCCTCCTGAGAAGCATTAAACGACCATTCAGCCGCTTCTGCAATGGTCACGTCAACTGGTATCCAGCCGTATTCAGGCAGGTAGAACTCGGCCCAGAAATGGTCGCCTTCAATCCCGGGTATGAGCTGCATGCCGCCGATTGTTCGGGCTGGAATCCCAAGTGAGCGGCAAAGGGCACAGAAATACATGCTCTGAGATCCGCAGTCTCCAAATCCAGTCTCGTGAACATAGAGGGATTCTGGAATACCCGCAGTATCTAGGGTGATGTGGGGAACGTGGCTGTAAGGCAGCTTTTCGGTAATAGAACGGTATATGGCCTGCGCCTGAAGTAACGGATTTGTCTCGTTACCGACAATTGACTGGGCTGTTTTTGTGATCTCTGGTGTGACGACAATATTGGCATATGATCTTGTATATTTGCGATAGAGATCGCTATCTATGTCGTATATGCCTACCTGTGCGGGATCTATAGTGAAGTGCTTCTCGTATTCTGTAAACCTGAATTTGACGCTAGCATTTAGATCCTCTTCAAGACGATCAAGAGGAATCTCGAGGTAAACAATCCCCATGTCTCCATCGGTACTCGGCCCCTTCCTAACATACTCTGCGGGCTCAACCGAACGGATCGCCAAATTCAACTGGCTATCTGTTTCGACAGGCAGGGGTATCCACAAACGGAGCAACCCGACCATTGGAAGCATATCTCTCGGAATAGAGAGAGTGCCAGAGCCCTCATATGTTATAGGATTGCAGAAATGTTTGGAGCAATTGACAGCATCCTGAAACGCAATTTCTTTGACATCATCGTAGATGGATGTCTTGTTCTTCTCCTTCATTGCTTTTCGAATTAAATCGAAATTATGAAACTTTATATTTTTCACAATATCCTCGAAATACAATACCTCCCCGTCTGAAACAAGCTGCTGGGAGATGCCTTGTTCCAGCCAGCTACGGCGTTGTTCTTCAGAAAGATCTTGAAAAGCCACTGAAATTTCTTTTTCTGCTTCGGTCCAGTTATAAGGAAACTGAAAGGTCATTCTATCAGAACGCAATTTCCAATTTCGCGCGTCGAGCGCCTTTTTGGCATCTTCTTCCCTTAAATATATTTTATAAACTTCAGAAAAGAGCCCCGCAGCAGTTCTATAATTCTGATTTTTGTACTCTTCCTTTGCATCGTTGAATAGATTATCTGTTCCTTTGGCTCCAAATTGATTCTTGATCGTTCCTGTATCCGACCCCGAATCAGAGCCCGAACTCAACATTAATAACATAAATATGAGGGATAAAGCAACAATTGCTTGGTTTTTCCAGCATGGATTCATCAGGATCTCCCCATTCATATAACATTTTGTGTTATCTCAAGCATAAATATCTCTGAATTTAAATCAATTGCAAACAGTTCTTGGTTACATTTGCAGACTTTCATTTTCCGGAGCGATTCCTTCAATTATCTTATCTTTTATCCTAATATAAATTCATCATTAAATAGCTCTACAACAGCTTGACTTTTCGATATAATTCCTCCTGAAAAATGAATTATACTTGCTATCATTTATTTTCTCAAAAAGATCTCCGTCAATATACCGAAAATCATTAGCATCCGATAATCACAATCGAAAATATTGAGATGCGGTTTCGAATACTATGATACAAAAGCTCCTTGTACAATAACTGCTATGCTAGGCCACCGAGACTCGCCTAGAACCAACTGCCAAGATACGGCAGAAGATGACGGATCAGACCAGATTGGAGGCGTTCTCAAGGACAGGTGCTCATAACTTATCTGCACCCCCTTTATCAGCCTGGGACTTAACAAGATTACCGTAAGCCTTTCCTGAGTCGGTAATGATAATTATTTCCTTCTTGACCTCGATCAAACCGGCGAGTTCCAGGCGATGCAGATGATAATCTAGCATGATCGGTCCAATCGCCCGAGATATCTCTTGGACTGTGAGGATGCCATCATTCATAAGAATGAGCATTTTTCTCCTAGTAGAGTTTTCTAGAGCGTGATGCACTAGGCGCATCTCTTCTGGCGACTCGGGCTTAAGTTTGCGCCCAATTTTCATGAAGATAAAAGGAAGGATAGATATGTATCTTTGTTCCGGATATAGACCAAGGCTACTTCAAAAAGCAAATGAATAAAGTGCAGCTAATCGAATAGAGTCGAAATATCTGAATCATTTGCGCCACTAAAAAGCATTTTTCAAGTGACGCAAGATTTAAATTCTCATTATTTAAAAGATTTAGAGGGAGCATTTATGAAATTCTCAAACTGCACAAAAGTCGCATTTTTAGCAATTGGATTGTTTCTGGTTATGACGTGCCCGGTTTTAAGCCAGTCGAACAATTCCACATCCATAACCATAGGCAAAATTATCGCCAACCCTATTGTTGGGAGCCTTGTGACGGTAAATGGTCAGGTTGTGGAGGATCTTGGCTTTGGGCATTATCTATTCTCTGACGAAACGGGACGGATACAGCTTGATGCCCCTGATTTCCCTAAAGCCTGGTTACCGTTAAACGAAGATATGACAATTGTGGGCGAAGCTGATCGTGATGAAGGAATTCTAGAGATTCAGGTCTTATGGTCATCGATGGCACCCTAAACAGGAGCTTAAGAGCTAGGATCGTTTAATTTCGTTATTTGCAATTCAAGCTTTGGGCAACCTATCAATCGATATGCAGCCTATAAACTTGCAGTGCTAAATGTCAGTTACCTTCGCCCCATGAATACCTGAGACTTTCATCTCTAAGAATAGCCCAAACTACTAAGGAAAACACAATTAGAAGATCACCCAGATAGGTTCATTCATTTAGGTGGTTGAACATATTCAGAAAAGCGGGCTTTTTTGGCACGATCCCGTTCTTCCGATGACTGGATTATGACTTTTTCAAATTCTGATAAATCATGTAAGACTTCTTCAAGATCAGTTTCGTTCCCTCTAATTGAAGGCGGTTTGTATTCTATTGCACCGGTTGCTGAGAAATCATCTTCGGAAACCAAAATCCCGAATTTGCGTCCAATTTCTGGTTCGACGACATCATCGAGTGGATTGCTAAGTCTTTCTTTAACGTCAATTCTGGCTGTTGATATGAACTGGTCAAGCTCTGTATCAACAAAACCCATAACAATAATTTCTCGTGGATCAAGTGCATTTATCATAGTATACAGTTTGCTGGAAGTCCCGAATCCGATCGTATGATACCAAGCCTTCCGAAAATCTTCATGCGTTTTTCCCTCTTTAAGCCTCCGCGTGATAATTGCAACTGTAATCATACATCTCTCCAATCTTAGTTGTTAATATCCTTCTCCGATCGAATTATGATCGAGCTTGATCAGAGATGATCTTTACGGTGAATTGATTGGATCAGCCAGAGTCCGACCTTTTACGATCAACTCGATAACGACAAGCACTCTTATCGGATTCCAATATCAAAATATCCGAAAGCTGCTGCTTCTTTCGAATTTTCCGACCTAGTTTCTTATCCTCACAAGACCTATAGCATATTTGGAAGCATTATCATGATTTGGATTAAAGGAGTGGATGGGTAATCATTGTGATGCAGTAAATCCCAATATGACCTAAAACATTAGACCTGGCCAAGCGGCGATT
Organism: Methanotrichaceae archaeon; assembly: GCA_022865315.1. Classification (GTDB taxonomy): domain Archaea; phylum Halobacteriota; class Methanosarcinia; order Methanotrichales; family Methanotrichaceae; genus JALHSR01. The sequence goes on along the minus strand of JALHSR010000024.1, from coordinate 2,540 downwards.
TCTGATTGTGCATCTGATGTACACATCGAACACCTTTGGTCGATAGGATAGATGATGGTAATCAATATGTTATCAGAACCGAGCTCCCTGGATTCAGCAATGACGATGCAGATATCGAATTAAATAAAGACACCTTAGTGTTTAAAGCGGAAAAGAAATTAGCGGAAGAGAAGAAATCTCAAAATTATCTCCACAGAGAACGATCCTATACCCCATGTCAAAGAACGGTTTATTTTCCTGAAGAGGTAGAGCCATCGAAAGTTGAAGGAACAATGAAGAATGGAATCTTTAGCTCAAGATACCGAAAAAAGAACCTAAAACTGAAAAAAAATGAGTAAGGTTCAATTGAAATAATCATTTTTTTTTAAAATTTCGAAATAAATTGTTGAAAGTCGATGAGGATGAGCATTCAAATGTACTAGACTGCAAAGGGCACCAAATTCAATACAAAAGCCTTGATGCAGGGCGCTCATGAGACTGCAGTTGTGCAATGTCGCCTGATCTAGATCCTTCCTGGAAGACTCGACCAAGCTTGCTGATCAAGAGTTAACTTTCGCTTTCGATCAATCTAGTCTTAATTCGATATAAAATAAGGCAATGCATCTTCAATAGTTTTTACCTCAACTATATTAAGCCCCCATGCATCCTTCGCTGCTTTAGTCAGGTCTAATGTTTTAGGTACATATTTTGATTTTAATATATCAAATCCAAAATCAGTTGATTGCCTTTGTACCTGCCTTTCGTAATAGGTTATTTCTGACTGGCCCTCAGGAACCAGAAAATATTTATATCCTCCATCCGACACCGCTTTAGCTTTTTCCAGGACGCTTCCAATTTGACCTATGGTCCCATCTACGTTTATCATTCCTGTGATCACTGAATCATTTTTGAGTCCTTTATTCTCCAAACCCGCAATAGCCAGAATTGTTGCTGCGGCACCTGCGCTCTCGCCTCCGATAAGTTGGGCTTCGGTGGCATTGACGTCAAAAATGAAATCTTTATCATATCTATAGTTGGGAATGCGGGAAATAGCGTAAGTTACCGCCGTTTTGACTGCATATTGAACATCGGGCTCCAGAAATGGATTGGTGTTTATTAAAATGTCGTTGCTGCCAGGAATCAGTTTGAGAGTCATTTTGCCTACCATACCTATTTCGTCATCAGAGACGGCGACGATCGGCATATCTTTCTCAGTTATTGTATAGCTGGCCCTTTGAATCTTGTCTTGGAAAGGAGAGCCTCCTGTATTCGGGACGGCCTTGATGGCTTGCTCCAGCTGAGATACTTGCTCATTTAGATTGTAAATATAATATGAATTTATCACTAATAAAAGTAGGATTAGGCCTATGAATATCCATAGGAGTCTAGTACCAACGATTTTTCCATTCGACATATGGTCTCTTGCATCAGCATTTGCATTCAATAAGTATAGAGGACATATGTGCATCCCTTCTAATAAGGGATAATCCTTTCTCTACGACAATCAGTTATTAAATCGCCACCTGCGGTATGTCCCAGATAGCTTTCCTTCAGCTCCGTGAGGTCCATATAGTCATAGTTATCAATGGTATCTCGCCTCACATCTTCATGAAGCCCTTGGATTAACTCACGAAGCATATCAGGAATCTGTGATGTGTAATAAGCATGATAGATCATTTTGGATTTTGGCCGAACATTTTATTTTTCCAGAGTCAATATGCATCCTCATAGCTCTCGCTTTGAATGATCAGATCCACGAAATCCAGATGCTCCTTCACGAGATCTTCAACTACTTCGATTGGAACATCTCTACCTTCTTTGAAGGCTTGAGCTACGATTCTCTTCAGCAGGTCAAGAGGCTTAATGGACTGGTCAATCATCATTGTCTCTACTTCGTATGGTCTGCCAAGAAGGTATTCAACAAAGTTCTCTCCTCCAAAGACTATATTTTCTTCCCCAGCAGTCTCAATCAAATAATTACCGTCTCTATCAATGCTCTCGATCTCGGTAAGGATCAAATCCTCCATCAGGGAAAGCCATCTAAGTGCGTTTATCCTGAATATCTTGGAGGATGCGGTGAGGGCAAAAATATCCCCTGAAAGCTTACGAAGCAAGTCATAGTGAAGTGTATCTCTATAACAGAATAAATTAATAGATATGCCTTCTAGGTATTCAAATAGAGGCTGAGCTGCGCGAATCGCCTGTGAGTCCTCCGGATCCATAGCAAACCTCCATTTTTCAACTCTGCAATTTCCTCTCGCCAAGATGCGCCATAAGATACCGCTTGGAAGGCAGTCTCCGTAGATACAGGAAAGTCAAGAAAAAGGCAATCATAATTCATTTCTTTAAGAAGATTTATCGCATTTAAATATGAACTAGTGAGAGTATCAACTACCATCACCACGAATCTCATCAAGAATCAATAGAGGATTACGATCAACTTAAATGCATAAAGTTTGTGGGATCAATTGTCCAAGTTTTTTTGTTCAACGATCTTAAATGAGCTTGATTTTGGCCATTCTTGCCATCTTTCCAACTTTATTCAGCTAATTTCGATAGCT
>JALHSR010000244.1 GCA_022865315.1 Methanotrichaceae archaeon | reverse complement strand
TAACGCAGCCTTGAATATACTAACCCGCGGACTGCGGGAGATAGCCTGTGGAAAATTGGCCTCCGGCTTGGGCATACGTCCAAGTAAGCGTCAACTCCATGAAGCAGGAAGCTCTGGTCTTTAGGCCAGAGAGGAAGTCACAAAAGTGTGTTGCCCCAAATGTTGTATAAAATTAATGCGTATGACTTTCATCTCTAAATAAGTTCTATCAAACTGTCGTATGATGCCTCATAGGGAAACATCTATCTACTTACAATCCTTACAATATTATTCATGCTTGCTGCTAAACGCATTCCTGTGACTGAGGCCGTGTGGGTTGAGCTATCTGATCTCAAGACGGCAGGACAGACTTATTCCCAGCTCCTAGAAGAGATGATCGAAGATAGGAAAAAGGCTCGTTTTTTCCGAGATATGGAACGGATTGAGGAAGAAGGCGAATTTGTGGAGTTCCCGTGGTAGCCTACCATCTGGTCATCGGGAAGAAGGCGTTGGAGTTCATCAACGCATTGCCCTCAAAAAGCCAGAGGATAGTAATCGAAAAATGCAAAACACTTGCAAACGATCCATTCCCTGGCCAGGGTGACAAAGAAATAATTCACCGAAAGAGCCATAAAAACATTTATCGTTTGCATATTTCACGATCCTTCACAGCTTTTTACAAGATATATAAAGATGAGAAGATGGTTAAAATCCTGGAGATCACAACCATTGAGCATACGCACAAAATATACGGTCGATTCTGAGTCAGTCTGGGCATCTTGGTTGACATCGCCACGTTAGCGGCAATGGCAGAAAATTTCTTAGATCTTTTAGAGCAGGGGGTCGGGCCAGAGGACCCAAGAGTATGGAAACGTTCACTTATCAAGCGGAATACGAAAGGCGAGGAAAAGACCTATTATCGCTGGTATTGTTCCTGGCATGATGGTAACAGGACCGTTACAGAGTACCTGGGGGGCGGCAGGAAGATGAGCGAAGCGATAGCTCTTGAGAAGGCGAAGAGATTGAAGGCTGAGGCGTTACCAAGATGCTAAAGAGGTGTTAAAGCAATGTCGATAGACAGACTTGATCGCAGGGGCCATCTCAAGTGCCAAAAGGAAGCAGAAGAGCGCAACGCCTGTAGAGAGAAAAATAGCGAACGCCTTAGAAAAGCATTAAATCCATTGTGTTTATCCTACATGGTGAAATGTTCTCTGAGTATATCGAGGCAGCGCTGCATAAAGCAGTTTATGATCCCCTTGAAGACGGCACCTATATGGCCACTGTCTCGGGTCTGCGTGGTGTTATTGCCACAGGCAAGACTGTAGAGGATTGCCGTAAAGACCTTATTGAAGTCATTGAGGAATGGATAACCATAAGGCTGCAAAGAGGACTGCCGATCCTGACGATTGATGGCTATTCGGCAGGCGTATCGCAGGAGCCTATGGCCATTGTCTAGACTAACTCCAGTTTCGTGGCGAGAACTAGTTAGATTGAAACTCAATTCAATGCAAGTGCCAAACATCTTGCAGCCATAATAATATCAAATGGCGAGTCTATTCCAGAAACACACATCATCGGCTGTTCGATATGCAAACTGATCATTCAATCACTCTTAAAGCGTCGAGCATGATTTTCCAAAGCGATTAACCGAGTTGAAAGACTCTTGGATCCCCTAGAATGGACCTATTTAGGTTGTGGGGCGCCGGGGTAGAGAATCCCCACTTTTTCAAATGTGGGATGAATCGTGCCCCGCTGTGACCAATAAGTATCTTAGCCCAAACAGCATATTTTCCGCATCATAGCTAAAGTGTTTCGGTATAGACTCAAGCCAACCAAAGCGCAGGTTGCAAAACTTGACAAGCAACTAGAACTTTGTCGTTGGATCTATAACGAAACTCTGGCTATGAGGAAGAATGCTTTCGAGGAAGAAGGCAAACCAGTAAGCTACTTCGAAAGCAAGAGAATGCTTCCAATCTGGAAATAGAATCTAAACCTGAATTAAGTTCGGTTCATTCTCAGGTTCTACGAGATGTAGCTTTACGAGTCAACCTAGCTTTCAAATCGTTTTCCGAAGAGTCCAGTCTGGAGAAGAAGATCCTGGTTATCCACGGTTCAAAGGTAAAAATAGATACGATAGCATCAGTTATCCTCAAAGTGGTTTTTTCATTGATGGTAATAAGCTTTGGTTATCAAAAATTGGTGAACTCAAATTCTGGTTGCATAGACCCATCGAGGGGTTTGTTAAGCGGCTGACTATTCGGAGATCGGCTACGAAAAAGTGGTATGTGTCCTTCTTGGTTGAAGAATCCATTGACCACATTCTAGAACCTTCCGAGAAGGTTGTCGGTGTAGATATGGGTATCATGAACTTTGCGGTTCTCTCAGATGGCGATTTTGTGGATAATCCCAGATTCTTATTAACCGACGAAGACCGACTCAAAGCCGCTCAAAGTAAACGTGACAAGCTTCCTAAAGGTTCTCTTGAAAGAAGGAAAGCAACCAAAGCGGTCAATCATCTCTATGAGAGGGTTGCTAATCGTCGAGAGTACTTTGCGCAACAGTTAAGCCGGAGATGAATTAACCAATATGGGATAATATGTTTTGAAGATTTGAATATTAAAGATATGGTTCAAAACCACAATCTAGCCAAAAGCATCCTAGATGTAGCATGGAATAAACTAGTAAAATACACTTCGTACAAGGCGGTAGGTGCTGGTCGAAGAGTGAAACTAGTCAGCCCTGCTAATAGGTCTCAAATGTGTTCCGGTTGTGGTCAAATTGTTAAGAAAGGTCTTTCGGAAAGAATCCATAATTGCTCTATGTGTGAGCTATCTATGGATCGAGATCTTAACGCTGCAAAAAATATTCTGAGACTGGGATTACAGTCTTTGGCGAAAGCCTAGATGCCTGCCAATTTATTGGCGGGAGTAGTCACAATCGAGCTTACTGAATCCAGATGATGCAAGCTCTCTATATCGTAAAGAGAATAAAACGCGGGATGGTTCGCCGCATTCGTCAACAGAAGATAGATGCCAGCTGATTCAAAGGGCAAGAATCGGTAGCGATACAATATCCCTTTGACAGGTTCCGACCCTTTGACCAACTTTACCGAAACGAGTTTTTTTCTGCTTTGAATGCAAAACTTGCGAAATGCATTTAAGCTCCCGTTTTTATACCAATCTTTAACCCTCACTTTTATCACCCCTATTGAAAATGGGAGTGAATCAGTCCCCGACCCTACTCCATCCAACTCTACGACATTTAACGTATATAAGATCGTCGCTTGGTCATTGAGATGTTGATGAGCAACAGCCTCTCGTTTTCTAATGTAAGGATGCGAATTGGCTTCATATGGATCAGCAGCACATGTGCACTGGGATATTTTGGCTATTTGATCAACAACGGATCTCCAATTGCCCACCTTGCTTTCCTATTCGCTTCCTTGGGCGCTGGAGCTTTTGTATTATTAGCCAGTCTACTGCAGCCAGCAACCGGCCAGACCAAAAAGGGATAAGCTCTCCGTTCTCACAAAAATGTGTGGAGGACTTCCTTAATCCTCGGCACCCAGAACGGAAAGCCGCAATGAATCTTGTTTTTCAATTATTATACCTAGAAGCGGATCTCCTGCACATAGGTCTCGTGGGTCACAGGATGATGGCCATCGATATCGATCGCCCCGCCACCCTCTGAAACAGCATCAATAAGCAAATCATAAGATATGCCAAGCCTAACTGCTTCAATCCTGTCGATGTATTCGACCTTATTACGAGCCGTCATCAGAGACGGACGTCCAGGCCAAACGGATGCACCTATCTTCCACATCCACATAGAGGTTTTTTGCTTTGGTCAGGCTCTTACACTTCTGGATGAATGGCTCTGGTGAACTTGTGATCTTGCTTGCCATGGATGCCACCAAAAAAATAGGGGGTGAGGAAGATCGCACTTTTTGCCCAGAATCAATGTAGGGTCTCGTGCAATCTTCTGATTCTACAAGAAAACTATTGTGTTGGGCAATTATAAATGAACTAACCAGGCAAGGCGAAAGTATTCATTAAATTTGAGCAGAATATTATTAACACGCTCAAACTGGCGGCCAGATTTGGTTTAAACGAAAATCAAATAATTCTGAAAGGTATTTTTCGTGATCTAGAAAATTATTGAATTCTTTTATGCCATCAATTGGGCATGAATGTCGAACAACATATGAGAAAAAGAGCCCACATTGGAGGCCGAATTTATCAGCACCGCATTGCCAGTAAGATAAAATTCTCTTATTTAAAGAAATCGATATGCTTAGAGGTAATTGAGAATCACTCATGGGACTTGGCAAAAAGATAGATTCAAGATACAATATTTGATCGATTGCAAGGCCGTTTTGGCTATAGATTTCGCGAATTTTTAAATAGTAACAAATCGCTACAGCTAGAATAAGCAAAGGTAAATAAAAATTTTTTTTATATGTTTCTGCGAGTAATAGAGAAGTCTGTTGGAAAAAGATTATTGAATAATACCGCTATAAAATGTTATTTTGAGTTTAAACTCTTTCATTTTTGTTTTCTTATTTTGAGTAAGTCTCTTTAAATAAGCATTAATAGTAGTAGTAGTGACCTCACCATAGACTATTGAAAAAAAATTCCTTCTGTTTGCATGAGGGAACGCAACGCTTGGAGGATTTTAAAAGTAGGAGATAAAATGAAGCACATATTAAAATATATATTGATATTTTTTATAATATCTACTTTGATGATGGGTGTATTAGGCGCTGAAAAAGCCCGAACTGAAATAGGCTTCCAAAGTCAAAATGATCGTGATGCGCGTCATCTCAATCATTGGCAAAGAACTTATGAATTTGGTTTCCAGCAATTTTTCCAGCAATTAGCACAACGACACTTTTCGATATTGAATCGAGGATACCCTGTTAATAACTGTAACTTTGGCATTGCATGTCCTGAAGGACAAGTGTGTAGAAACGGTCGATGTGTTGCTGTCGATCCATGTGCAGGTGTAACCTGTCCTGAAGGCCAAGTCTGTCAAGCCGGCAGATGTGTTGCTGAGGATCTATGTGCAGATGTGACCTGTGAGCCTGGCCAAGTTTGTCAAGCCGGCAGATGTGTTGCTGAGGATCTATGTGCAGATGTGACCTGTGAGCCTGGACAAGTTTGTCAAGCCGGCGAATGTGTTGCTGAG
>JALHSR010000023.1 GCA_022865315.1 Methanotrichaceae archaeon | reverse complement strand
CCCCCATTATATGAAATCGCCCCAATCATTCAAGGCGAAGCCAGGGCAGAGCGGCGCCGACCATCCCTCCCCCGTTTTAAGCGATATTTATCGGGGACACCGGCAAGCGGCCCCCTCCCCCTGGCCGCCCTACCCTGAGGCTTGTAGAAAAGCTGGTGGGCGGCCTGGGAGTCGATACCAATCCAGCTCACCACTAGGGAGAAGACACCGCCGCTCCCGAGAAGAATCGCGGGAATGGCAATTGGGTCGATATTGGTTCGGGGCTTGGAAAGCTAGGGCTATTCGCGCATTTTTATCCTAATCTGGCAGATACGCCCTTAATGGGAGTATGGAGGGGTCAAAAACACATATTCTCGGTTTCATAAGTTATTATTTCAAGATTGCTAAACACCACTTTCCCCCCATACGAAAAAGGAGTATAAAAAAATCAACAATGAGAATATTTGATAGCTATTTCCATCTATATTATTACAATAGTTAATCAAGTAATAGCTCACAGCATATTTTCCAATGGATTCAGTCGATATTAAAGAGAAAGAATTTAAAGATATTATAGATAATTTCGCCCAATTCATTAGAATCCAAGTCCAAAAATATAATCTCTATAGGTATGGCCTGGATCCGGAAGATATTTTACAAGATGTTAAGATTAGGATTTGGAAACTCATCCGTGATGAGAAAATCATCTCTAATTATGCGTCCTATATTAAGAAGATTGTGGATTCTTCCGTTATCGATCAACTCCGCAAATACCGCCGTGAAGAAGGTCTTTTCAAACACGAAAAAAGAATTCGTATCGCAGAATTGGAACTGACCTATAGCAAAGAAGCTATCCGTAATAAAAATCTAGAAGAAATTGTTGGCAAGGCCGTAGAAATGCTAATTGTTTCAAGGCGTCAGGTAATAAAACTCTATCTATTAGACTTAAGTATTCAAGAGATAGCTGGTTATTTAAATTGGAGTCAAGACAAAACGAGGAATTTACTTTATCGCGGCTTGGCTGATTTGAAAGATCTTCTGAAAGACAGGGATGCTAAGCATGAAGATAGAATATGATGACCTAAAGAAGCTCTATCATGGATACGTCACTTCGAAGATCTCGGGCAATCGGAATAAATGCCCTTCTCCCATGGCCCTATTTAATTCCTTCAAGTCTTCAACATCCCTTCGAAATAAAAAGAAAATTATTGGCCATATAACGGGTTGTTCATTTTGCAGGGAAGAGTTTGAGCTATTACTAGAGCTTCAAAGATATCAGGCTTCCTCCACTACAGCAATAAACGAGATTTCTTCAACGGCCTCTTCAACTGATAAGCCGGAGGCCGTAAACATCGGGAGACGCTTTATATGGAGATATGCTTATTTTCTTTTTTGTCTCGCACTTAGTATTTCCATTTATTATCTATTCGTACAAAAAAACGATCTTACAGAGATCAAGCGCACGAGTGAACCAAAAATCATATTGATTACCCCTGCGCATGTGCATACTTTCCCGAAACTCTTGATATTCCGGTGGCAAGAGCAATCTGCTTCTCAGTATTATATTCTTGAACTTTTTGATAATTCTCTTCTACCCGTTTGGACTAGTCAGAAAATACTTGATGTTCAAATCCAGCTTCCTAATGAGGTTTTGTCCCGCCTTCACAACGACAACTACTATTTCTGGATGGTCACGGCCTTTTCCAGCACCCAGAAAATATCGGAATCCGAACTAATGCGCTTCTTGGTTCTTACTAGATAAAATGTCTCTTTTCCTCACCTACTCATGCTGACCACGGTCGGGTCACCATTCAGAATAAAGCCAGCCCAGTAAAATGGATGCGACCATGCGGAATTAAGCATTCTAATTTTTGTTAATTGGAGGGCTTTTCCAGCAGCGTACCCTTCGACAAGATTTCGATAAAACTCCTTCATAAAGAAAACGGTTGTTTTGTCATTGATAGACCATAAAGAGGCAATCACAGAACGCGCTCCCGCATAGAAAAATGGTCGTGCCAGCCCCATCGGTCCTTCCGCTCTTTCTAAAATCCCATTGCCTGTTTGACATGCAGACAATACGACAAGATCAGCATTCAGAGTAAGGCCATATATTTCTCTCATCTGAAGGTATCCATCATCCTCTTGTTG
>JALHSR010000243.1 GCA_022865315.1 Methanotrichaceae archaeon | reverse complement strand
TGCTCCTTTTGGGAAAAAGGCAGGGATTCTAGGCTTTCGTTCATCGACCAAACGGCTCCGAAGTCGGGCGATTGAGCTCTCAACCGGCGGTGGCTAATCCAGAGATTGCATTCAATCGATCAGCAATCAAGTTCTCAAGCTAAAAGGCAGGTATATAGTCTTTTTTGTGGATTCAGAAATGGATCTGCAGACAAAAGACATAATAACCGAAATTCGTTCGGCACAGGTATCTCTAATGGGAGACGCAGGGGCTGCTGAAAACAGGCTTAAATTAGTTTTCTTCGATGGATGCTCTGGAATATTGAGGTGCAATCATAATCGAATTCGTGATACAAGGGCCATAATAGCAACGATAAACTCAATAGGCGGAGTAAGGGCCTCATTGCAAGTGAAAGGCATTTCCGGGACCATCAAATCGGCAACGGAAAAGTATTTACCAAGATTGAGCAAAATGAAAGTAGACAACAACGGAAGAAGAATCGAACTAGATGAAGTTTCTGGATGCGTTATTCGCATCCGTGGCTGCGAGATCGATCTCTGTCCGGACGATCAGAGCAAGTTAAAGAGATCAGATACCCGATATCTGGGGCTGACCTCTTTTGATTTATGCGGAGGACTTAACGATGCAAATGGCACCTCAGATGGGTTACGACAGGGCGATAACAGTATTTAGCCCCGATGGAAGGCTTTTTCAGGTCGAATATGCGCGCGAGGCAGTTAGGAGAGGCACAACTGCAGTCGGAATAAAGGCCGTTGATGGTGTAGCTGTTCTAGTTGACAAAAGGATAACTAGCAGACTTATGGAACCAAAGTCAATAGAGAAGATATTTCAAATTGATGTTCATATAGGCGCTGCAACCTCCGGGCTTGTTGCTGATGCACGTGTTTTGATCGACCGAGCGCGAGTGGAAAGCCAAATAAACAAATTAATATATGACGAACCCATCAGCGTAGAAGCTTTGTCCAAGAAGATATGTGACTTCAAGCAGCAATATACTCAATATGGAGGCGTTAGGCCATTTGGAACAGCTTTGCTCATAATTGGGGCCGAGGAAGAAAAGACTCGTTTATTTGAGACGGATCCCAGTGGGGCTCTTCTTGAGTATAAGGCTACTGGCATTGGTGCGGGTAGATCGGCAGTTATGGAAGTATTCGAAGAAAAATATAAAGAAAATTTAAATATGGATGCTGCAATACTGCTTGGCTTAGAAGCACTTTATAAGGCGGCAGATGGCAAGGTGGAGGCAGCTACGACAGAGATTGGTTTGATTAAGCTCATTGATAGGACGTTCTACAAGCTAAATGAAGGGGAAGTTGCCGACTACGTGGAAAAGATGAAGGGCATAGTAGTCGGCAGCAAAGGAGAAGCTTAGAATGGTGAGACTAGAGGATGCTGTTCCGGCGCGACTAAAAACTCATGGGAAAATTTTCGAAGTGCTTGTAGAACCTGATGGAGCGTTGGCGTTAAAAAGAGGCGAAAACGTTGATATTAGTGAAATTCTTGCTGTAGAAGACGTTTTTGAAAACGCTACTCGTGGCGATCGCAGTTCCGAAGACGATCTGGTTAAGGCTTTTGGGACAGGTGAAATTTCGGTAGTTGCAGAGACCGTTATTAAGAAGGGCGAGATCAGCCTTACTTCAGAGCAGCGCAAAAAGTTTATTGAAAATAAGCGTAAGCAAGTCATAGAAATCATAGCTCGGAACGCCATTAATCCTCAAACAAAGACACCTCACCCCCCGGCGAGGATTGAGCAGGCTATGACGGAAGCTCATGTTAATATTGATCTAGGTAAGTCAATTGATGAACAGGTTAATATTACAATGAAAGCCATTCGGCCCCTGATACCGATAAGATTTGAGGAGGTGGAGGTGGCCGTCAGAATACCAGCGTCTTTTGCCCCAAAAGCCTATAGTGAAATTGCGTCATTTGGTAAACTTATAAGAGAGGCTTGGCAGAATGATGGATCTTGGATAGGCGTAATCAAGATACCTGCAGGTATGCAGGATGACTTTTACTCCTTAATTAACAGGTTAACCAAAGGCGAAGCGGAAACGAAGCTTATTAAGCATTGAGATAATTTGGAATGAATCGCATGGATCGCAAAGTGGTCATACCAGGTGATCTTCTATCCGAGGATATCAAGAAGTCTGGTGAAGGGACCTATGTAAAGAATGAAAAAGTCTACTCCCTGCTTTATGGTCTTGCCAATTATAGGGATAAGATTAATGTTATTCCATTGGCAGGCAAGTATGTGCCTGCACCTGGTGATAATGTCATAGGTGTGGTTAAGGATATCACCTTCTCTAATTGGATTGTAGATATAAATTCACCATACGATGGGTTGCTGCATATATCTGAATTTCCGAAGAGAATTGAATCTGATGAAATGTCAAATTATTTGAGAATAGGCAGCTCCATTATGACCCGCGTTAAGGATGTGGATAGCACGATGAAAGTGGAACTCACGCTTAGTGATAGGAAGCTGGGGCTTATAAAAACAGGAAGAATCATTGAGATCAGCCATACTCGTGTGCCCAGGTTGATTGGCAAAGGAGGCTCAATGATCAGTATGCTAAAGAAGGAGCTAAATTGCAATATCTTTGTAGGTCAGAATGGGAGGAGCTGGATAAATGGATCTTCTGAGGATATGGATCTAGCCTTGAAAACTGTCCTCCTTATTGAGAAAGAGGCCCATACAAATGGCCTTACAGATAGAATAGTTGAGTATCTAAAAAAAGAGAAAGGGGCCAAAAGTTGATTGTTATGGAGGAATGCAACGATAATATATCATTCTTCAAAGAAGGTTTGCGCCTCGATAGTAGGCGGCCAGATGAGCTACGGCCAATAAAAATTGAAGCTGGAGTCTTGGCAAGAGCTGATGGCTCGTGCTACATTGAGATGGGTGGAAACAAGGTTATTGCAGCTGTTTATGGGCCAAGGGAAGTTCATCCGAGGCATCTTCAGGAGGTTACTAGAGCGATAGTGCGATATCGTTATAATATGGCTTCATTTTCTGTTGAGGAAAGGAAGAGGCCAGGACCAGATCGAAGATCGCACGAAATTTCAAAGGTGAGCCGCGAGGCGTTGGAGCCGGTGATTCTAACATCGTATTTCCCTCGCTCTGTAATCGATGTTTTCGTGGAAGTTCTTCAAGCGGATGCAGGCACAAGAACAGCTGGCATAAATGCAGCGTCTGTTGCACTTGCGGATGCGGGAATTCCCATGAAAAGCATGATAAGTGCTTGTGCAGCTGGTAAAGTTGGAGATACTTTGGTTCTCGATCCTATGAAAGAGGAGGACAATTTCGGCCAAGCGGATATGCCCGTTGCTATGACTCCTAATGGCGACATAACATTGCTGCAGATGGATGGAAGGTTTACAAAGGATGAGTTTAGCCAAGCTCTTGAAATGGCCATGAAAGGTTGCAGGGAGATTTATGAGCTGCAAAGAAAGTGCTTAATTGGTAAGTACGCTCAGCTTGAGACTGAGCCATTCTTGGAGGTTCAAGTCTGTGACTAATGTTATTTCAGAAATAAGGAAAGACTACATCTACAATTTGATTCTCAAGGGAGAACGGGCAGACGGCCGAACTTTCGATGAGTATAGGGACATATCCATCCAAACAAATTTAATAAGTAAGGCTGAAGGGAGTGCATTAGTTAAAATTGGATCAAGTCAGGTTTTAGCTGGCATCAAGATGCAGCCAGGTGAGCCATATCCTGACGCACCGAATAGAGGCGTAATAATAACCAATGCAGAACTAGTTCCCTTGGCATCACCAACGTTTGAGCCAGGTCCGCCAACCGAGGTTGGTATTGAACTCGCCCGAGTTGTGGACCGAGGTGTGCGTGAGTCTAAGGCTGTGAACCTCGAAACATTATGCTTGGTTCCAGGGAAGCAGGTATGGATTATCTTTATAGATGTGCATATCCTCGACAATTGCGGCAATATCTTGGATGCATCGAGCTTGGGGGCAATTGCGGCTTTGCTGACAACTAAGGTACCAGCTAGCAAATTTGGTCTTGGTGAGGATTATCCCTTGCCAGTCAACGACATTCCAATCGCGACGACGGCTATTGAGTTTGGCGACGTTGTTATGTTCGATCCCGATGTTGACGAGGAGTCGATAGCCAATACAAGGCTAACAGTTATTACTTCCGTAAATGGGAGTATCTGTGGCATGCAGAAGAGCGGAACAGGAACACTCCGGACAGAACAAATTTGCCGCATTGTTGATGTAGCATGCGAAAAAGCCAAAGAAATCAGAGAAAAATTTTTGGAAGTTTGAACAATGGTTGAAAGAACGAGAAAAGGAAGAAAAAGCAGGTCTTCAGCTCGCTACGGTCCCAGGTATGGTCGAAAGTCACGGAAGTTGGTGGCTGATATTGAGGAGTTGGCCAAGGCATTTTATGATTGCCCACAATGTGGAAGGATCAAGGTAAAAAGGGATAGTTCCTCGATATGGAGCTGTCGCAAGTGTGGTTACACATTTGCAGGCGGTGCTTTTGTACCTGTGACATCTTTAGGCCAGTCTGTCTCACGGTCTGTGAAGAGAACGCTAGACGTCGAGTAAGGAAAATGGCATACAAGTGCACTAGATGTAAGAAGAACGTAGAGGTAGACTACGAATATAGCGGAATACGCTGTCCATATTGTGGTCACAGGATGTTGCAGAAGGAGCGGCCTACAACAGTCAAGAGGCTTAAGGCCATTTAATGAAGGTCACGACTGCACGCGACCCCTCAGTAAAAGCTAGACGGCTGGCCAAAGCGTTTGCACGTTTTCTCTCGGTGCCGTATGTAACACGTGGAAAGCAGAGCTTGTCCATCAATAATACTTGGCTTGTCGTAGTAGAGAGTTACGGGAATCCTAGCGGCCTAATCAAGCGCATTGGAGAAGTGGAGACGAGGCTAGACTTTTCCATTTCTATCGAGCCCAAAAAGAGTCAGTCTAAGCAGAAGAATAGACCTGCACCAGTTATTGTCGGATATGGAGAAAAGGCTCGAAGTGTCGCGGAATTCTTAGAATTAGGAATATGTGATGATTCCCAAGATCGATCAATCGTTGTTTCGTCAGGAGAGCTAGTTTTTATGGATTCTGGGCAGATGATAATCAAGCTTAAAATATGAAAGGAATAGCACAAATTTGCATTAAGGCTGAAGAGTCGGAGAAAGTCTTCAAGGCTCTACTTCCAGAAATGGAGGACGAGATTTATAAATCTCAGATCAGTTTATCCTGGCGAGAGGGTAATATCAATCTTGAAATACAAGGAGACGACCTGGGTTCTATAAGGGCCGCCCTGAATACATGGATTAGTTTGGTCAAGATAGGAATAGAGATGGTGAAAGTATGAGCGGCGAATTGCCACCCCAAATTCAGAATCAAATTGCACAACTGCAACAGCTCCAACAGCAGGCTCAGGCAGTAATAACTCAAAAGAGCCAAATTGAAGCTCTGCTAAGGGAAATTGAGGTTGCGCTTACGGAGCTTGAAAGAAGCAACGAAGACTCCGTTATTTACAAGAGCGTTGGCGAAATCCTTTTCAAAACAGGCAAGTCCGAACTCCTGGAAGAATTGAAAGAGCGGAAGGATGTGATGGAGCTTAGGCAAAAGACCATGAGCAAGCAAGAAGAGCGAATACAAGGGAGGTTTACTCAGCTCCAGGAGCAACTTAAGCAATCTCTCGGTCAAATGCCGCCGAAGGGCGGCTGAAAATTTGGACAAGAGTTGTCAATGATGTTGGGCCCGTGGCTTAGCTAGGACATAGCACCGGGCTTCTAACCCGGGGGTCGCGGGTTCGAATCCCGCCGGGCCCGTCTTAGCCGGAGGAGTAATGTGCGAATTAACAGTCTATACAGTGAAAGGATCCAAAAGAGAGAAGATCATGGAGGGCGTCATAAGGCTTTTCGCTCATGATGGAAAGGTATTGGCAGAAGGAATTTTAGGTGACTCTATTGAAATAATTGGTACATTGGAAGGTGTCGATATCAGTTCCCAAGAAGCTAATGTTGTTATGAATTAGAAATAAATATTTTATATATTACATAATAATGTAATATAGAAAAGCAATTGATGTGATTATAATCATCGATGGATGCAAGATTGTTCAAGGTGCGTGGCGCTAGTACGTATATTTCGACTGATTGCTAAAATCAGGAAAATAACTGAGGATTACGATCAACTTAAATGCATAAAGTTTGTGGGATCAATTGTCCAAGTTTTTTTGTTCAACGATCTTAAATGAGCTTGATTTTGGCCATTCTTGCCATCTTTCCAACTTTATTCAGCTAATTTCGATAGCTCACGC
>JALHSR010000242.1 GCA_022865315.1 Methanotrichaceae archaeon | reverse complement strand
TAGCCGATGCATATTTATTAAAGAGTTATCTATGGCTGATTGATCAGGTTCCTCAGGCACCTCGGCATTGAAAGGAAAAGTTTCTCCTAACTCTATTGGGTATGGCCCGAAAGGCGGTTTAAAGTGAAGAACTTGGTCAAAACTCTTTAAATTAGTTTTTAGATCATCCGTGATAATCACATTGCCTTTAAATGATAGTCTCTCGATCCTCCGGCCATAACTTAGAACTTCGGGACGTAAGCATGACTCTGGTCCCAGGTAGAATAAAGTGGACTTGCTAGATGTGTCCAGTCTCTCAATCCATTCTCCTCCAACCCCAAACTTTCTTAAAGCGTCAATCATCTTAGGATGCGACCTACATCGAGACTCCAAGAGATCCCAGAGAGATCCTTCGCATATGGCCTGCTTGACTAATCGCATTTCTTGAAAGGAAACGTAAAGATTGTGTCTTGCAACCAGATTTGTCCTCTCTGGACTTTCGATAATTTCTTGAGCCGTATGGTTCTGGCAGATCTGACAAGAACAAGGCAAATATTTCATCTTCTCCAGATTCCAAGTCCCTCGTGAGGTAAGATAACGTCCCTGTCGGGCATAGAGCGCATATGCAGCTGAATCAAACAGATCACAACCCATGGCCACAGCTAACGAAAACATCATTGGATGACCTGCACCAAAAAGGTGGACAGGAACCCCGGAGCCCAATCCTTTCTTGGAAGAAGCGACTACATCTACAAGATCCTTAAACCTATATGATTCCATCAGGGGCACTACACCTCCAATCGGATAAACATCAAAATCCTTATCCTTCAAGAATGAAGCTGCTCGCTCTCTCAAGTCTGGAAAGGTTGAGCCTTGGATCGGCCCGGCTAATAAGCCCGCGCTTTTATGCTCAAGGGCCTCTAGTAACCTCCTTTTCGTCTCCATTAATTCAATCTCCGCCCTCTCCCTTGGCACATATGGCGGAGTTGGTATATCGAGAGGAACACTGATATCTGAATGAATAGCTTGCTGAAAACTTAGGATTTCCAAAGGTTCAACATCTATGTGACCAAATACAGAGAGCTGATAAGCCCCTGAATCGGTCATTATTGGGCCTTGAAAACCGATAAGGTCATGCAGCCCTTTCTCTATAGCATGATTTCGAAGTATTTCATCCTGCCAGATAATGTAGCTATTTGTTATTATTATCCTGGCCCCAATTCTAGTTAATTCGGATGGTGGTATAAACTGAAGATGAGGATTGATCACGGGCATGAGAGCAGGCGTCTCCACGGAACCATGAAGTGTCGTTAGCCTGCCAATTCTTCCAGCAAGATCCTTATGGAGAATCTCGAAGCAATCCCGCATGTTTACGGCTGCATCAATAAGGAATAAATAGGTTGGGACAAATCAGCATCACAGAGTAAGGTATTAAATATTAAGGGATGAATTAAAATGAAATGGACAATCGCTTTTGTAGCGTTGATCGGACTAATAAGTGCAGCTTCGACTCAGTCAATGTTTACCGGAGAGGGTTATAGCACCTCCCAGCTTGCTTTCCTAAACGAACCAAACGTTCCTGCATTTGAACCATCTGTAGAGAAATACTGGAATACATATATTAGCCAAACCCAAAATGCATCTCCGGTCCTGAAGGGCCCAGTAGAGACAATGAATATTTGGATGAATAATTTTCCCCTACAATTTAGCACTCCAGTTACAATTAAAGGTACTAGCTTCTCCGCAAATGCCTCGAAAATTAGTGGGGCTAGTTCAGCTGAGCTAAATAGTATGCTCCTGAAAAGGGATATTGATATGAATTTAGACATTGGGCAGAGCTGGCAATATACACCTGTAGGAACTACTCTTTCCATGATATCCCAGGGAAACAATACCCCAACCGATGATGCAAAAGGACTCATAATCTCTCAAAGCGTAATGGGATCTTTCACGATCTGAATCTTACAATAAAAAATCTGCCATTGAGGCAGAATCTACTTTCGTTTTCTTTCTTGCACAGTGTAAGGGAGTAGCCCTCCTGCTAGCAGGATATCTTTTTGCCTCTGACTTAAGCTGGTCTTCAAAAGGATATCTTTGCCTCCAGATAGGCCTCTGACCTGAACATCCCCGCTCTTTAGCGCATCTCTTATATGAGGGATAAGGAGTTCAGAACCATTCTCGAGGGAATCATAGTCTTCTTCTCGGACGAAATAAAATGGTACTATGCCGAAATTGACCAAATTGGCTGCATGTATTCTCTCAATAGATTTGGCTATGACGGCCTTGACACCAAGATACATGGGACATAGAGCAGCATGTTCCCTTGAAGAGCCTTGACCGTAACTTAATCCAGCTACGATCAAGTTGTGCACACCCTTGCTCTTAAACTCTGCAGCTCTGTTGCTGAAATCCTTGTCCAAAGGCTCAAAGACGAATTCTGAATACTTGGGCACATTTGACCGATATTTGAGTCGGGAACCAGCTGGCATTATATGGTCTGTAGTCACATAGTCGCCCACCTTGATTGTGACGATACCCCTCACCTCATCGGGCAAAGGATTATTCAAAGGAGGCTCGCCTATGTTAGGGCCACGACTTATCTCAACCTTAAGCCGTTCTTCCAGAGGGAGTGGCGGTATTATCATGCTATCGTCGATTTCGAAATGGTCCGGCATTTCGATCGTGGGGTAGATCATATTTAATCTTCGGGGATCCGTAAACCTGCCCATCATTGCAGATGCTGCAGCTACAACGGAACTTGTAAGGTAGACGTTGGCACTAGGGGTCCCCGATCGGCCTTTGAAGTTACGGTTGCTGGTACGTATAGAGACAGAATCGGTACGTGGCGACATGCTATTACCAATGCAAAACCCACATGCAGATTCAAGTATCCTTCCACCGAATGATATGAGATCGCTCAAAGCTCCACTCTTGGCCATCATGGTAAGAACCTGTCTGGAACCTGGGGCAATGCCCAAGCTGACCCCGGCGGGCAGTTTTTTGCCTTTCAAAATTTCTGCCACCGTAACCATTTCTACATAGGAAGAATTTGTACAAGATCCAATCATAACCTGATCCACGGGCATGTCTAGCTCATTAACAGGTTTTATATTTCCCGGGCTATGTGGTATGGATGCTAGAGGTTCAAGTTCCAACATGTCGATTTCTATGGTCCTATCATATTCGGCATCCCTATCCGGTTCCATCGGAAGCCACTGATAACCTCTACCTTGCGCTTCCAAGAAACGCTTTGTTTGCATATCGCTAGGAAATATGGAGGTTGTTACTCCAGTTTCCGCACCCATATTGGTGATGGTGGCGCGTTCAGGTGCCGTAAGCTTTTTGATTCCTTTACCACTATATTCTAAAACGCATCCAACGTTACCTTTAGTTGTTAGGACTTGGAGCACCTTTAATACAACATCCTTGGCGGTTACCCATGGATTCAGTGCATTAGTTAAATGAACATTGATGACGCTTGGACAGGAGAGGTAATATGCTCCTCCACCCATGGCTACAGCCACATCAAGACCACCAGCACCTATCGCTAAAGATCCAACTCCTCCTGCTGTGGGCGTATGACTATCTGAACCGAGCAATGTTTTGCCAGGTCTTGCGAACCTTTCTAGATGGACTTGGTGGCATATTCCATTTCCTGGGCGAGAGAAATAGATTCCATATTTTTTGGCAATTGATTCCAGATACGCATGATCATCGGCATTTTCGAAACCAACTTGAATCGTATTATGATCCACGTAGCTCACGGATAATTCCGCAGCTATCTCTGATAGACCCATTGACTCAAACTGTAGGTATGCCATAGTTCCGGTAGCGTCTTGTGTTAGAGTCTGATCGATCCTAATGCCAATTTCCGAACCAGGCTCATAGCTTCCTTCTACAAGGTGGTCTCTGAGGAGCTTTTCCGTCAAAGTATAGCCCATTTAAATCCTCCAAGCGCTAAATCTTAATCCGGTTTGGTTGCACTTGATGCTATTAATACTCGGCGATGAATAATCCTTATTTAATTATTTAATCCACTTTTCACTTTGGAAAGTTAGATGTGAGCTTAAATATTTGAGAGCTTTGGCCTCTAAAAGGAACGCGATGGAATTTTTAGACACCGAGCATCTCTATTGTGATAACATTTGCGACCTTTCTAGCGAAATTTCCATTATATGCATCGGAACCAGCCTAGTCTGCGAATTTCAGATGCGTTTCCAAGTTAAATCACAAAACAAAGATATAGAGCTACCAAGGTCGCAGCAAATGGAAGGTTGAATCATCCTTAATGCACAGGAACTCTTAAATACGAAAAGCCCCAACAGAGAGGGGCCGATTAAACAAGGCTCCGCAACAGAACGGCTATGGCTCTGATTACGATGACGAGCTGGGTTCCGGTTGCGGTAAATGTCTTATGTGATGTGGAGCCACGAGATCTTTCGTGTCTGACATTGGTCTTGGCTGCTCAGCCAATTCCGACCGATACTG
>JALHSR010000241.1 GCA_022865315.1 Methanotrichaceae archaeon | reverse complement strand
TCAGCCCGCTCTACTCTGATGATATTCCCCTTCATATGGATATATTAAGCAACGCATTATTTTATGTATTTCGGTGAACTATAAATTCGCCGATATTTATGACATACAATAATTAATTTTATTAATAATAATTGTAGTAATAGTAGAATATAGCGGGCAATAAGCAATTGAAGCCTATCGATAAATAATAAAATCTTATTTTATATATTTTTAATTTTTATCAATTCTATCGTCGGCGATCTTAGGATTTCGATCGATAATTTAATCCGATCAAAAAAGTTCGAAATGGTAAAAGTTTTAATATTATATATATATATATATATGTTTCAGCAAATAACTGTAGCTTAAAGTCTTAAAAGATAAATATAATTAATGATCGTTATTGAAACAAAATTGCTAGATAAGTCCTAAATATTTTTAGAAATGATCCCTTGAATTATGAGGATTTCAGCTGTTCATTCTCCAAGTCGTTTCTTAGGTGATTCGCCACGAAGGCTCAATCCATTTATTCGCAAACCCATTAAAGCGGAGAATTGAAGCAGCTTAAGTTTGAGGAATAACCTTTAAAAACTGTTTGCAGGGATTATGGCCATCTAACTTATGGATGCATAATTTTCCAGCATTCAATGCCGAAAAGTCTCTTAATCATCTTACCAGTGAATTCCTAATGCACTATGGATTAATTTTTCCACAATCCATATCAGACTATCTCTATGATGATTACTGACCTAGTACAAAGCTTGACTTCCGACTTTATTGTCTCTTAACAATTAGATAGAATGGGATTCCTAATATTATTATTAAAAGGAAAATTTTATCCGAAAAAAGTATATCCGACGATCTTGAATGAGCCTTGGGCGCAACAATGGCAAAGCTTGCAGATTTGCGATAATCGAAATCATCTGAATCTGCATGATATCCATCTCTCAATCGAACTTCGATTAGATTTTCACCCATATAAGTATCGTTGGTCTGCCAGGACCATTTGTTATTTGTTGACCAATCCGTCATAGATTTGCCATCTACAAAAAATTTGTAAAGCATGGAATCGTTTTCGGAATTATTTGATTCAGCTGTCCAGGTTATTTTTGCACCAGCTTCCTGTGGGCTAGCTTTATCTGCAATGAGGTCTGTGATGGCCGGCTTCTCATTAGATGCGGTTATAGTGAAACTAGCAGTTTTGTTCCATTCGAATCTATTCAAATCCGCATGTTCTTCATCACTCACTCTAACCTCGATAAAATTATTACCCACATCGGAATCAGTAGTCATCCAGACCCACTTGCCATCTTTTATCCATTCAGTGATGGGATCGCCATTGAGGAAAAATTTGTAGAATAATTGATCAATATATGAGTCGTTAGCCTTTGCAGTCCAAGTTATAACTGTTCTTACCTCTTGAGGGCTAGATTTGTCTGGAGTCAGGTTAATTGACTTAGGTAGAAGATTTGATTTCGAAGGAACATTCAGTGGAGTCTTTCCGATTTTGTCTCTGATCCAAAGAACATAATGCCTATCTGCCGGGTAGAAGGGTCCTCCCGGATGATTCGCTGACCAATCCAGGTTAAGCCAGACATCTTTAGTATCTGTATCTATATGAGTGAAGATTTTATCTGTATTGAATTTAGCCTCCAACCACTCGATCATGTCATCTACCTGACTATTCTGATTATTGAGCTGGCCAAGATAGACTTCAGCATAAGCGTGGCCGGTACTATTGTTGCGAGCAAAAATAATTCTTGTAGTTCCACCGATGGATTCCACAAGCGAGGACATCAAGATGGCAAAATCGTCACAGTCACCCGCACCTGCACTTCCTGCTACATCTCCAGCATTCAGCGATTTACTCGCATAATTGAAGTAGTCAAACCCCCTTGGATCATCTACATAGCTCCAAGGTTTCTTTGAGCTGTTGCCATACTTCAGATAGCTATAAATTTCGCAAACCTGATCGATTGTATGTTCTCCTGGATGCTTGGCTGCGAGTGCAAGAGCCAGATCACGCACCTGGGCATTATCTGGTTCTACCCTGCTGTTTATCGTTTTACTGATGTTTTCTAGTTTTTTTTCTGAAGAACCTATTGAATCGTTGCTATCTCCAGTCAAAGGAAATTCCAAAGTATCGTCATGGGTAGTCGTGGATGTGAACGGTACCCGTCCAAGACCCAGAGATGAAGAACCGATTTCTTCTAGTTGATTATGAGCATAATCCTCCGTGCCAAAGGATTTCCCATCTAATACAAAAGGTACATCTGCAGCCATCCCGGATGGGACTAAAAGAAAGATACACAGTGAGACGACCAAAGAGAACATTTAGATCTAAACTATAATACTTCTGATTACTATATCTATTTTAGCCGCGAGATCCTAAGAAACATTTTAATGGGTTGGAGCTATTCTCTTACTTGGGAGATTTCTTAAGACTCTCCTTAAAGTAGAATACTAGATATAGAATTTAGCCAAGGTCTCTGCAATGGGAGCGGTTTTGCTATCTCAGAAATCAATAAATAATCCAACAGGTTCGGGACAAAACCTTTGGAGTAGGTGAAGGGGAAGTAATGCACTAAGTGTTATGTTACATGCAAGGATAAGAAACTTAAGTGAAAAGGATATTGTGGCGTTTGATTTTCTGTTCTTCAACTTATAAAATGGGTTATTTGAGATCGCTTAAGGCATATTCAGCCCACCTACATGGATTGTATCCAACAGCGATTGAAATACAGTCAATGCTTGTGATTTGTCGAAGGCCTTTGTCTGGCCAAATACTTCTATGCATGTTTCAATGCCGTCTGCCGTCTCTTGAGCTCAAGGGTAATAATAGAAGAATGCATCTACTACATCATTTATATTGGTCGATGTATTGCCTTTCGGCCAATCAATGCCCACAAATCCAGTGGTGCCATCTGTTATTTTTGGAGTTATGGCTCTTATTCCTAATGGCCCAAATTCCCGATCCTCTCGGCTGGGTTTAGGAACTGGCCTTTTTTTCGGAGTTGAGTATATATTGAGTGTTATCTCAGTAAGCTCTTCATTGCCACCTGCGGTATAAATGATGAATCCATAAGATTTAGTTGTGAGTAATATATCGCCAAATTCAGGTTCCTTTACCTCAACATCATAAGTTTTTTCTGAGTTTGCCAAATCAAATGATGCGTTATAGCCTTCGCCTAGATCTATTGTTACATGGCCTGGTTCAAGATTTTTAATTATCTGTTGGCATGCGCCAATAGAGCTCAAAGCCAATAATATCGCTAATGCAAATGTCCAGTTTTTCAAAGAATACGCCATTTAAAACTTAATCGTCATGATAGTCATGACTTTTTCTGCCGAATTGAAGTATTGAATATGAAAATATACTGCCAATAAAATTTTAATTCTGGAAGTTATTCTGGTCGGATGGCTGGGTGAATCCCTAGCATTCTGTTGAGGTAATTCCTAGATAAAAAAAATCAATAACTAAACTGATTGGCGTAATAACCCCCATCATAATACTGATCGGGGTAATAATCCTGATAATAATATTGTTCATTCCATAAGTCAATAATTTCTTTTTGGATCATTTCATTTATGCTTATTGAGTTATAAGCACCATTTAAATCAAAGTAAACATAATTTCCTTTTACAAAAACATCCTTGCCTATTAGCCAGTTTTTTAGGTCTTCCACAAGGTATGCATAAGCTGAGCTATAGAGACCATACGGATCAACGCCTTCTAGTTTAACCTCCTCATTGCCAATGATAATGCTTGAAGGTGTTAAAACATTTGTGATTGTCCCATTCATATCAAAATATGAACTCGTTATCTTCATATCGACTCCAGTAGAAACTAAACACTCTGATAAGCTCAGCATGACTAATATTAAAACAAGCTCAGTCTTCATGATCGATCCTCAATTAAATATGTCTTATCGCCTTATGTAGCTTTGGTTCTTCCTGCAATATCAACATTAGCCGAAAAAAAGTTGAGGTGCAGGCTATTGATTCATTTGGTAAGGTACAAGCTCAATCGATTGTGCAGTCTGTTCATCGGACTGAATAGCCTGTTCATTAGACTGAAGTTTACTTTGAACTGATTCATCCAGAACGATGCTGGAAGCTATACAGTAACCGTGAGCAATAGCTGTGGTTCATCAACTTCAGAAGCAGCATCTCTGACAGTAAATACACTTCCCGCTATCGTAGCTCATCCAGTAAGTCTGACCAAATGTTTAGGAGAACAGGCAACGTTCAGCGTAACAGCCACTGGATCAGAGCCTTTGAGCTATCAGTGGAAGAAAGACGGCCAGGATATCAACGAAGCAAACACGGCTACATATACCATAGATAGCGTTACTTCAAGTGACTCTGGTGATTATAATGTAATCGTGAGCAATGATTGTGGATCGGTAAGATCAGATATCGCAGTAGAGTTCTGCTTTTTGTCGTGGAATTTTTGCTTACAGTTCCAATGATCTTATGAAATGGTCGGACAACAGCCCCCTACTGAGACATCGGGATATACGCACCACCTTGCGCTATGCCCATGTGTCGGATAAGACTCGGCAAGAGTGGTATAACAGAACGCTTACTCTGGACATTTAGAGGCTGCAACAGCCTCAACCGCCCCCTCAACTTACAGCGTTTCAAGGTGCTTCTTGTCGCTGGCAATTTCTCTGGCATCCTGGTCGCCTACATCGCAGGTTAATAGAGCGGGAGATAAGAAGAGGGGGTTCAATAAAACGTAATAATCAAGGATGCTGAGGGGATAAATGGAGCTGAAAGCTTGGCCAGCCATCAAGCCCCATCACTCCGACTTTTGCCATACCCTCCCTTGGCTGGCGTTCTGGAATGTTAGGTCAATGGGGATTGAGACTATAAGGCTTGTCCACCAAATAGATCGGATAGAATCCGATGCGTCTGAATCTCATGGAAACGTTGGATAATGAACAAGGAGGGGGCAAAAGTCGGTTAGGTAGGAGGGATAAAAGAGAGTTCGACCTTTGCCATACAGCATATACGACAATTGCCGAGGTATAAAGTTTTCGGTTGTAGCATTTCAAAAGAGATAATCATGGGAATCGAAACGCAACCGAGCAAACGCCGATCAATGGGTCTCTCCCCGCAGAAGATAGCAAAAGTACTTACTTGGAACCTGTGCTATCCATTGTAGTCCAGCCCTCTTGTCACTCAACCGGAAAATGAATCCCCGAAATCACCAAAAGCACGTATAATATATATACGCGTTTTTGGCGAAAATACGACATCGAATTTATATCATGAGTCTTTCGCAGGCTCGGTTAATCTAGCGGAATCTAGTATTACATAAATTCGAATGATCAACCCCTTCATCGCTAAGGATCGCTCTGCCCCAATTGTTTCTCATGTCATGGGCGGATAGATGTCATCCGGCGTGTTGTCCTTGATCTGGTTATAGCCTAGCAGTACTGGCTCGTGGCCTTCCGTATAGAAAATGCCCCCACCGTGGCCTTCATAATCATCAAATTGATCGGTATCTGCTGTGTTAAAAAAGATATTGCTGCCTTCCACGCTCATTGTGCCATTATTATAGATTCCACCGCCATCCATAGAAGCGGTATTGTCGTAAATGTTGCCGTGCTGCATTATAACCGTGGCATTACCCCAATAACCCCAATAACCAGCATCATTGTAGATTCCACCACCATATCTTGCAGTATTGCTATGAATATTGCTGTTATTGATAATCAAATAACCTAATGACCCAAATTGATACTCAACAATTCCATTGTAAATTCCGCCACCGTGTTCTGCTTCATTGTTGTAGATTTCGCTGTTGATAACGTCCATTAATCCGCCAAAATTGCTAATGCCTCCACCATAATCCCCTACATTGTCGTGGATGCTGCAATTTTCTATTACGATGTCACCTCCTATGAGGAAACCATACCTATGATAGCTGGCAAAGTTCGAGATACCTGTGTTATTATTATGGTGGATTATGCTATCTTGCACAGTCATTGAACCGCTATTGCGAATTCCGCCAAGATTGTTATCATGAATGTCGCAATTCTGCACAGAAGCCATACCACTATGATCATAAAGAGCACCGTTGGCAAGGCCTATGCCATTGTTAAGGTAAATGGCAGTATTCTGGACTATCAATTTATTGCTATTACTGGTAATTCCATTGTCGCCATTGCGATAAATATCGCTACCTTCTACGGTTAATTCTCCTCCCCATAAATAGCCGGAACTGCTGATTCCACTATATTTATTATCATGAATGCTGCAATTTTTCACGGCAACTAAACTTTTACCAAAATCAGCATAACTTTCAATTCCAGTTTCACTGTTAGTATGGATATCGCTATTCTGCACAATTAATGTAGCATTGCCACCAAATAGGCCATAATTGTAAATTCCTCTGGCATTATTGTGGATATTGCTGTTCCTCACGGTTGTTGTAGCATTGCCAGTTCCATAATTGTAAATTCCGTTGTCAGTGTTATCGAAAATATCGCTGTTCTGTACATACAATGTGGCATTGCCAAATTCAGCTTGGTTAGTAATTCCGTTACCAGCAGGCTGATCCCCATTACTTATTTTATTATCATGCAGGGTACTGTTTTCTACATATAACGTGGCGGAAGCAACTCTTTGTGACCATGAGTTACCAGCATTTGAGCAGATTCCTCCACCAACATTATCATGGATATCGCTATCCATCACACTCAAGATGGCCGTTGGATTCTTTACAGTCCTTTGGGAAGCTGCTAAGGAATAAATTCCCCCACCGGATTCTGCTGTGTTATGGTGTATGTCGCTGTTTTTCACGGTCATAATTGCGGTTCCATCTTGGGCGAAGTTCAGAATTCCGCCGCCCAATGCATATTTGTACCCAAGGTTGTCATTACGATCGTAATTCCACTCTGCCTTGTTTTCATAGACCTCGCATCCGGTCACAGTCGCAATAGCAGTGCCATTGTCAGCTCGATTGTATATGCCGCCGCCCCATTGGGCAGTATTGTTGTGGATCTTGCTGTTCTTGACAGTTAGAGTTGTAACGTCGCCTTCGCCAAAAGCCCAACTCAGAATCCCGCCGCCTCTTGATGCAACGTTATCATAGATGTTGCAGTTCTCTACGGTAAGGTTGCCAAAACTCAATATACCTCCGCCGTAACCTGATATGAAGGGATCGTTGTAGGCATTGCCATTCCTAATAGTCATGTCAGCCAGTGTCACATCGATATCAGATCCAATGTAGAAGACCCGTCCGTTGCCCACACGTCATTGTCGGTATCACCGTCCACTATTGTCTTGTCCACTCCGGCTCCGATCAGGCTCAAAGACTTTTCAATATGCACGTTCTCTTGATAGATTTTCTCCAGCAGATGGATGATATCGCAGGGGTTGGCATTGTCAACGGCACTCTGAATGCTGCCATCAGCCACCAAGAAATTGGTCACATCATTTTCTTGACAACCCATGATCGAGTCGGATGTGACTGTTCCTTCAACGCCACCCAGTTCTGCGATATCGCCATAAACTGGCATGACCTGCACTATCAAAAAGAAGACAACAAGCCGCACTAACCAAAACCTTATAGAACTAATCGGAGTCCCTCCTGTAACTATGCAACTTATGTTATCTTAATATAAATTCATTATGAAATAGAGCCAAACATTAAATCGTCGATAATGCTGGATAATGCCTCAAAAAGGGATTAAATATTTTCTTTCTCATTGAGGACTCCTATTAACCCTCATTAGCAATGGAGATATCAAGATCAGTGCTCATTTCTATTCTCTTGACGTCCAAATTTCCTTGAATCCCCTTTTTTTTGTTATTGTTCGATGGCTTCCGCTAAGTCTAAATGACTCT
>JALHSR010000240.1 GCA_022865315.1 Methanotrichaceae archaeon | reverse complement strand
TGTGAGCCCTGTTGACCTATTGCCGGTACAGGAAAAGGTTAACACTATAGGTCAAGAGCTTCAGCAGAAGGCTGTGCAGTACATGCAGGAGGGAAATTTCCCTAGTGTCCTAAAAGTATTAATAATAGATTCTTAATAATCCCCTCAGAAGGGAATGTAATTGGAGGGGATTATGGCAAGGAAGGGCACAATCTAGAAATCTAGTGAAATCAGGTTTTTCGACTTCCTTGAGCTATCCCATCCCTGAAAATATTGTTGATGTAGATTGGTTGAGTTTTCAGTTAGGAGTTAAATGATTTAGTTGCACGTTGTTTTATCAAATTAGATTTTAAAATATTGTTTATATCTGACCAAAATTTGATGGCATAAGCTGTTTGTTTTCCATCCTGACAATAATTATCTATTACACCTTAGCCCCTGTCGAGAAAAGGAATGAACATGAGGAAGGCGTCGAGCAATGTTTTGCTGGGCCTTCCAAAAATTCCAGATCTCTTCAATGCCGAGAGTTTTATTTGCTCTTCGATACCAGGTACCACTAGCTGCTTTTTTCTGTGGGTCTTGAGGCTTGTGGAATAATAATTTTCGAGAGCATTGTTGGTTGCGGGCGCATTATCGACGAAGTAAAACGCAGTAAGCTTCGGCCAGAGCTCTTTGATTTTCATGAGCCTTCTTCTTACGGCTATCTCAAAAGAGTCGATCTTGCTGAACAACTCTTTGAAATTGTTCAACGCGTCATAATAGGTTCTCCGTTCTAGGTTCTTGTCCTCTCTTCTGCGTTTGAGCTCCAGACTATGAATGAATTCGCGGAATAGGCGCATTGCCTCCCTAACCCAAACCTTGTACTCCTTGCCGCTCTTCCGCTTCATGGCCCTCTCCTCTTCGATTAGGCAGGAGAGAAACTCGATCTCAAGCTCGCCATTATAAAATATATCTAATAGTTCATATTTAACTAACTCCTGTTCGATGCTGGTCTTCCGCGGAAAATCGTTGACTATGAGCTTATTAAGATGGAGCAAACAGAGCTGGTGGGTCACGTTGTTGCCGAAGACCCTCTTGAAGATATCGCTGTATCCCCGATAGAGGTCGGTTACAATAAATATCGGCTTATGCGCATCGAGGTTTCGGGTGAGAAAATCCTCGATAGTGTCGGCATCTTTTGAGTCGAATAGCTCATCCGCTATAACCTGTCTTGTTAGGGAATCCAGAAGCGTCAGGCGGTACTTCTGATTCCGGCCTGCCTTGGGATGTTGTTCATCATAGTTCACAAACTGGGTACCATTGACCGGAGGCACTTCCAGTTTCTCGATCGCAGATTGGACCATGTTGCGGATGGTATCTTTATCTCGGGGATACAGAAGACTCATTACGTCTTCTATAAGCTCATATGAAACATGGTTGAGCCTTAAACGCAAGCAAATCTCAGTCAGGATGTTGAAGAATCCTGTCTTCAGATTGTTCCAGAAGGTACGGTCCTCTTCAACCGATTTTCCGCAAGCGCTGCATAAATAACGCCCAACGCTGGCTTCCCCAAGGTATCCTTTTCGATAAGTGTTGAAGCCATTATAGCTCATGGGAAATCCGCAATCAGAACATTGCGGCGGAGTTATTCTGCGAAAAACGCCGTTGGCAGTGAACTCAAAGTCGTCTGAGTAATCCTTCAAGATCGTTGAGAGGATTTCACGATGCGGAAAATTTATCAAGTTTAATTGTATCTCAGTCATTGATGAGTCACACAGGGTGCATGTACCTCATATCATATAAATTATGTGATACAATGTGCCCTGCCACCATCACTTACTGATTAGATTGTGCCCATGTAGGTATTACATGTAAGCAAATACTTGGAGTTCTTAGAAACAGATTCACCTTGTGCAGATGATTTTGCTAGATTCCGCGATCATCTCTTTGACAGAAAGCTGTCGCTGAGTACTACCAATAATTATTCCTTCTCGATAAGGAAGTATCACGAGATGCTCGGACAGCAAGTCAGCTTCAATTTCATCAAACCAAATAATACCATTCCATACTATTTTGACGAGATAGAAATTACAAAAATATTCAGCATTTGCAATAATATAAAACACATTGCTATGTTAAAGACTATGTTCTATGCCAGCTTGCGTGCTAGTGAGCTATGCAACCTGGACGACTCAGATGTCG